>NZ_SCOK01000062.1:0-27917 GCF_005502555.1 Pseudomonas sp. D(2018)
CTACAACACCCACCGGCTGCACTCCACCCTCGGCTATCGATCGCCAGCCGACTACGAGAAGGCCACTACCTGAAATCCCTTATCCCGGTGTCCACCAAAACTTGACCACTACAGATGCCATGGTCTTGTCCTCATGAAGGGGGATAGGGGGTCATGGCATTGGCTCCTGTTCAGTGGGGGATGGGCTGCGCGGGTGAACCACGCGTTTTTGGCATATGGCCTGCGCAGGCAGGCGGCGGTAGTTGTTCCAGCGCGCTGTCCTGAGCCTTGTTGTATGATTATTTATAGCTAAGAGAATTTTGTCAATTGATATGGATTCCATGAGCTATTTAAATATGCCTTAGCCCCCTGGTGCTTGGGGTGACCTTTGGCCCTACTGAGGAGGGTGAGATGATGATTGATCAGGTGTGGGTTCGCGCGGTGGCCGAGGGCCGCTGCGCTGACGTACAGCCAAGTGGCCGTTCGGGCCCAGTCATGTTGTGCATGGTTGGGAGTCGTCCGTTGGGTAACGTTGGTCACTGGCTGGTGGAGGAAGGTTGTGCATGGACACATTGACCGATTTGCACCTTTTCCAGTCCGACGCCCATCCGGAGCGTACCCTGGCGGAGCTGTACGCCTTGGCCTTTACGCAGGCCTTCCCTGATGCATTGGCGCAAAACGGTTGCTGTGCCTGGTGCCGCAGCATGGCGGTGCAGGCCACACAGCTCGAGCGCTTTCGCCCGGCATGTGAGTCGGGCGCGGTCAGCGTCACCCTGCGCGCGATGGCGCCAGGCGAGCATTGGGTGGTACCGGTGGCGGAAGGGTTCCTGACCTACCTGGCTCAGCAAACCACGGTTCGCCTGGACGAATACGGCATCGACACCACGCCGATTGTGGCGAGGGTGGCCAAATTGGCTGTGGCTGACGACGTCTGCTTGATGCGCTTTCTGCCGCCAGAGATTTTCACCGAGGCGTGGATCATGTCGATGATCGAGTCGGTGCCGGAGGTGGTGGAATATGTCGAGGTGGAGCATGAGGTGCTGATCCGGGCTGTCGAGCAGAACACAGCGTGTCTGCGGTTCATTCCCCATGACAAACAGGACGTCAGTCTCTATGTGGCGGCCGCCCATTATGACCCCGAGGCGTGGTATGACGTGCTCTCCTCGATGAAGGATACGGTCTTCGAAACCCTGGTCGAGGAGTTGCAGAACGAGATTCTGGATCTGCGGGCAATCCTTGCCCGGGAGCGGCGTGCTGGCAGCTGAGAGTGCGGAAGGCGCGTGCCTGACCGCAGGCGCGACCACGCGTACCGCACGCCACGGTCGCTGTCGCTGATTTGTTGCCGGCGTGGGCTAGTCGGGCCGGCGCGCCGGCCGGTTGCTGCCCGGGTTGAATGCCCGCTCGCGGTGGCCCCCTGGCCTTGCGGGCTCGTTCGAGTGAGGGGCGCGCTGTGGCGTGTTGCCGGCAGCGCGAATCCCCACCTATGGAGGCGGCGGCCCCGATCTGTTCACAAATCACACCCTGGCGCGGATCGGGAACCCGAGGGCGTGAGGGCCTTGAGCTGTTGTTTCAGCCGCTCCAGGACGATGGGGAGGCGGGCAGACCGAGGCGCCTCGCTGTTGCCAAGCGTGTCCAGAAGCTCGATGGTGAGCCGCTGCCACGGGTCTGACGTGGGGAAGTGTTTATCGCGTCCGCAGTCACTGCCAATCAAGGTGATCAGGGCGATCAAGTGGCGGGTCTGCATCGGCGCCGTTTGTTCCGGCAGCCAGTCATTCAATTGCTGCCAGCTCGCCCGTTCTTGGCCCTGCATCAGGCCGGTCAGTGTCAGCACCTTCAGGATGGCGAGGGTGGTGCCCAAGACCTTGCAGGTCAGCGGATGCAGCAAGGTTTGGCCGGGTGGGTAACTCGATAAGTCCGGAAAGAGGGCTTCCAGGATTCGTTCGAGGCGCAACAGTTTGATCTGCTCAAACAGCGGGTCAGCTTGGCGCTTGGGTAATGCACCCGTTTCAAGGGCTTGGGCCTTGACGAATTTCAGCAGGTTGTCGGCTATGCACGCCATAAAGCGACTATTGGCGGATGGCGGTGTCACTTTGGGCAGGTAGACGCAGGCTGGCGCGCATTCGGCTTGCAGCCTGAGCTCGTGGGCCTTGGAGGGGGCGAGTAGGGCGAGGAGATCGTCCAGTTCATGGTAAATGCCGGACATGGCAAAGTGAAAATGGCATCGTTTGCCGTTGAGTTGATAGTGCAGGCGCATAGTGGGGCTGTTGAGGGGGGTTGTTATGCTTGTGTGTCTTCATCATGGCGAGATGCGCAGCGCCGGCGTCAAGCCATTTTAAGGGGATAGTGTGGGCCAACGTATCTGGCCACAGTTCTCTGGAATAACGCTTCAGTTCGACTAGCAACATGTAAGCGCAGCGGAGCACCGGTTGCCCCATCAACGCCTTCAGTGACGAGAACTATCGGTGTCCACAATGGAATTAGAGCGGAAGATCGAACGCTGTTCGCAGTACTACCGGGAGCTGTATCAGCAGTCCCTGGTGGGAATGACGGCGTCCGAGGCGGTCGATACGTGCTTTCATGCCTTTCTCGATCAGAAGCCGTCGATCAAGGGATTAAGTTCGCGGGGGCGTGCCACAGCCTTGCTGAATGCCGGCTTCTGGCGCGAGTTCCAGGCCCTGCGCGAGTCCAAGTGGGCGGCAGTCACACTCAGTCGCGTGCTGTGGCACGACGAGCCGGCGTTCACCGAATGCGTGACAACGCTGGCCGTGGAAACGCCCGAGCTGCTGCGCTGGGCCATTCGCCATGCCAAGCTGTTTACCCGTGCGCAGTCGCCCCTGTGGCAGCAGGTGTGCGATCAGATGGGGTCAGATCCGGAGTGGGGCGTTTTCATTGGCGTGTGTAACCGCTTGCTGGCTCAGCTCCAACCCTTCGATGCCATCATTGAGACCGTGGACGCGCGACTGTCCGGGCTGAGCCTGCTGGAGTTGTTGGGCTATCTGAGCGTGCTGGCCTATGAGCACTTGCGCGAGGTGGATCAGGGGGAGCGTGCCGGGCAGCGCTGGGCCGTCTACCACCGCATCATCCAGCGAAAGCTCATCAGTTGCGCCGAGGACGGCTTCAACCTGAGCGAGGCGCGGCTGGCGGCCTCCCTGGGACAACACCTAGCCCCCCTGCTGTTTCCCGCCCCGGACAACCTTGGCGAACGCTTTCAGTGCGAGCGCTTCTGCGAAGACCTGCGGGCGCTGATTGCCGCGACTCAGGAACGGCTGGATTACGAAGGCAGCATCGACTGGTTCTGCTTCGACCCGGAGTGCCGCTATCAGCTCGTGCCCGGCGAGCCCGTGCTGTTCAACGAGACGACAGCGGGAAGTGAGCGGTGGCGTTTGACGCAGCGCAAAGCCGATGCCCTGTGGGCGTACTGGATGTATCGCGGGACTGAGGCGTTCGTCCAGCGGGGGCTGGCGGAGGAGCAGATTGGGCGCGCCGAGAACCACGCGCGTAACCAACTGGCGTATGTCAAAGCGCTGCGGAGTCTGTGTCAGTTGCAAGAGGTCTACGGTCTCGACGACCAGGTGACGGCGCCGGACGGGACGGTGGTACCGCTGTTGCAACTGTTGCTGGCGAGTGAGCTGACCTCGGCGTTCTTTGAGAGTGAGTACCTGGCGCCCTTCAGGGCGCACTACCAAGCCTCCGGTTCGGTGCTGCAAGCGCTGGGGCGTTTGGCATTTGATGGCATGAGGACGGGCGAGAATCGTCTGCCTATGACCTGGTCAGGAGAGGGCGAGAATGCCAGACGCATCGTCGGGTGGACGGTGTGCGCGCAGTACCCTACCGGGAGTGAGCGAGTGGCCAGCGGTATCGTCGACTTCTGGACGACAGAGCTCAAGACTTTGGCTAGGCAGTTGACGGCGGAGGTCGAGCCTCCAACTCCCCGATTGTATGAAATGCCGTTCTACAAGCTCGGACGCTTCAGCTTTCAATTTCCCTGGATCGTCGCGCAGCAGAACAACCTGACCGCTGCGGTCAACACCCTGCGGCGGGTGCGCGGGCGTCGGCCCGAGGTCAACGACGAGACGCGTCGCGTCGAGCTTCGCCTGGCCGAGCAACTGCGCCAACGCGGTTTTGCGGTGGTCGTTGGCTATCAGCCGGCCCGGTCGGACGAGGGCGATGCCGGTGAGGTGGATCTGATTGGTTATCGCGATGGTCGGTTCTTGGTGATCGAGCTGAAGTCCGGTTACATCCGCTCCACCCCTCATGAAATCTGGCTGCATCGCACGTCGACGTTGCGCAAGGCAGCGCTTCAGATTTGCCGCAAGCGCGCGGCGGTGGTGGCGGCGTTGGCAGTGGATGCGGGCCTGCGTGGCCAGCTGGGGTGCCCGCGCGAGGTGCCGGAGGCGCAGATCCATACCTGGATCGTGGATACCTCGATAGAGCTCGACCAACAGCGCGTGGACGGTTGTCTGGTGGTGTCGCTCGAGGCACTGCTGGTGGCATTGCGGGACGAGGCGCACCTGCTGACCCTGACGCCCGATGGGGCGGCCAAGCACTCGCTCTATCCGGACGGGTTTGAGGCGCAGTGCTTCATCGACATTGTTGAGTCCGGTCGTGTCTGGGCGGGGATCTGAGGTAGGCCGGCCTAGCCAGAGGCCGGACACATCGGCTGCCGATTGATCTGTCCCATTTGTTTACATGCGAAAGCTTTACAGGTCGTTTTATGCGGGTGAAACGGCGTAAGGTCGAGCCAGTGCCTGATTAGAGGAGGTTGCTCATGCTGCTGCTCGCTTCGCTGACCGACTACATCATCCTGACCACTCTGCTGCTGGCCATGTGGGGGCTCGCGCGGCTGGCTTATGGCGGCGGGGCGAGTTGATCGTCGTTAGCTGTACAACCAGTCTTGGAGGTCATCCAGGTTGGCTACAATGATCTGCTGCGCGCTGGCCTTGGCATGCACCTTGGTCGGGTCAATCTGATAGCGCTGCAACACGTATTGCACCAGGGCGCCTTGGGTCTCAATCACCAAGCGGCCGTTACGCATGCCGAAGTCGGTTTCGATGATCGCGCGTTGCTCCGGCTTGAGGCGGGTGTCCGGTTCGATAATGACCTGAACCGGGGTATTCCAGCCCACGTCCTCCTCCCGTCCGTTCGCTGACACATCTTCGATCAGCTCTGGCACGCCGCGAAACCGGCTGAGCACGAAGTCCCGGTACGCGCGATTCTTCTCGCAGTAAGCCCGCACATGCCAGCGCATGCCGGTGTAGACCAGCGTGTGGGGCGCAATCAGACGTGTCTCCACTTGTGGCGTAGTGAAGGATACATAGTCGCACTCCAAACGTAGACCTTCTCGGCAGGCCTTCAGCAGGGGCCTGAGCACCTCCGGTCGCACGGAGCGGTCGGGCACCCGGAGGACTTCGGTGTGGGTGTAGGCGAGCGCCAACCCCTCCACATGGGGAGCTCGGTCATGGTTCTGATTGAGCAGGTGCAGGTACGCACTCGCACTGTCGTCGATGAACAGCGGTTTGAAATGCTTGCTGGGGACGTAGCCCTTGAGGTGTTTGTCGTACTCGAGATTCTTTGGTGCGTGCGCGGAAATGTAGGTGTTGATGTCCTTCGAAGCTTGCTGGCGACTGATACCGAAGCTCTGCATCAAGTGGTTGGTGGTCAATCGTCCCTCCCACCAAGCCACGGTTTCGATCAGTCGATAGCGCAGGGCGAGATCCCAGCGCACCTGCTCAATGCTCTGCTAGCGTTTCATCGAAGCCCCACCTGTTCGAAAAGTTTACCTGTACGAGTAAACACCATGGATACGTCTCATGAAGCTACATATCCTTGGTTCGTGGATCAAGCAGTCGCCAGCCAAGGAGTAGGGCCATGTCCTTCGCAGTTCATGTTGGGATGGTCATTACAGTCAGCTCGATAGTCGCGTTAGCAGTAATCGTGGTGCTGTTGCGCATCTGGCTCGAGCTGGAGCAACTGCGTGAGCGAAACGCTGAACTGGTGGCGCAGATTGGGTGGCTGCGGCAGGTCAGGCGCGAACAGGATAAGTGCCTTGCTGAGCTGCACGCCGCCTTGAGGGCGGAGCGCAACGGCGTTGAACAACTGCGCCGGCAGGTGCAGCAGCTGCGGCTGTTGGTGGATGCGCAAGAGGCTTAGGAAGGGAGTGGTCAATGAATCGAGTGGAGCGTATCAAGGGCTGTCTGCTGGGCGGCGCGGTAGGGGATGCCCTGGGCGCACCGGTGGAGTTTTTCGATTGGCTGGCCATCCAGGCGAAGTTCGGCCCAGGTGGCGTTTCGGACTTCGTGCCCGCCTATGGCGTACTGGGTGCTGTCACCGATGACACCCAGATGATGCTGTTCACCGCCGAAGGTTTGCTGCGTGCCTTTGTGCGCGGCAGCTCGCGGGGGATCTGTCATGTGCCCAGCGTCATTCACCATGCCTTGCAGCGCTGGTACCTCACCCAAGGGGGACAACCTGCAATGGAGGTGGGCCAGGATGGCTGGCTGATCGAACAGCCGGCGCTGTGGTCGCGGCGAGCGCCTGGGATGACCTGCCTGTCCGCGTTGCGCGGCAGTCTGCAATTCGGCGATCTGGCTGCCAACGACAGCAAAGGCTGTGGTGGCGTCATGCGGGTTGCACCCTGTGCGTTCTTTGGCAATGCGTTCGAGTACGCAGCGGATTCCGCGCGGCTCACGCACGGCCACCCCACCGGCTACCTGGCGGCCGGTTTGTTTGCCGACATCCTGCAACGGCTGGATCAATCCAGGTGCAGCCTGACGCAGGCCCTGGTCGAGAGCCTGGAGGCGCATGGTCGACTACCCGGCATGGCGGAAACCCGGTCGATCCTCGGCACAGTGCTGGAGCTGTGCCGGGCGGGTACAAAGCCCACCCCCGACGGCATTGCCGCGTTAGGCGGTGGCTGGGTCGCCGAAGAGGCATTGGCCATCGGTCTCTGGTGCGCACTGATGGCCGACAGTTTTGAGCAAGGCGTGATTTGGGCGGTGAACCACAGCGGCGACAGTGACAGCACGGGGCTGATTGCCGGTCATCTGCTGGGCATCCAGCTCGGTGTAGAGGCTATCCCGACTCGCTGGCTGAACCAGCTTGAGCTGCGAGAGGTGATTGAGCAGGTCGCCGAAGACCTCGAGCAGGTGCCGCAGCAGTATTGTGGGCAGGATGGCGAGCAGGATGATGCCATCTGGGCGCGTTACCCCGGCTGGTGAGGGCCATGAAGCGAACAATTTACGTTGTGATAGCGGGGCTACTGACTTTCTGTACCCTGGGCCACCTTCAGGCGGCTGACCGCGATCTCGATAACGATGGCCGTCGTGATTACACCCGTGGCGGCACCGACCGTGATGTCGACAACGATGGTCGATGGGACTGGGACAAGGGTGGCACTGATCGCGACCTGGATAACGATGGACGTTGGGATCTAGGCGCTGGTGGTACAGATCGAGATACCGACAATGACGGTCGGTGGGATTGGGACAAAGGCGGTACCGACCGGGATCTGGACAATGACCGACGCTGGGATTCCGGGGCCGGGGGTACGGATCGGGATTTGGATAACGATGGCCGCTGGGATGAATAGATGATGAGCCTCAATCCAGCCTATCAGTCAGCGACTGTCAGCCAGCGTTCTTGCCGTGCATCGTGGAGGGCGCTGGGGTTGCCTTGGTCGCTCGGAGACATTGACACGGCAGCCCGATACTCAGCGCTGGCGCGAACCGGCCCGGGCTCGCAAAATATCGCCCCTATAGTGGTCGATGATTCAGAGCAATCCATGAGCAGTCCATATCAAGCCAATTTCACCAAGTGCTCATTAATCGTGCCCGAGAGTCGGATTGTGGCCGAGTTGCTGTTGCAGGGCGTAACCGGTCAGGACTGGGATAGACAAGTACATGAGCTGAATGTGCTGCAAAAGCGCACGGTGAAAACCGCTGTGACCTATGCCAACTTGGCGCGCTCGCGCCTGCAAACCATGAGCGTGGATCTTTGGACGTTGGTTCGTGATGGCAGTGTCCCCGTTGCCACACATGCCGTGCTCGCCGCCACCGTTAAATTTTCGCCCTTGTTTGGGGACTTCCTTCGTACGGTGGTGCGCGATCAGTTTCGACGTTTTGCCACGCACCTTGAGACGCGCCGCTGGGATGCCTACATCGAAGACTGCCAGCGTACCCAGCCGGACATGCCTTCCCTAAGTGACTCCACTCAGGTCAAGTTGAGGCAAAATGCCATGCGTATCCTGGCGGAAGCCGGTTTCATCGAAGACACCCGCAGCCTGCGCCTGCGAAGCCAGCACATTGAGCCCGTGGTTCTTCACTATTTACGCCAACACAATGAGCAGTACGTGCTCGATTGCCTACAGGTATGCCCGTGAACAACCTCGATGAACGTCTCAACAAGATCCTCGACCGGGTCACTTCCGATGCCTTTCTCGGTGGTCAGGGCCTGGGCAACGAGGTGCCGTTCTACGCCTTTGACTATCCGCCTGAGGATGAGTTGAAGGTGCGGGAGCATGTCGAGTTTTTAAAGGAGGCGATCACCAGGCGCCGTCCTGAACTCAAGGTTGCCTTCGTCAACTTGTTCGATCTGCTGCTAGAGATGCTCAAAAGCCGCAAGCTGCTGGATAAGTCCATCGACCTCCAGGCCCAGAAGGGCGACGACGCTTTGCAGAAGGCGCTCAAGGCGCCGCTGGATGCCGGAAAGGTTGCCAAGGAGCTGGTGGAACGTTTTCCACCCGCCGACTACAGCATGTTGTTCATCAGTGGCGTGGGCAGCGCGTATCCGCTGATTCGCACCCACAACCTGTTGAACAACCTGCAACCCTTCATGGGGCAGACGCCTCTCGTACTGTTCTACCCGGGCCGTTATGACGGCCAGTCGCTTCAGTTGTTTGGTCAACTGGGCGAAAAACCCTATTACCGTGCTTTCCGTTTGGTGAGCTGAAAAGGATGTCCACCTTGCTAATCAAAAACCTGTTCACCCGCTCCATTCACCGCTCGATTAACGGCGTAATCAAGGCCGATCAGGACGATGCCGAGTCCGTCTGGCAGGAGCTTGATGAGTACGTCATTACCCGCGAGCTTGACCAGCACCTGCGCAGCTTCTTCGAAAGCTATCTGGCCGCGCTGGATAATCCGCAGGATGCCGCCGGGCGCGTCGGCGTGTGGATTTCCGGCTTCTTCGGTTCGGGTAAATCCCACTTCCTGAAAATCCTTTCCTACTTGCTGGAAAACAAGCAGATCAGCAAGGAAGGAGTGACCCGCAGGGCCATCGACTTTTTTGAAAGCAAAATTGCCGACGCAATGCTCGCCGCCGACATCAAACGTGCGATTGCGGCTGAGACTGATGTGCTGCTGTTCAACATCGATAGCAAGGCCGATACCAGCGATGGGCGTGACGCCATCCTGCGGGTCTTCCTCAAGGTTTTCAACGAGAAGCTCGGCTACTGCGGCGATCATCCGCACATTGCGCACATGGAGCGTTACCTCGACGGACAGAACAAGCTTGCCGCGTTCAAGCAGGCGTTTGCGGAGGCCTCCGGCTCTACCTGGGAGGAAGAGCGCGATGCCTATCTCTTCAAGGTTGAGGCCTTGGCCAGCGCCTTGTCGCAAACCCTCAATCAGGAGATCAAGGACGCCGACGCCTGGGTCGAGCGCTTCGAGGGGGACTTCAGCCTCAGCGTGGAAAGCTTCGCCGCCTGGGTGAAGGAGTACCTCGACAAGCAAGGCGTGCAGCACCGTATCGTGTTCCTGGTGGACGAAGTCGGCCAGTTCATTGGCCAGGACACCCACCTGATGCTCAATCTGCAAACCATCACGGAAAACCTTGGGACGGTCTGTGGTGGTCGCGCCTGGGTGCTGGTCACCTCGCAGGAAGACATCGACGCGGTGCTGGGCGAGGTGCGCGCGTCGAAGGCCAACGATTTCTCGAAAATTCAGGGACGCTTCAAAACTCGCCTGTCGTTGTCCAGCGGCAACGTCGATGAAGTGATTCAGCGCCGTCTGCTCGACAAAGAGCCAGAGCCCAAGGATACCCTGCGCAAAATCTACCGCGAAAAGGCCGACATCCTGCGCAACCAGCTGAGCTTCACCAACACCGGGCGTACCTACAAGGCGTTTACCGACGAAGACAATTTCGCGGCGGTGTACCCATTTGTGCCCTATCAGTTCCAACTGGTGCAGCGCATTTTTGAAAGTATCCGTAAGGCGGGAGCGACTGGTACGCACCTGGCCCGTGGTGAACGTTCGCTGCTGGATGCTTTCCAGTCGGCGGCCAAGTCGGTGGGTGATAACAGCATCGGCGTGTTGGTACCGCTTTACCGTTTTTACCCGTCTATCGAGGGGTTCCTCGAAGGGGTAGTGAAGTCAACCATTGACAACGCGGAGAGCAATCCGAGCCTGCAAGAGTTCGATTCGCAGGTCTTGAAGACCCTGTTCCTCATTCGTTACGTCGATGAAATCAAGGGCAACGTCGACAATCTGATTACCCTGTTCATCGACGAGATTGATGCCGACCGCCAGGGCTTGCGCAAGCTGATCGAAGACAGCCTCCAGCGTCTGGAGAAAGAGACTTTGGTCAGTCGTAATGGCGATGACTTCTTCTTCCTGACCAACGAAGAGCGTGATATCAGTCGGGAAATCAAGGATGTCGATCTCACCAGCGCCGATGAGGCGCGGGAGCTAGGCCAATTGCTGTTTGATGAAGCCTTGCGTGGCCAGCGTAAATTCCGTTTCGTCGATAACGGTAAGGACTTCGGCCTAAACCGTCAGTGCGATCTGCATCCGCTGGGTAACCGTATGGATGGCGATCTATTGGTCTCGGTCATTAGCCCCTTGGTGGATGACCGGGACACCTGGAGCGAGCAACGCTGCATTCTCGAGTCCAGTCAGGGGGAGGGTAATGTGCTACTGCGCTTGGAGGACGAGCGCGACTTGGCCCGCGAGCTGCGTTTGTACCTGCAAACCGACAAGTTCATTACCCGCAAGAATGACGGCACGCTGCCGCACAACACCAAGCGCATCCTCCAGGATCGTGCCGAAGAAAACCGTCAGCGCCGTCAACGACTGAGTGCCACTGTGGATCGGTTGCTGCGAGAAGCTGAAGTCTATGTCGCGGGCAACAAGCTGGAAACCAAGGCGTCCAGTGCCCCGATGTTGGTGGAGGAGGCGCTGGACTACCTGGTGCGCAATACCTTCAACAAGCTGAGCTACATCCAGCACCTGAGCAGCGATCCGCAGAAAGAAATCCAGGCCCTGCTGAGCGCGCCGCTGACTCCGGGACTTGATCTGGAAAGCACGGGCGAAGCCAATCCGCGCGCGCTCAAGGAGGTCAGTCAGCACATCGAGCTGCTGGCTTCTCAGTCGCGTCGTATCGTCCTGCACGACCTCGCCGAATCCCATTACGGCCGCCGCCCCTACGGCTGGCCAGAATGGGAAACCGTGTTGCTTATCGTGCGCTTGATGCTTAAGGGAGAGGTCAGCCTGATCGGCAATGGCGGCCCCCTGGCGCCGAACCAGGTCTGGAATGAAATCTCTACCCAGGCTCGCTGGCGCACCACCGAGATTCAGAAGCGTCAGCAGGTGGGCTCTGGCGAGTTGCAAAAGGCTCGCCAGCAGTTCAAAGAGGTATTCCAGAAGATCGCGTCGGACGGGGAAGACAGCCTTTACAGCCTACTGCAATCCAGTCTGGCCAGTTGGGAAGGCGACCTCAAGCAATGGCTAGGCTTGGCCCAAAACGGTCAGTACCCAGGCTTGGATGACATTGACCAGGGCCTCAAGCTGATCCGAAAGCTCAAGGCGGCTCCTGACAGCTTCGATGCGATTCAGCTGTTCCTCAAGGAGCGCAATGCGCTGCTTGATCTCTCCGACAACTATGGCGACCTGCAAAACTTCTACAACAGCCAGAAAACTGCTTGGGACAAGCTGCGGGCGGCGCAGCAGGACTTCCAGCCCAACCGGCCCAAGCTGGAAAAGGACGAGAAAGCGCTGCGTGCTTTGGCGCGCATCGATGAAATCCTCCAGGCGAAAGCCCCGTTCAACTGGATTCGCGAAGGCGAGGGGCTGATTCAGGCCGTCACGCAGATCAATGATGGCTTCCTCAAGGAAGCGCATGAGCGTGCCGATGCTTGGCTGGAGAAGCAGTTGGCCAAAGTCAACGCTGAACTGGAAGATTTGCAGGCAAGCCCGGATCTCCGCAATAAGAGCTTGCTGCCCTTGCAAAACCTACGTCAGCGAATCTCCAAGCAGCGTAGCTTGGCCCATATTAGCCAGATGCAGGATGAGGCACGCGAACTTGCGGATGCGGCCATTGATCACCTCCAGTTGCTAGCTGAGCAAGCGGCTGCCAGGGCCAAGGAGGGCACCGTTAAACCTGTTCCTGAGGGAGGCGATTGTCCGGGCCCTGCTGGGAGCAAGCCTGTCATTCCGAGCAATCCTCCTGTAGCTGATGTGGTACCGGCTAGGCCAGTCAAGAAGCGTCGGGTTCTTAATGTTCAGCAGCTTGCCGGGACGGCTTACATCGAAACCCAGGCCGACATTGATGCGTTCCTGGCCAAGCTCCGACGAGAGCTAGAGCAGTCCGTTGCAGACAACCAGCGAGTGGAAATTCGTTAAAGGATTTGAGTCGTAGGAATCACGGTCAGTGACTGTAGGGCGCGCGTCTGCCTACAGTCATTACCTTCAGTGGTCGCAGCTAAGGAGCAATAGGCCATGGAATTGGATGAAGTACTGAAGCTTGCCGATTGGCCGATTATTCTGGGCGAGATGACGTCCACGTACGGCGAGCATTTTTCTCAGTACAGCTATACCAAGTATCCAGCGGCAAAGTACCAGCACTTCAAAGATACATTTTCAGCATTCGCAGTCAATGTCGAGATGGAGTCAGCCTTGCTGTGGAAGTGGGGGCATTGGGGGAAGGCTAATTACCCAACTAAGCAAGGGGCGCTGATTGCTGAAATTTCGGCGCTTTGGCCTGAGTATCTCCAATGGGTTGACCAACTTCCCGAAGCCCCAATACCAAAGACCACTTTCCTGTGGTGGGGGCGGCACCTGGGACGGCTGCGCTACATCACCACGGCCTATCTCACACACCTGATTCACCCGCAAGAAATACCGATCATTGATCAACACAATTTTCGCGCAATGAATCATTTGTTGCGCATTCCATCGCCGAAGAAAAAGCCCTCAGATTGGGACGATATCGCCCATCTGAAGAGTTTTCTAAATAAGGTAGTCAGCCGGCTACCGTATTCAGAAAGCGACATTGACAAATACTTAATGATGTATGGCCGTGCGCTCAAGCTACGCAGGTCGAAATCACCTATCAAGGAACACGCATGAATCGCTCCGCCCTGAAAAAATACGCTCCTCGAGCGCGTCTCGATTTCATAGAGGTGGTTACCCTGCGGGCCCGTCGCCTGGGGCTCGATCCGGCGCTGCCAGTCGAGGTTGTACAAACCGGCGATGTGCTACTGATCAATGGCCAGCCCTTCCCGGCGAGCATTGTCCGTCAGCGCACCGCCCTGGCGCAGCGCATTCGCCAGCAGGGCTTTACCATTGTCATGGAAGCGCTGGCCTATACGTGGTTCAACCGCTTCGTCGCTATTCGATTCATGGAGCTCAAGGGCTACTTGAGTCATGGCTATCGGGTACTCAGCCATCCACAGGGTCAGCAGCCTGAGATCCTTGAGCATGTTCAGCATCTGGACTTGCCTGGCTTGAACAAAGCCGAGGCTATTAGCTTGAAGACCGCAGGCAATCAGGACGAAGTACTTTATCGAGAGATCCTCCTCGCCCAGTGTCACGAGCTACATCGTTACATGCCGTTTCTGTTTGAGGCATTGGACGACGCCACAGAGCTGCTGCTCCCGGACAACCTGCTACGTACAGATTCGCCAATCGCCCAATTGGTAAACGAAATTGAGGAAGGCGATTGGGAGCAAGTAGAGATTATCGGATGGCTTTACCAGTTTTATATCAGCGAGAAAAAAGATGAAGTGATGGGCAAGGTGGTCAGAAGCGAGGACATTCCCGCCGCGACCCAATTGTTCACCCCTAACTGGATTGTTCAATACCTGGTGCAGAACAGCTTGGGCCGTCTCTGGCTGATGGCCAACCCAGACTCCAGCCTTAAAGAGCGAATGCCGTACTACATCGAGCCCGCTGAGCAAACGTTGGAAGTTAAGGCCCAGCTTGATGCGCTGATCAAGGTACGAATAGATGAGGACGGAGGTACGCTCAATCCTGAGTCTCTTACCGTTCTCGACCCCGCCTGTGGCTCGGGCCATATTCTAGTTGAGGCCTACAGTTTACTGCGAGCTATCTATGAAGAACGCGGCTATCGGTTGCGCGAAATACCACGGCTAATTTTAAATAATAATTTATATGGCTTGGATATTGATGATCGCGCGGCACAGCTCGCTTGCTTTGCTGTGCTGATGAAGGCTCGCGAAGATGACCGTCGACTCTTCGATGACGCAGATAATCCAGTTTCTCTCAATATTTTTTCTGTGCAAGACAGCGCTGGGTTGCCTGACGATTACATTGCTCAGACTATCTTGAACTCAGCGGTTCAAGTAGAGACTGGTGAGGATTATCATTCTGGCCAGCTTTTTGGTGGCGGTCGGGTGAAATTGAAGCACAGTACTGGGCTGGCTCCTGAAGATTTGCGTGATCTTATCCAGGTGTTCGCTCACGGGAAAACTTTAGGGTCACTTATTCAAGTTCCAGATTTGCTCAAAAACAAGTTGGGGGATTTGGTTGAGCTACTTGAAAGTGTGTGCGAGCGGGGGGATGAAATATCACGTAGCTACGCTAGGCAAGTGCTTGAGCAATTTGCTCGTCCAGCAGGTATTTTAGCTCTTCATTACGATGCGGTGATTGCTAATCCACCATACATGGGTAACAAAGGGATGGTCGATGTGCTCAAGGATCTTGCGCGCACGCGGTATCTCTCCGGTCGTTCCGACTTGTATGCAATGTTTATAGAGCGCGGTTTGTTTCTCTTGAAGGAAACGGGCTTTAACTCTATGGTTACTATGCATACTTGGATGTTTCTGTCTTCTTATGAGGAAATGCGCAAAAGGGTGCTTGAAACTTCAACGATATCGGTGATGGCTCATTTCGGTGCTAGAGCATTTTCCGAGATATCAGGTGAGGTCGTCCAAACTGTTGCATTTTCATTATTTAAAAGCCGACTTAGTGGGTATGTGCCATCATTTGATCGGCTGGTTGATTTCGAGACTGAAGAAAAAAATTCAAAGCTCATATCAGGTGATATGCGCATTGAGGGGCTTTGTCAGGATGAGTTTGAGCGAATTCCAGGGGCGCCGTTAGCATATTGGATTACGGAGGATCATATTTCTCCTTATGAAATCGGGAGGACTCTGGGGGATGTAATGAGGGCGGCGGTCGGTCTCAATACGGGTGACAATAACAGATTTTTGCGATATTGGTTTGAAGTTGACTATAACGGCATTTCATACCAATGTAAAACTCTTGAGGAAGCGTCTAGTTCAGGTAGGAAGTGGTTTCCGTACAATAAGGGAGGTAAGTTCCGGCGGTGGTATGGGAATCAGGAGCTGGTGTTGAATTGGGAAGGGGATGGTCAGGAGCTAAAAGATCTTGCTGTTGAGAGGAATGGAGGGCGTCATTGGTCAAGATATATTCAGAATCTCCCATGCATGCTTAAGCCCGGCATAACTTGGTCTGATATAACTACTGATGCATTTGCGGCAAGGTCTACTCCGCCGGGGTTTTTCTTTGACGTTAAAGGGTCATCTGGATTTGTTGAGCCTGGAAAAGAAGACTACGTGCTTGGCTTGCTTTGTAGCAAAATTACAAATTGCTATATGAAAATTCTGAATCCGAGCACGACCTTCCAGGTTGGAGATATCTCTCGCATACCATATGTTGAGACGGAAAGGAGTCCTGAAGTTTCTGAAATTGTTAAATATCTTGTTAGTGAAACTAGAGAGAATTGGGACGAGCGAGAAACCTCTTGGGGTTTTAAATGGCATCCAGTCGTCACGCGGATAGGCGATCCCGCCAAAAGCTTGAAGGAGGTATGGGGGGATTATACTAAGAAGAAAGAGTTGTCTATTCTTTCGCTGATTGATGGTGAAGAAAAGTTAAATAGAATATTGATTGATATCTATGGTTTGGGGGCGCATCTGGATGCTGGTGTTTCTCGCGATGATCTAACAATTGATGTGCTTGGCCTGGGTGATTTTGCTGGCTCTATAGTTTCCTATGCTATGGGGTGTCTAATGGGAAGATATAGCCTGGATGCTCCTGGCTTGATTTTTGCTGGCCGTGGTGGAGTAGGGTTTGATCCGGCGCAGTACAGAATGTTCCAAGCGGATGGAGATGGAATTGTCCCTGTCACGGAAGAGTCCTGGTTCGAGGATGATGCTGCCCAGCGTCTACGTGGATTTATCCAGGTTATGTGGGGGGCTGATACGCTCGTTGAGAACATGGAGTGGCTGGCAGACGGCCTTGGCCGCAAGGCTGGTGAGTCGGCTGACGATGCAATCCGTCGCTACTTGTCTACTAGCTTCTATAAAGATCATCTGCAAACTTACAAGAAACGCCCCATCTATTGGCTATTCTCTAGCGGTAAGGAAAAGGCCTTCGAGTGCATGGTATATCTGCATCGGTACAATGCGGGCACGCTTTCGCGCATGCGCATGGAATATGTCGTCCCCTTGCAAAGTCGTATGCAGGCCCGCATCGATAAACTGACTGATGACATTAGCAGCGCCACCAGTAGTACCCAGCAAAGGGCCCTGCAAAAGCGGAAGGATAAGCTCACCAAGCAACTCGAAGAACTCCGCCGTTTCGACGAAACTCTCCGAACCTATGCCGACCAACGCATCACTTTGGATCTGGATGATGGAGTAAAGATAAACTATGGAAAGTTCGGAAATCTGCTGGCTGAGGTAAAGGTGATTACGGGCGGCAAGGAAGACTGAGCAAGGAGCAGTTATGAGAAAAGGAGTCCTCGGAAATTCTCAAGCCATTATACCAATCACGGAGATGCGCCTTGACTATGGTTTTTCTGGGGACTGCTTTCCTCTCACCTTTGAGCTGTCTGAGCAAGTTAAGCCGCTGATAGCTGCACATTTGCCACGTCGCCGTAAATGGCATTTTAATGATCGGGTTCTGCTGTGGCTAAGCGAGGAGCTAGAACCAGACCTGATCAATTTCTATCAAGGAAAAGGGCAGATTTTTTTGATGAAATATGATGCTGCCTGGGCTCAAAAGCTCGATATAGCGTTGCTTCGTGAGCTGGTTAAGCGCTTGGCTGTACTTAGTCCCGATTTGTTTTCCGGGATCTCTGAAAATCCAAATGATTGATTCCTTAGGACGCCCAGGTTTGAGGCTGACAGGTAGGGTAGGGAACCCAACATGCAAACAGGTAAATCGACCGTAAAGGATATATTCGACGGCACGCGGATTTTCAATGTTCCAACCTATCAGCGGGCGTACTCCTGGGAACGTGAGGATAATCTTGAAGATTTCCTCAATGACCTATGCAGCCAGCACCCTGATAGACCCTATTTCTTAGGGTCTTTCCTTTTTCACTTGAATGGTAACAAGAGCGAATTTGCTCTGATTGATATCGTGGATGGTCAGCAGCGTTTAACGACGCTGGTTATCTTTATGCACGTTTTGTTGGGCCGGCTGATCGAGTTGGGATCTACTCAGGTATCCGAGCGCACTCGAAGGATTTTTGTGCATGATGGTGATGTCTTCAAGCTGGAGTCTGCTAATGAGGGTAATACCTTCCTGCACGACTTTGTGCTTGGCGAGCGAGTCCATGCACCGGAAGAGGTGATGCTAGCCACTCATTCGCAACGGCTGTTGCTGGATGCGCGGCTCTACTTTGATGAGCAGTTGGCACGGTGTGATCTGGTTCAACTTGAACGAATTTATACCACTGTTGTGAATGCAGATGTGCTGCTCTACGTGGTGGACAAGATCAGCATGGCGACGCAAATATTTGAGCTATTGAATGATCGGGGGCGACGCCTGACTGACCTTGAGTCCATCAAGAGCTTTCTGATGTATAACGCTGGTATCGCATACGATCATCCGGAGCAGGTGATCGGAAAGATTCAGGAGGACTTTGCAGAGATCTATCGTCTGATTGAATCACATCGGATCAATGATCGGGATGTGCTGCGCTACCATATACTTGCATTCGAACCATATCCGAGTGAGTTTGCTGACAAACCTAAGGCCTATATCAAGGATAGAATCCTTCGCCTGGTTAGTGATCCGAATCAGCGTGATGCGGCAAGAGAGCAGATTCGTGACTTCCCAGCACGCCTAAAGAAAAGTTTCCAGCTATTCGCTCAGATTCGAGATCGTCGATTCGTTGATCAGGAGTTGGCGAAGACCTTCATGATAGGTCGGGTTGCCCCGTTCTATCCGACGCTGATGAGAGTGTTCAGTGAGCAGGTGGCGGAATTTCCACGCTTAGTCAGAGCTATAAATGCGTTCACGTTCCGCTCCTCGTTGGCGCGCCTGCGAAGCAATGGCGAAAGCTATCAGTATACCTGTTTGCGTAATAATGAAGATGTAATTTCAAAGATAGAGAATTTTGTTTCGGGAAATTGGTGGAACGTGAATGGTCGAGCCCGAGAAGCTTTCGACTATGAGAACTATTATGACTGGCTTGAGAAGAATGTAGTTCGCTATATCCTTTTTTCTTATGAGAACGGCCTTCGCCAGCGGAAAGGATTTCCGTTGTTGGCCGGCAAGGAGTATGCCTCGAAGGATTCTCGTGAGAAACTCAGTATTGAGCACATCACCGCAAGAAAAGTGCAGAATGTCAAGTTTGATGATGACTTTAGAGAGCGTTATCTGAACAGTCTCGGTAATTTGGTGATCGATCATGCTGCCTCGAACTCCAGCAAGGGAAGGAAGGACGGGGATGAAAAAGTTATTGATTACACATTGGCGCCGCTGATGTCTCAGAACGAAATCAATGAGATGGGTTGCGACTGGAGTGATCTCGAGTCTATCAAGGATTTCATTAGACGCCGGGAAGATAAGCTTAAAACTTTCATTGCTGCACAGTTTGATATTTGAGGATCTTCGAAGGGGATTGGCATGGGGATAAAGTACCGCAAAGATGATGATCTGGCGTTTTTCCAATATTGCACCGACAATGACCTTCAGGTGCTCGCTCGCTACCTGACTCATGATAAGGATGGTGATCCGAGAATAGCCAGTGAGCTTTTAGAGGATAAGGAATTCAAGAGCTATTCTGGTCATTCCGAACAGTACAAACGCAGCTGGCAGCTGATCGCTGGAGAGTTCCAGCATTTTGGCGGGGATACCATCGTAAATCTGTTCCGTGGTAACGGCGTTCCTTATAAGGAGATCCTCTCCGATGTCTGCGGCAAGCTGAGCGTAAAATTTGGCAAGGCCGACTCAGCCTACGAGATTGAAAACAAACTTTTGGACAAGTTTATCAGTGACTCGTGGGAAAAGATGAATGCGGAGCAGAAGGAAGAGTTGCTCAAAGGGGTAGGATTAGATGGGCGGTTGAGTGGTGCCGCTGGGTTACTGGCGTTGCAAGCGGCTTTGCGATTAGGTGGAGCGGCCTCCTACAAGGTGTCCATGATGGTTGCCAGTGCTGTGGCCAAAATGTTTGCAGGACGGGCACTCGCGTTGGTTGCAGGCGGAGGGTTGGCAAGAGGATTGGCAATCCTGGCAGGGCCTATAGGAATGGCAATAACTGCCATTCTGACGATTCCTGCGATCAGTGGCGCGGCATACCGTGTGACTATCCCATCTGTTATTCAAATTGCCTACATGCGTAGAGCATATGAAGAGCAAGACCGTTTCTAAGGAGAGTATTCATGTTTCAGGACAAAATTTGGGTAGTCGACGAGGCCAAGCTTTATCCGAAGTTGATCCAGGCTATGTCGGAAGGTAAGGCAGTAATTCATGATGGTGTAGCCTATTGGGCGGAAGGCAGCGGTAGCACCGGGGTTATTCAGCATCTGCCTTTCAAGGAGACCGCCGTACAGAGCGTTGAGGAAGCGCTCAAGCTGGCCCAGGCGACTACTGTCATAGCGACTGCTGTTTCCACAGGGATTATCTTGGCCGCTATCGTGGTGCAAACTCGGTACCTTGCTGGCAAGCTGGATAAGATTCAAGAAACAGTAGATGTCATCGCCAAAGACGTTCATGCACAGAATATCGTGTTCTACATGGACAAGATCACAGAGTATGTTGGCCATGTTGAGGCAGCGCGTACTTTGCTGAAGGATCGTTCATTGGCGGGCGAAATTCGAGATGTGGCCATCCCCTTGTTGATGACGCTGGCTGGTAAGCGCAATCAGGTGCTGTCGTTCGTGGACAACATCTTGAGCTTTGCCAGGTCGTCGAAAGACGTAACACCCCGGCATTTTGAGTTGATCGCCAATTTTACCCAGATGATGTTGGATCTGATGCCGTTTGGCATTCACGTCGAGTACTTGCTGTCTTCCCGAATAGGTAAATTGCGCCTTGCCGAGCAGGTTCTGCTGGATGGTGCCGAGCGGTTTAGTATCGCTTTGGAATGCTATCGAGGCTTTATGAACGATCTGCATCGTGATCTTGTACGTGGTCAGCTAGGTGATCGCGCTAATGTCTATCAATCCATAGAGTCTCGAGCCATGAAGCTGATCAAATCGGAGGAGAACAAGATCCTGCTCTCTCTGCCGACTGGTCGGGCGGCTCCTCTCTTGCAAACAGTGTAGATATTCCGGTCACAGCGGCATCCATTGGCACGCTTGTCTTTGGATGCCGCTGGCGAGCTGGCCTCGGGACGGAGTTTGCGGACTTACGCTTGTGTCGTCGCCTTTTTGGTTTAATAATTTTCATAATTGTGTGCTTTTTATTTATATATTTCGATGAAAATAAACCAGCTGATCACAGATTGGCCCCCAGGCGTTGTTGCGACTCAGACGTGGCTGCATCGGCACGGTGTTGGAAGCAGCCTGGCGCGCAAGTATCAGCAGTCGGGGTGGATTGAGCGAATTGGCCATGGTGCGTGGCAGCGGCGTGGAGATTGCGTTGACTGGCAGGGGGGGGCATTTGCGTTGCAGCAAGACCTCCCTTTGCGAGTTTGGCCGGGCGGCCTAACTGCCCTGGCTTTGCAGGGATACAGTCACTACCTTCCGTTGGGAAAGGAGGAGATCAGCCTGTTTGCTCTTCCGGGTACTCGTCTACCGGGTTGGTTTGCTGAACATGATTGGGGCCTCTCGATTCGATTCCTTGCGGCGAATCTATTCGGTGACCTTGACGCCTCGGCTTGGCAAACCTCTCGACCTGCACATCGTGCTTTCCCGCTGCATATTTCCTCCCCTGAGCGGGCCGCAATCGAGCTGATCTATGGTAGCGAAGACGAGTCGCTATTCAGTTCTGTTGCCGAACTGTTCAACGGGTTGTCGACCCTGAGTCCCAAGCGAGTACAGACGCTGCTGGAGTCCTGTGGCTCGATTCGCGTGAAACGAGTATTCCTGCTGTTGGCTCGCCAGTCTGGTCATGCATGGTATTCCCACCTCGATTTGACGCGGATCTATCTTGGCAGCGGTAAACGGCAATTGATTCCAGGAGGGGCTCTGGACAAACAGTTCCTTATCACCGTACCTGAGGGGTTTGCTGATGCCACTTGATCCACGGTACGCCACACACGCGCGTCTACCCCTACAGACGTCGCCAATGAGGCGACGGTGCCCTGATCGAGCCTCCTAGCGTAGCGGTTCGTGACTATCGGAGTGGTTTATTTTTATAATAAAAAATACACCATGAGTTCTCTTTTTATCGGCTTTTCAAACCTTTGGGGCAGTTACTGATGTCTGAGCAATCTGCGCAAATCGAACGGATTATCGACGGTCTGCGCCAGCAGTTTGCCTCCAGCCGTGTGGTGTGGTGGGAGGATCCGCAGGGGGAGTTCAGTGAAATTCTGGAAAATTTGAGCTTACCGGACGTTGAGATCTTGCGGCGATCCGCGAAGCCTGCACTGGCAATCAAGCAACAGATTGAGTTGCTTAGCCCAGCGGGCCGTTTTCTGATTTATGAAGACCGACATCGGCCAGATCCGGAGCAGGACTGGTTGTTGGATGTCCGTTTGTACGCTGCACCATTTGCGGCAGATCGCACCTCCATGCTGTTGCAGGAGCTGGGACTGCGTCAGCTCAGTCTGCGCGATCACCTGAACGCGCGAAGTGCCTTTTTCTCTAGCAAAGAACGCGTCGCCAAGATCCAGCGCTTGCTCACCCCTGAAGACGATGAATCGACGCTGGATCTGAAGATCCTTGCGGTGCTGGCGAAGGTCGACCAGGCCGAACTGTTTGCAGTCCTTACGGCCATTTTTGCGACCTTGGCTGAAGCGGAGGATTTGGAGCGCAACCCGCTGTGGGAGTCGATCAGCAAATTCGACATGCAGCCGGTGTTCTGGCAGTTGATGCTGCAAGCATTCGGTTATCAGCACACTGAGCCTTCCCTGCGGCATTTTCTGGTGCGCTTGTTTGCTACGGACATGGGGCACGCCCTCCATACGCAGACCCCGGCCAACCTCAAGGCTCTTCAGCTGAGTCAAGCGCGCGCCGCCAACATTGCGGTCTTTTTATCGCAGTGGCGCGACAGCACGGTGCGTCAGCGTTCCTATGATCGATTGTCCAAGCGGATCGCTGCTGACTTACGCCCGGTGGAACTGCTAGCCCAGGTGCCGCTCGAGGCCTTGATGGCGGTGAGCACTTTTGTCGATGTTGAGCGGCAGATTGCCGAGCGATTGCGGGACGCGGTGCTCAACAACACCAGCGAAACGGTGGGCCAGCAATTACGGGATATGGCCGGTCGGCGCATGGATGGCTATTGGGCCAACTCCCGTTGGCCAGACAACGATGATGCCAATCGCTCCATCTGGTGTGGCTACTACCGCGCTCTGATTGCAGCCTCTGAGCTGTTTGAGCTGCGGTTACGCTACGTCGCGGGCTTCTCCTTTGCCTCGGCGGAGGCGTGCTACAGCGCGTACACCAGCGAGCTGTATCGCTTCGACCAGCTGTATCGGCTCTATCACGAGGCTGCCGACGCCGTTTATGCACGAAGCCCGGATGCCTTGTCACCACTGACGAGTCGGGTGGAGCATGATTACCTGGGTGGGTTCTTGCAGCCCTTGGCGCTGAAATGGGGCAGCTTCCTTGAGGGCGGTCTGCTTAAGCAGTGGCAATTGCCTGAGGTACCCAATCAACAGAACTTCTACGCCGAGCAAGTGGATCGCTACCTGAAAGGGGGCGAAGATCGTCGGGTGTTCGTGGTTATCAGCGATGCGCTTCGCTATGAGGTTGCCCAGGAGCTGAATGAGTCCCTGAACGGCAAGTATCGTTTCGCGGCAGAGCTTGGTAGCCAGTTGGGGGTGTTGCCCTCATACACAAAGCTCGGCATGGCCAGCCTGCTCCCGCACAAGGCACTGAGCTACACCGATGCAGGTTTGGTACAGGTCGATGGCGTGAGTAGCGATGGCCTGGATTCGCGGAACAAAATCTTGTCCGGGGTCGATGGCCTTGCCCTGCGCGCCGAAGACTTTCTGAATATGAACAAGACTCATGGGCGTGAGCTGATCAAGCCTTATCGGGTCATCTACATCTACCACAACAAGATCGATGCTGTCGGCGACTCCTCCAGCACCGAAAGCAGTACGTTCAGTGCCTGCCGAGATGCTATTGACGAGCTCGAAGCCATCGTCATGCGCATCATCAACAATCTCAATGGCCATCGTGTGCTGGTGACTGCTGATCACGGTTTCCTGTTCCAGGACTCTGCGCCTGAGGCGCTGGATAAGAGCAAGCTGGTGGCTAAGCCTACTGGAAGCATCGTGTCGAAGAAGCGTTACCTGGTTGGTCGAAACCTTGGCACCAGTGATCAGGTGCATGCGGGCTACATTCGAGACACGGCGGGTATCAGCGACGACATGATGTTCTGGTCGCCAAAAGGGGTTAACCGATTCCACTTTGTCGGCGGAGCTCGCTTCATTCATGGCGGCGCCAGCTTGCAAGAGATAGCAGTACCGGTGATCAAGGTGCAGCAGGTGAGGGGGCAAAAGGCCAAGGACACTGCCGTGCGAAAGGTTCAGGTCACCGTGCTTGGAAGCAACTTCACGATTACTACCAATCGCTACGTGTTCAATCTTTTGCAGACAGAGGCAGTCTCCGAACGGGTGCATCCGGCGGTTCTCCGCGTTGGGCTGTTCGATGAAGCAGGCGAAGCGGTATCCGTCGTCGAACAGATTTCGATGGATAGCGACTCCCAGAATCTCGACCAGCGTCAGCGCAAGGTGGCTCTAACCTTGCTGAATTGGCCGTTCTCTTCAAGTGAGCGCTACTCCCTTAAGCTGCTCGACGCTGAAACGGACGTTGAGCAATTCCGTATTGATGTGCGAATCAACCTGGCGATTAGCAATGACTTCGACTTCTGACAGCGGCAACCCTGAACTCGATCTGGACGGCCGCCTGAACCAGCGTTTTGCCGGCAAGGTTGTGCGCAAGGATCTGACCAAACGTTTGAAGGAAGGCATTAACGTGCCTGTCTACGTGCTGGAGTACTTGCTCGGCATGTACTGCGCCTCGGACAACGACGATGTCATTGCGGATGGCTTGGAAACGGTCAAGCGCATTCTGGCAGAGAACTATGTCCGTCCCGATGAGGCGGAGAAGGTCAAATCGAAGATCCGAGAACGTGGCAGCTTCAAGATCATCGACAAGGTGACGGTTAGCCTGAACGAGCGCCGGGATATCTACCAAGCCTTGTTCATGAATCTGGGGGTAAAGGATGCGGAAATCCCCAGTCGCTTTATCAAGGAGTTCGAGAAGCTCCTGGCTGGCGGTATCTGGTGCATCGTGACACTGAACTACTTCTTCGAGGAGGGCGCCAAGGGGTCGCCATTCACGGTGCATGACCTCAAGCCCATCCAGATGCCGAACATGGACATGGATGCGCTCCTTGAGGCGCGCAAGGCGTTCAGTGAAAGCGAATGGATCGATGTGCTGTTGCGCTCAACCGGTATGGAGCCGGCACATTTCAATGGGCGCACGAAATGGCATCTGCTGACGCGGATGATTGCCTTTGTCGAGAACAACTACAACTGCTGTGAGCTTGGCCCCCGTGGCACGGGCAAGAGCCACATCTACAAGGAAGTCAGCCCCAACAGCATCCTGGTCTCCGGTGGGCAAACCACGGTGGCCAATCTGTTCTACAACATGTCTCGTAGGCAGGTAGGGCTGGTCGGCATGTGGGATGTGGTGGCCTTTGACGAGGTGGCTGGGATCTCGTTCAAGGACAAAGACGGTGTGCAGATCATGAAGGACTTCATGGCCTCCGGTTCCTTTGCCCGTGGCCGTGACTCAATCTCGGCCTCAGCCAGCATGATGTTCGTTGGCAACATCAACCAGCCGGTGGATACCTTGGTGAAGACCAGCCACCTGCTTGCGCCATTCCCCAGTGCAATGATCGACTCTGCGTTCTTTGATCGCTTCCATGCCTATATCCCAGGCTGGGAAGTGCCCAAGATGCGCCCAGAGTTCTTCACCAACCGCTATGGGCTGATCACTGACTACCTGGCCGAGTTCATGCGTGAGATGCGCAAGCGAAACTTCGCTGATGCCATCGACCGGTATTTCAAGCTGGGCAACAACCTCAACCAGCGTGACACCATAGCCGTACGTCGCACGGTGTCTGGGTTGCTGAAGCTGCTGTATCCGAGTGCGGACTATGATCGCGAGGCAGTCCGTCGCTGCCTGGAGTACGCCCTGGAAACTCGTCGTCGGGTGAAGGAGCAACTGAAAAAGATTGGCGGGATGGAGTTCTTCGATGTCCATTTCTCGTACATCGACGCTGACACGCTTGAGGAAACCTTTGTCAGCGTGCCGGAGCAGGGCGGCGGCGGGCTGATCCCTGAAGGGCAGGGAAAACCAGGCACTATGCATTTGGTTTCGACGGGCGCCGGCGGGCATCTCGGACTGTATCGCCTGGAGACCCAGATCACTGCCGGCAGTGGCAAGTTGAACATGTCTGGCCTGGGCAACAGCTCTTCAGCCAAAGAAGCACTGAAGGTGGCCTTCGACTACTTCAAGGCCAACATCAATCGAATCAGCGCAGCCTCGAAAGTCGGCGATCATGACTACCACCTGCATGTGGTTGAGCTACACAACACTGGGGCCCCGAAAGCGCTGACCCTGGCCGGCTTTGTTGCGTATTGCTCTGCATTGATGCAGCGACCGCTCCAAGCACAGATGGTGGTGTTGGGCGACATGAGTTTGGGGGGCAACGTGGTGCCTGTCGAGAACCTCGCCGAGTGCATGCAGGTGGCATTCGATGCGGGGGCAAAGCGCATTCTCTTGCCGATGGCCAGCGTGACAGACATTCCAACCGTGCCGGGTGAGCTATTTGCCAAATTCCAGACGAGCTTCTATAGCGATCCGGTGGATGCGGCTTTCAAAGCGCTTGGGGTTAGCTGACGGTTAAGGCTACCGAGCCAGCGCTCAGAGCTGGATGCTATGCATTCAGCTCTGAAATCGACTGCGACGTGAGGAGGGCAGGTCAGTCGATCTACCGTGTTCTGCCGGCATTTGGACTTGGTAACGTTCGTCAGCGGGTAAATCTACCTTACCGCCGGTGCCCGCGAAGCCCCGTGATCACGATGTATTCCCGAGGCTCGCCACTGGGCCTCCTGAGCGCGGCCTGAATACCTTTGGAGTAACCATCCGGAAGGTCTATTGCAAGCTCTTCAGGGGCGTCATAGAGGCCGTCATAGTCCTCGGCATGCTGCACGCCAAGCAAGGTCTTGTGAGAGAGCGCGTGGATCGGGTCGAAGCCGGTTTCGTAGCCTTCGACCATGACCTCCATTTCGCTCGGGCATTGCTTCAGAATCGCAATCAGTTGGCCTACGTTCATGCTAAGTGTCCCCCTGCTGTCGTGGCTCGTTGTGGTAGGGGTTCATCTCGGGCCTCTGTCCTGGCTCTGGATAGACGCCTAGCAAACTCTTTGTGTCGAGTATCCACTTGCTCTCAGCGGTGCTTGCTTCTTTCGATTGCCCATATCCATGGATCAAAGTCGGACGGAAGCGATGCCCATTCGGCTCGAAGCTGCTGAAGCACCACTGGGTCTTTCAGCAGTGCTCGAGTTCTGGCACGCATTTCTCGCAAGGTTGTCTTACCGGGCACCATCTCGGCCATTGCACGGCGCTGGGCAAGGCCGACCAGCATGTGCCCATACAACCGGAGTTCGACCGGATAGATGTCGCTCAGGCTGAGGTGCGATTGGTTCTCCAGGTTGTGACGCTCCACCGTCTCTGCCAGCAGCCTGGCGTCCAGAAGCGCGTGGTGGGGCGCTTCGACCAAAGTATCGGCATCGCCCTGGATGTCGGTGGGCAGCGTCCCTGCTTCAATGCCATCAGGCAGCCCCGTTGGCCCTGCCAACCAGATTAGGAGAGGCCAATCCCAAGCCATCGCATCGCTGATGATCGTGGCCGGGCGAAGCATGTCGAGGAACTCCAGCAGCTCCACACGCGCCTGTGTGGTGGTTTTGCCGTAGTCCGTTAGATTGAGCTGCGGGATTACAACCGAAGTGGTGAAGTCGGAGCATTCATCTTCGCTCCAGCTGTCGGTTAGCTCGGTGTAGAACTCGTAGCCCCCAGGTGCGACGAGGGCAAGGCTAATTAGCCGGTACGTGAACCGGTTGAGCGACGTGAATTCGGTATCGAGGTAGATGCGCATCAGGTTGTAACCTTCACTCGACGGCGTCGTCCAGTTGCCAATTGCTCACTGAGTGCGGATTCCACGCCATTCGGACACTCAGCCCACACTGATCCGGACACCTGTTCCACGCTCATTCGGACAGGCAGTCGGAGCGCAGCGACGCAGGGCTGGCATTGTTAGTCTG
>NZ_SCOK01000063.1:0-26812 GCF_005502555.1 Pseudomonas sp. D(2018)
GGTCCGAGATCTACAACCCGTACTTCTTCACTTTGTCGAACAGTGTGGTCTTGGCCATGCCCAGGGCGATGCAGGCCTGGCTGAGGTTGCCACCATGGCGTTCGAGGGCGGCGCTGAGCAGGGATTTCTCGAAGGCTTCCACTGCTTCTGCAAAGCGGGGGTCGTTGCCGTCCGGGGTCTGGCTGCTCTTCTTGAATACCGGCAGCCCGAGGGCAAAGCGTTCGGCGACGTTGCGCAGTTCGCGCACGTTGCCTGGCCAGTCGTGGGCCATCAGCGCGGAAACGGTGGCGTTGTCCAGCTCGGGGACAGCGCGGTCGAATCGCAGGGAAGAGAGCTGCAGGAAGTGCTCGAACAGCAGCAGGATGTCTTCGCGACGATCACGCAGGGGCGGCAGTTCCAGGGTGACCACGTTCAGTCGGTAATACAGGTCGCTGCGGAAGCGCCCAGCCTTGCCTTCCTCGTCCAGGTCGAACTTGGTGGCGGCGATGACGCGGCAGTCCACCGGGATCGACTGGTTGGAGCCCAGGCGCTCCAGGGTCTGCTCCTGCAGGACGCGGAGGAACTTGATCTGCAGGTTGATCGGCATGCTCTCGATCTCGTCGAGGAACAGGGTGCCCTGGTGGGCGTGCTCGATCTTGCCGATTCGGCGCTTGCCGGCGCCGGTGAAGGCGTGGGCTTCGTGGCCGAAGATTTCGCTGTCGAAGAGGTTTTCCGGCAGGCCGCCGCAATTGAGGGCGACGAACTGTTTGGTCTGGCGCCGGCTGTAGTCGTGCAGGCAGCGGGCGACCAGCTCCTTGCCGGTACCGGTTTCGCCCTCGATCAGCACATTGGCCGAGGTGTCGGCGACATTGGCGATCAGTTCGCGCAGGGCCTGGATGGCCGGCGAACGGCCGATGATGCGTTGTTCGAGCGAGTGCCGGCCGGCCAACTGGCGACGCAGGTTCGTCACTTCCCGGGCCAGGGCGCGTTGCTCCAGGGCGCGGCGCGCGACGTCCACCAGGCGCTCGGGGGAGAAGGGTTTCTCCATGAAGTCATAGGCGCCGTCACGCATCGCTTGCACCGCCATGGAGATGTCGCCATGGCCGGTAATGAGGACCACGGGCAGGCTGCGGTCGCGACTCTTCAGGCGTTCGAGCAGGGTCAGGCCATCCATGCCGGGCAGGCGGATGTCGCTGATGACGATGCCGGCGAAGTCCTCGCCGATTTTCTGCAGGGCTTGCTCGGCGCTGCTGACGCCGATGCTGGGAATGTCCTCCAGGGCCAGGGCCTGCTGGCAGCCCATCAGTACGTGGGGGTCGTCTTCGACGATGAGAACGCTGAGCAACTCGGTCATGAGGCGGGGCTCGCGGGAGATTTTTCAGGGCTTTCCATGCGTGGCAGGCACAGCTCGAAGGCGGTGCCGCCGGTATCCGGGTGGTGCGCCGCCAGGCTGCCGCCAGCGGCGGTGGCGAGGCTGGCGGATAGGGTCAGGCCGAGGCCCAGGCCGTGTTCGCCGGGCTTGGTGGTGAAGAACGGTTCGAACAGGTGAACGCGGTTGGCCGGGTCGATGCCGGGGCCGTTGTCGCGCACCTGAAGCCGGTATTTGTCGCCATCGATCTGGCCGCTGAGCCAGAGTTGGCAGTCGGATTGGCCGCTCATTGCATCCAGGGCGTTGGCGATGAGGTTGACCAGGATCTGCTCCAGGCGGGTCTGGTCGATGGCGAGCAACTCGTCGGCAAAGTCCCGGTGCAGGGTCAGCGGCGTGCGCTCCAGGCGGGTTTGCAGAAGGAACAGTGCGGCATCCACCGCCTTGCCCAGGCGTGCCTGGCCGTGGTCGTCGGAGCGCCGGGCGAAAGCGCGCAGGCTGGCAGTGATTCGACCCATGCGGTCGACCAGCTCGTTGATCGCCGCCAGGTTGGTGCTAGCGGTGTCCAGGGCGCCGCGCGCCAGGAAGCGGACGGTGTTGCCAGAGAGGGTACGCAGGGCCGCGAGCGGCTGGTTGAGCTCGTGGGCGATGCTGGTGGACATCTGCCCGATCACCGCCAGTTTGCCGGCCTGGACCAGTCCGTCCTGCGCTTTGCGCAGGTTGTCCTCGGTCTGCTTGCGTTCGCGGATCTCCGCCAGCAGCCGGCTGTTGCTGGCGCGCAGGTCCTGAGTGCGTTCGGCGATCTTGCGTTCCAGCTCGTTGTTGGCCGCCAGCAATGCTTCACGAGCGGCCAGCCGGGTCGCGATGACCTTGCGTCGCTCGTTCCAGGCGATGAGCAGGAAAGCCAGCAGGGCGAAGCCGACGGCGGCGAGCATGCCCTGGATCACCGCTTCGCGGCGCAAGTCGGCCAGTGGGGAAAGCAGGGTGAAGTGCCAGGGCGTGTCGCTGAGGGTGCGGGTCTGGGCCAGGTAGGCGACTTCGCCTTCCGCCTCGCCCTGGGGGCCGCTGGCGGCGAAGCTGATGGCTTCCAGGCCCTCGCCCAGCACCTGGCGGGTGCGTGGTTCCCATTCGTTCAGCGCCCACCAGTAGTACTGCAGGCTGCGCGCCAGGCGCTCCTTGTCTTCGGCCGAAAGCGGGCGCACGGCCTTCATACGCAGAGCCGGGTCGCTGGACAGGATGATGATGCCGTTCTCGTCACTGACGAAGGCTTGCAGGCGGGCCTTTTCCCAACGCTCTTGCAGGGCCTCGAGCTTCACCTTGACCACCGCGACACCAATGATCCGGCCCTGGTAGCGCAGGCCGTGGGCCAGGTAGTAACCGGCCTCGCCGGTGGTGCTGCCGATACCGTAGAAGCGGCCGGGGCGGCCGTGTATGGCTTCCTCGAAATACGCGCGGAAGGACAGGTCCTCGCCCAGGTAACTGTCGCTGTCGCGCCAGTTGCTGGTGGCCAGTACGCGGCCACTGGTGTCCAGCAGGTAGATGGCACGGGCGCCGCTGCGGCGATTCAGGCCTTCGAGGTAGTCGTTGACCAGATTGCGCCGATAGGGCGTGGGGTTGAGCAGCAGGTGACTGACGCTGGACTCCAGCTCCAGCAGGCTGGGCAGGTAGGTGTAGCGGTTGATCTCGCTTTCCACGGCACGGGCGTGGAGTTCCAGCTGGCGCTCGCCGTTATCCCGCAGTTGACGGATGCCCGACTCCTCACTGAGGTGATAGCCGACGTAGCCGAAGCCCAGCATGCACAGGAGCAGCAGCAGGAATAGCAGGGAGTGGCGAAGCAGGCGCGGTTTCACGGTCAATGCGGGCGGCACGGCGCGGAGGCTGGCGGTAGGGCATTGCATCATAGACATCCGGGCCGTTCCAGTCGGTACCGCGTGCGGGTGCCGAATGGTGGAGTGGGGCCGTAGGAGCCAGCTTGCTGGCGAAGTGCTCGGGGCCATTCGCGAGCAAGCTCGCTCCTACAGGTGCATCAGTGCTGGAGGATCTTCGCGAGGAACTGCTGGGCGCGGTCGGAGCGGGCGTTGACGTCCCCGAAGAACTCGGTTTTGGCGCAGTCTTCGACGATCTGCCCGCGATCCATGAAGATCACCCGGTCGGCGACCTTGCGGGCGAAGCCCATCTCGTGGGTCACGCACATCATGGTCATGCCTTCCTGGGCCAGCTCGACCATCACGTCGAGCACTTCGTTGACCATCTCCGGGTCCAGCGCCGAAGTGGGCTCGTCGAACAGCATTACCACCGGGTCCATGGCCAGGGCGCGGGCAATGGCGACGCGCTGCTGCTGGCCACCGGAGAGCTGGCCGGGGTGCTTGTGGGCATGGGCCTTGAGGCCGACGCGGTCGAGCAGCTTCAGGCCCTTGTCCATGGCCTCGTCCTTGCCACGGCCGAGCACTTTCGTCTGGGCGATGGTGAGGTTCTCGGTGATGGACAGGTGCGGGAACAGCTCGAAGTGCTGGAACACCATGCCGACGCGGGAGCGCAGCTTGGGCAGGTTGGTGGCCTTGTCGGCGATGGAAGTACCGTCGACCACGATGTCGCCCTTCTGGAAGGGCTCCAGGGCGTTCACGCACTTGATCAGGGTGGATTTGCCCGAGCCGGACGGGCCGCACACCACCACGACTTCACCTTTCTTCACCTCGGTGCTGCAGTCGGTCAGCACCTGGAAGTCCCCATACCACTTGTTGACGTTCTTGATGGAAATCATACGGCTAACCTTTTCTGCAGGAGTTTGACCAGCTGGGAAGCGATGAAGCTGACGCTGAAGTAGACGAGGCCGGCGAAGATGAGGAACTCATGGGGCTGGCCAATGATGTCGCCACGGGAGCGGGCGGCGTTGAGGAAGTCCATCAGGCCCACGGTGTAAACCAGCGAGGTGTCCTGGAACAGGATGATGCTCTGCTGCAGCAGCAGCGGAGTCATCTTGCGGAAGGCCTGGGGCAGGATGATCAGGCGCATGCACTGGCCATAGGTCATGCCAAGCGCCTGTGCCGCTCCCATCTGGCCTTTCGGGATGGCCTGGATGCCGGCGCGGACGATTTCGCAGAAATACGCCGCCTCGAACATCATGAAGGCCACCAGGCACGAGGTGAACGCGCCTACCGGAGTATCTTCGCCGGTGATCGCCCGCAGCAGGAAGGGCACCGCGAAGTAGAACCAGGTGATCACCAGCAGCAGCGGGATGGAGCGGAAGTAGTTGACGTACAGCCCGGCCACTTTCGACAGCATCGGGTTGTGCGACAGGCGCATGAGGGCCAGTACCGTACCCAGGGCGACGCCACCGAACACACCCAGCAGCATCAGCTTGAGGGTCATCAGCAGGCCGTCGGCCAGGCCCGGCAGGGCGGGGATGATTGCGCTGAAATCCATCATTTACCCCCTACGGAGATCAGGCCGGGCACCGCCACTTTCCGTTCCACCGTGCGCATGATCAGCATCAGGCTCATGTTCAGGGTGAAGTAGATCAGGGTGGCCAGGGTGAAGGCTTCGAACAGGTTCGCGGAGAACTCGGCGGTCTGCTTGGTCTGCGCCAGCAGTTCCATCAGGCCGATCAGCGAGGCCACCGAGGAGTTCTTGAAGATGTTGAGGAACTCGCTGGTGAGCGGCGGAATAATGATGCGGAAGGCCTGGGGCAGCAGCACGTAGCGGTAGATCTGCGGCAGGCGGAAACCCATGGCGCGGGCGGCACCGAGCTGGCCCTTGGGCAGTGCCTGGATGCCGGTGCGAACTTGCTCGCAAACGCGTGCGGCGGTGAACAGGCCGAGGCAGACCACCACGCTGAGATAGGCCGAGGTGGCTGGGTTGAGGTCCTGCTTGAACCAGATTTCCAGGGGTTCGGGCAAGAGGTCCGGCACCAGGAAGTACCAGAGGAACAGCTGCACCAGCAGCGGCACGTTGCGGAAGACTTCCACGTAGAGGGTAGCGATGCCGGATACCCAGCGGTTCGGTACGGTGCGCATCACGCCGAGCAAGGAGCCCAGCAGCAAGGCGATGATCCAGCCCGCCAGGGCGATGGCGATGGTCCAGCCCAGGCCGGTGACGAACCAGTCCAGGTAGATTTCGCTGCCGATCCCGGTGGACTTGAAGAACACGCCCCAGTCCCAGTTGTAATTCATCAGGGTTGTCCCCGTAAGTTCGATCTGTCTGCGGTTGAAGGCAGTGGAAGGGGGCGGCTGAAAGGTGTGCGGCGAGTTTTCTGCCGACTCCGGACAGCCCCCTCTCCCTCTGGGAGAGGGCTGGGGTGAGGGAAACCCGACTGCGCGCGGCCTCCAACACCCTCACCCCCAACCCCTCTCCCGGAGGGAGAGGGGAGCAAGGCGTCAGATTTCTTCGGCCGACTTGTCGGTGGGATTGGCCACGAGCTTCTTCAGCTCGTCGCTCATGGGGAAGTTCAGGTTCAGGCCCTTCGGCGGGATCGGCTGGGTGAACCACTTCTCGTAGATGCCGTTGATTTCGCCAGAGGCGAAGGTGTCGGCAATGGCTTTGTCGACCACTTTCTTGAAGGGCTCGTCGCCCTTGCGAACCATGCAGCCGTAGATTTCGAAGGATTGCGGGGTGCCGGTCACGACCCAGTCATCGGGCTTCTTGGCCTTGGCCATTTCGCCGTACAGCAGGGCGTCGTCCATCATGAAGGCCACTGCGCGGCCGGATTCCAGCATCAGGAAGGACTCGCCGTGGTCCTTGGCCGAGATGATGTTCATACCCATCTGCTTCTCGGCGTTCATGGACTTGATCAGGCGCTCGGACGTGGTGCCGGCGGTGGTCACCACGTTCTTGCCTTTCAGGGCGTCGAATTCAGTGATGCCAGCGGATTTCTTCGACAGCAGGCGGGTGCCCACTTCGAAGATGCCTACCGAGAAACCGACCTGCTTCTGGCGCTCGAGGTTGTTGGTGGTGGAGCCGCACTCCAGGTCCACGGTGCCGTTCTGCACCAGCGGGATACGGGTCTGGGAGGTCACCAGGTTGTAGCGGACCTTCAGCTCCGGCATGCCCAGTTCCTGCTTGATGGCCTCGACCACTTTCAGCTGGATGTCATGGGAGTAGCCAATGGGCTTGCCTGGCTCGGTGCCGAGGTAGGAGAAGGGAATGGAAGCGTCACGGTGACCGAGGGTGATGGTGCCGGTCTCCTTGATCTTCTTCAGGGTACCGGTCAGCTCGGCGGCGAAGGCCGGAGCACTGATCAGGGTTGCTGCGATAGCGGTGGCCAGAACCTTGGGGAGCATACGCATGAACGACAGTCCTCGATGTTGTTTGTTCTTATCGGCGCGAGTAGGAGTTCGCGTCCGTCGGGGATCTGTATTCGCAGAATGCGTGCCAGCTGTATGGTGCCTTTGATTTATAGGTAAGTTATTGAAATTAAATGATTTTATGTTGTTAGGTGGCTAACGGTAATTCCGTCTTGTCCGGGCTGCCGAATATGCACTCCGAATATCGTTCGGGTTTCCGAACGAGTGACTTCCTGGTCATCTTTTGAGGGGTAGTGCCAGGGCACTAGCAGCCCCCTCTCTCTGGAAGGGAGGCGGCAGCCCTTCGGCCTGCTTGGCGAATGAACTCGCCCCTACGGGCTGTAGGGGCGATTTCAATCGGCAAGGACTGCGCAGCCGTCCCGATCAATCGGCCGCCTTGGATACCTCTACCGCCCTCGGCTTGGGTGCGAACTTCGCGGCCAGGCGCATGGAGGTGGTGACCAGGCGCTGGTAGAGGGTCGGTAGCAGGCGTTGCATGCCGTCCAGGGCCCAGGCATCGGCACCGATGAGGATGCGCCGGTTGTCCTTGAGCACGCCGCGCAGGATCACTTCGGCAGCCTTGTCCGGGGTGGTGCGCAGCAGCTGATCGTTGAACTGCTGGCGGGCGCGGCTGGCTTCCTGGCCGGTGACCTTGGCCAGGCTGTCGTTCATGCGCGCGGTCTTGGCGATGTTGGTCTTGATGCCGCCCGGGTGCACGCAACTGGCGGACACACCGCTGTTTTCCATGTCCAGTTCCTGGCGCAGGGACTCGGTGAATCCGCGCACGGCGAACTTGGTGGCGTTGTAGGCGCTCATGCCGGGCTGGGCGAACAGGCCGAACACGCTGGAAACGTTCACCACATGCCCCTCGCCGCTGGCTTTCAGGTGCGGCAGGAAGGCCTTGGTGCCGTACACCACGCCCCAGAAGTTGATGCTCAAGATCCACTCGTATTCCGAATAGTCGCTGCCCTCCACGGTGCCGGCGTGGGCGACGCCGGCGTTGTTGAAGATCAGGTTGACGCGGCCATGGTCCAGCACCACCTGCTCGGCCCAGGCATGCACGGCGTCGCGGTCGGCGACGTCGACGCGGGTCTCGGTGACCTGCACGCCCAACTTGCGCGCCAGCGCAGCGGTTTCTGCCAGGCCATCGGTGTTGACGTCGGCCAGTGCCAGATGGCAGCCCTGGCGAGCCAGGGCGCAGGCGAGGGCGCGGCCGATGCCGGAACCGGCCCCGGTGACAGCGGCGACTTTGTTTTCGAAGGACTTCATGCGGGCACCTCCTGGGTGGACATCTGCAGCGAGCCTTGGGCAGCGTGCGCCGGCACGCTGCGGCTGAAGTGGTAGGCCGCCGGGTCGAAATTGCGGGTCAGCAGGCGGAAGCGCCAGGTGAAACCGGGCCAGACGGTGCAGTTGCGCCCGCTTACCGGGTGCAGGTACCAGCTCATGCAGCCGCCGGCGTTCCACACGGTGTTGCCCAGGCTGCCCTGGAGCTTGCCGTTGAATGTGTCCTGCACGTCGCGCTTGACCTCCAGGCTGCGCAGGCGACGGGCGTCGAGCAGATCGAGGGCGCCGAGCACGTAGTGGATCTGTGATTCGATCATGTAGACCATCGAGTTGTGGCCAAGCCCGGTGTTCGGCCCCATGAGGAAGAACAGGTTGGGGAAGCCGGCGGTCAGGGTGCCCTTGTAGGCCTCGGGGCCGTTCGGCCAGGTGTCCAGCAGGTCGACGCCATTGCGGCCGAAGACCACGCCGCGCGGCAGCGGATCGCTGGGGGTGAAGCCGGTGCCGAAGATGATGGCGTCGATCTCGCGTTCCTGGCCGTCGGCGGTGACGATGCTGCTCGCGCGGATTTCGCGGATGCCGTCGGTGATCACGTCGACGTTGGGCTGGGTCAGGGCCGGGTAGTAGTCGTTGGAGATCAGCACCCGCTTGCAGCCCATGGTGTAGTCCGGGGTGACCTTGGCGCGCAGCACCGGGTCCTTGATCTTGCGCTTGATGTAGCCCTTGGCGACCAGCTCGGCGAGCTTCATGACTTTCGGCGTCAGGGCGAAGCCCACTACCCGGCTTTCGAGGACGGCATAGATGGCGCCGCGCCAGAGCTTCTGCAGGAAGGGGAAACGCTTGAAGCGGGAGCGCTCGCCTTCGCTGATGGCGCGGTCGGGCTTGGGCATGATCCAGGGCGCGGTGCGCTGGTAGAGGTCGAGCTGGGCGACCTGCTTCTGGATCTGCGGGACGAACTGGATGCTGGAGGCGCCGGTACCGACCACCGCGACGCGCTTGCCGGTGAGGTCGTAGTCGTGATTCCACTGCTGGGAGTGGAAGCTTGTGCCCTGGAAGTTCTCCAGGCCGTTCAGGGCCGGAATCGATGGGGTGGACAGGGCGCCCATGCCGGAGACCACGAACTGCGCGCTGTAGTGGTTGCCGGCGGCGTCTTCGATCTGCCACAACTCATCCACGTCGTTCCAGGCCAGACGGGTGATTTCGGTGTTGAGCAGGGTCTTGTCCTGCAGCCGGTACTTCTCCCAGCAACCTTCCAGGTAGGTTTTGATTTCCCCTTGCTTGGCGAACATCCGCGTCCAGTTCGGGTTCGGCTCGAAGGAGAACGAGTAGAGGTGCGATTGCACATCGCAGCCGCAACCCGGGTAGTTGTTCACCCGCCAGGTGCCGCCGATGCCGGGCTCCTTCTCGAACAGGAGGAAATCGTTCTCGCCCTTCTGCTTCAGGCGGATCGCCATGCCCAGGCCGGAGAAGCCGGAACCAATGATGGCGACCTTGCAATGGCGGGTAGAGGGGCGGGGTGAGGCTGACGCAGACATGGGTCGTGCTCCTGTTCTTATTAATTGCGGCGTATACAGCTGTATACCAAGGTAGACAGATGTATACTCGCCGGCAATCCAACGCCGTCACAACCAACCTTAGGTAGGGCCAGAGATGAATTCCGTCAGCGGCGACGAGCTCCAGTCGCCAGAACGTGCCACCGACGCCCCCGGCAAACGCCTGCTCATTGAGGCGGCACTGCGCCTGGGCTCCCAGAGCCGCAGCCTGAGCAATCTGGGCCTGCGGGAATTGGCGCGGGAGGCCGGCCTGAACCCCAATACCTTCTACCGCCATTTCAAGGATGTGGATGACCTGGGCCTGGCCATCATCTGCACCATTGCCACCCAGCTGCGCCAGCCCCTGCGCGACCTGCGTCGCGAGGCGGCGGCCCGTGCCGTGCAGGGCGATGGCGGGGTGATGCCGAAACTGTTGGGCATCGACCTCGGCCGTGGCCGGCGGGTCTGCCATGAGACGGTGCAGTTGTTCTTCGATTTCGTCGATGACAATACCGAGGCTTTCGTCATCGGCGTGCGCGAACTCCACGGCGCTTCCCCGGTGCTGCGGGAAGCCCTGCGCGAGGTGATGGAAGACTTCGCCGCTGACATGGCCGAAGACGTCCGCGAGTACAGGTTGCTGCCGGCATCGGTGGCGGAGCCTGTGGTGCGGCGTGTATCGCGCCTGGTCAGTCGCAACCTGTTCCAGATGTCCCTGGACTACATCGGCGAACCGGAGCGCCGCGAGGCAATCCGCGCGGAGGCGGAGGAGCAGGTGCTGTTCCTGTTCACCGGTGCCAGCGTGTTGCAGGCGGTGAGGGCGGTGTAGGTGCGAATTCATTGGCTATGTCTGCATTACGTGTTGTAGGCAGCTGCATTGCCCGTAGGAGCTGGCTTGCCAGCGAATGGCCCCGTTTCGCTGGCAAGCCAGCTCCTACAAGGCTCTTGGCCCGATGGTAAATCTCCCGCAACAGCTAACGCAGACATAGCGAATTCATTCGCCCAAGAAATTGACTATCACCGTCATTCCCCGTCTTCGCCCACCGTCGCGCTTTCTTCCTTGGTCTTGGCCAGGCTGTGATGGAGGAAGGCTTGGGCGATGACAGCGCGGAGCTGGTCGTCGTCCCAGGGTTTGGTGAGGAACTTGTAGATGGCGCCCTGGTTGATGGCGTCGGTGACAGACTTCAGGTCGGTGTAGCCGGAGAGCACGATACGAATGGTGTCGGGGTAGAGGTCCTTGACCCGGCTGAGAAACTCGGTGCCATTCATTTCCGGCATGCGCTGGTCGGAGAGGATCACCTGGATGTCGTGCTTGGCCAGGTGCGCGAAGGCGTCCTGGGCGCGCGTAGCGGTGAAAATCTGATAGCCATCGCGCCGCAGCACGCGAGTCAGGGCGCGGAGGATGTTTTCCTCGTCGTCGAGCAGCAGCAGGGTCTGGGTATTGCTGGCGCCAGAGCGGGTCTCCAGGTAGGCGGCCGGGCTCTTGTGGTGTTCGTGAAGGAACTGGTCGAGCTGTTCGAAGGGCATCGGCCGGGCGAAGTAGTAACCCTGGAACTCGTCGCAGTGGCTCTTTTTCAGGAAGGCGAACTGGGACTCGCTCTCCACGCCCTCGGCGATCACCCGCAAGCGCAGGTGGTGGGCCATTGAGATGATGCCCAGGGTGATGGCCGCGTCATGCCGGTCGCTGATGATTTCCTGGACGAAGGCGCGGTCGATCTTCACCTTGTCGATGGGCAGGCGCTTGAGGTAGTTGAGGCTGGAGAAGCCGGTGCCGAAGTCGTCGATGGACAGCCGCACGCCCAGGGCCTTGAGCGCCTGCAGGGTGGCGATGGCGCGCTCGGCGTTGTCCAGCAGCACGGTCTCGGTGATTTCCAGTTCCAGCAGTTCGGCGGGCAGGCGGGTCTCTTCCAGTACGCGCCGCACGCTGTCGACGAAGATGTTGCGCTGGAAGTGCACCGCCGAGATGTTCACCGCCACGACAGCGCCGGTCATGCCGCGGTCTAGCAGCTCGCGGCAGTCGCGGCAGGCGGTGGCGAGCACCCATTCGCTTAAGGGGATGATCTGTCCGGTGTCTTCGGCCACGGGCACGAACTGCGCCGGGGAGATGAAGCCGAGCAGTGGGTGCTGCCAGCGCAGCAGGGCCTCGAAACCGGTGACGCGGCCGTTGCGGCCGTCGATCTGCGGCTGGTAGTAGAGCATGAAGGCGTTGGCTTCCAGCGCCTTCTGCAGCTCGTTGCGCAGGGTCACCCGCTCGCTGACCTTCTGCTCCAGGTCGGTGGTGTACCACTGGTAGCAGTTGCGTCCCTGCTGCTTGGCCTTGTACATGGCCAGGTCCGCCTGCTGGATCAGTTGCATGGGTTGTTGCATGCCTTTCTCGCTCATGGCGATACCCAGGCTGGCGGTGATGTGCAGTTCGCTACCGGCGATGGGGTAGGGGCGGGCGATGCAGTCGATGACCCGCTCGGCCACCTGCAGCACGTCTTCTTCGCGGGCCAGGTCCGGCAGGATCAGGATGAACTCGTCACCCCCCAGGCGCGCGACGGTGTCGCCGGGGCGGACCTGCTGGGTCAGGCGTCGCGCTACTTCCACCAGTATCTGGTCGCCGATGCCATGGCCCATGGAGTCGTTGATCGGCTTGAAGCCGTCGAGGTCGATGAACATCACCGCCAACTTGCGCTGGTAGCGCTGGCTGATCTGACAGCCCTGGCGCAGGCGGTCCTCCAGCAGCGAGCGGTTGGGCAGGCCGGTGAGTACATCATGGCTGGCGTTGTAGGCCAGTTCGGACTCCACCCGTTTCTGCTCGGAAATGTCGTTCTGTACCCCGATGAAGTGGGTGATTTCACCCTGTTCGTTGGGCACCGGGGCGATGTAGAGGTCGTTCCAGAAGGGCGTGCCGTCCTTGCGGAAGTTGCGCAGCACGACGTGGACCTCGCGTTTCTCCGTCAGTGCATGGCGAATTTCGGCGATGCCCGGCTGCTCGCGGTCGGCGCCCTGCAGGAAGCGGCAGTTGCGCCCCATGGCTTCATGCGCGCTGTAGCCGGTGATGCGTTCGAAGGCCGGGTTGACGTAGACCACCGGCAGGTCCTCGTCGGTTGCATCGCAGATCATGGCGCCGTTGTAGCTGGCCTCGATGCTGCGCTGGAGGATGCGCAGCTGCTTTTCGGATTCCTTTGCCCGGCTGACGTCGCGGAAGGCGATGACCCAGCCGCCGAGGGATTGCGCGTGCAGCAGTGGCGCGCAGTCGTAGGCGATATGGCGCTCGCCGCCCAGGCTGACTTCGCCGTGTCGGCCGCCGGTCGCCGGGGCGCTGTAGAGGTCCAGCGGCAGGTGTTTGGCCAGGGCCTGGCCAAGGAGGTCGTCGGCGCGCTGCCCAAGCAGTTCGGCGCCCGCCGGGTTGACGAAGTTCAGCCGCCCCAGGCGATCCACTGCCAGCAGGCCCTCGCCAACGCTGTTGGTGATGGCCGAAGTGAAGTCCAGTTGTTCCTGCAGGCGCTGTTCGCCGGAGAGTACCTGCTGCACCAGGCGGATGTTCTCCAGCGCCGCTACGGCCATCTGGGCGAATTGCTGGGCGATGGCCAGGTCGTCCTGGTTGAAGTCGCCGTCGAACTTGTCGGAGAGCTGAATCAGGCCGAGGTGATGTCCGCCATGATCGATCAGCGGCACGGCCAGCCAGCCTCGCAACGGGAGCTGGCCGTTGTCAGGGTCACCCCTGGCATCCAGCTCGGCGCGGGTCAGCAGGATCGGCTGGTTGCCAGCGCAGACGCGGGCATAGAGGGCCAGGCCCTCTGCCGGTAGCTGAGGGTCTTGCCAGGCCTGGTATTTGGCGGACAGGGAAAAGGTGCTCAGGCCCTGCCCATCGCTCAGGTCGAGCAGTGACTGGTGGGCGCCGACCAGCAGGCGCAGTTGTTCGCACATGAAGTCCAGCAGGGTGCGGGTATCGAGGATGCCGCCGATGCGCAGGGCGGTCTCGCTCAGGCCTCGGAGCAGCAAGGCCTTGCGCTCCGACTGGGTCAGGGTGACTTCCAGGGCGCGGGTCATGCGGTTGCGTTCGCCAATGTCCTTGGCGATGCCGAATACGCCGACTATTCGGCCCTCTATGACGATAGGCAGGAGGGTGATGTCCAGTTCCAGTACATCACCGGCTCGGTTGTGGCAGTGGACCTCGTAGCGTTGTGCCTTGCCGTCGAGCGTGCTGCGAAAGTGCTGGCGGGCGTAGTCGATGTCGGTTTCGAGCACCAGGCTGGAGAAGAGCTGGCCGAGTAGCTCCGATTCGCTGTAGTCGATCAGCTCGCAGCCGGCCTGATTAAGGCTGAGGAAACGCCCTTCGCGGTCGAGGGAGAACACCGGGTCGGGGTTGAAGATGAACAGCGAGCGGTAGCGCTGCTCGCTTTCCAGCAGGCGGAGGCGGTCGTTCTGGCGTTCGATGGCGATGGCTGCCAATTGTCCGGCGGTGCCGATCAGTTGCAGGGACTCATCGTCCGGGGCGCACGGCTGGTGCAGGTAGACGGCAAAGGTGCCGAGCACATCGCCATGGTGTGCTATTAGCGGGATCGCCCAGCAGGCGCGCAGGCCGTGGCGCAGGGCCTGGTCGCGGTGCTCGTGCCAGAGCGGGTCTTCACTGATGTCTTCGCTGACCACCATCTGCCGACGGAACACGGCGGTGCCGCAGGCCCCCGCCAAGGGACCGATGGGCTGGCCGTCCAGCGCCTGGTTGAAGGCGTCGGGAAGGCTTGGCGCGGCGCCCAGGCGCAAGCGCTTGTGGTCGCCATCCACCAGCAGCACCGAACAGAGTGCAGACGGGTCCAGGGTTTCGCTCATCAGGCAGATAGCCTTGAGGATTTCACGCAGCGGCTGGTCGGTCGAGATCATGCTGAGGATGTCGCGCTGATCTTCGGCATAGGCTTCGTGGCGTACCAGGCTGGTGATGTCGTGGGCGACGGCGAACAGCGTTCGCTCGCTTTCCGACCAGCCGGCGGACCAGAGCAGGTGGACCTCGCTGCCGTCCTTGCGCTGGCAACGGTTGCGCACGGCGTCCCAGGATTCCCCGCGGATAATGGCCTGGATGTCGCCGCGGGTGCGCTCGCGGTCCTCATCGCGGATGAAGTCGGTGTAGGGGCGACCGATCATTTCCTCGGGCCGGTAGCCGAGCACGCTGTGGCAGGAGGGGCTGATCTGGGTAAAGCGCTCGGCGGCGTCGATGGAACAGAGCACGTCCATGGAGTGGTCCATGATCCGTTGGTTCTGCGCTTGCAGGCGGGCCTGGTGCTGCAGGCTCAGCTCCAGTTCGCGGTTGCTTTCGCGCAGGCGCTGGCTGCGTTCGATGGCCAGGCGCGAAAAGCTTTGGCTGACCATCAGCAGAAAGGTCAGGCCCAGGCCGAAAAGCATGAGCAGCGCTGGCAGGTAGACCGCGGCGTAATCGCTGCGTGGCAGGGCCTGGTAGGTGCGCAGTTGCCAGCGTCCCTCCGGACCGAGGTCGGCGCGTTGTTCGCCCACCGGGAACAGGCTGTGGCCATCGCTGCCGGAGCGGGACGCATAGATGCGCCTGGAACCTTCGAAGACCTCCAGCACGAAGCCGTCCAGGTCACGACCCAGTTGGCGATCCAGGGTCGCGCCGATGTCCAGCCCGGCCACCAGCAGGGCGGCGGGCTGGCCTTCGATCCGCAGGGGCGTGGCCACCAGGGTGCTGTTGTCGGTGGCGCTGAAGCTCTGCACCGTGCTCATCTGCGCACCCTTGCCCTGGCGCACCTGCTGCAGCCAGTTACGCTGCTCCTTCTGGGCGAGAAAACGCGTCAGCCAGTCGCCGGCGCGCGGGTGGCGAATCTGCTGTCGGAGCGGCTTGAGATCGGCGTCGAGCAACGCGATCAGGTTGATGTTGGGGAAATCGCGCAGATAGCCGCTGGACTCCTGATGCCACAGCACATCCGGCAACGGGCCTGGCAGGCTGTGCCAGCGGTCGGCCATGCGCTGCATCAGCTGCAGGCGCACGGTGAGGGTGTTCTCGATGGAGGACTGGGCGCGCAGTAGCAGTTGGTGGCTGTGGGCGTTGAGCGTGGCGATCTCGTTCTGGCTGAGGAGGAACCAGCCGATGCAGGTGATCAGGGCTCCGAGCAGGCCGGTGGTCGTGGCGCGCCGGTCGAGCAGGCGCCGGCGCTCGTCGGGCAGGGCGCAGAGCAGCAGCACACCGACCCCGAGCAGGACGATGAAGAGGTTGGCGATATGCCCGTACTCCGGGCGGAAGGCGAAGCGTGGCAGGCCGTGGCTGGCGCCCAGCAGGGAAATCTGCGAGAGCAGCGCGAGGCCGATCAGGGCGAGCCCGCAGAGCTGGCTGAGCCAGCGGCCGCCCTGGCGGGTAACGGCCAGAAGCATGGCCAGGCCGAACAGGCAGGCGACGATCGCCAGCTCGCTGCGAATGCGCCAGTAGCCGCTGACCAGCGAACGACCGTGCTCGCTGCCGCCAGCGAGGACGTTGTGCCCGAGGCTGTAGCCGGCCAGGGTGATCAGCGCCAGGCTCGCCAGTAGCGAGAGCCGGTGCAGGCCACGGGTCGCGCTCAGCAGGGCGATGCCGGCGAAGAGGGTGATCAGGGCGCTGTCGGGCACCAGTACGAGTTCGTAGCGTGCGGGGCTGGCCTTGGTCAGGAAGAAAATCAGGCTGATGACGCCCTGGGCCATCAGGGCGAAGGCCAGGCAGTGCAGGTAGGCTTGGTAGCTGAGTTCGCGGTTGTGCTTGGCCATGGAGAGGTGCCGTTCCGGTGGCGGGAGTGGTCCTGACTGATCGGGATCAGTCATCCAGGTCGTAGCCCTCCAGCAGCACGGCGCCGTCGGCGTCGCGCCGCACGCGGGTGAGGCCGGGGTGCTCGATCTCCAGGCGTAGCAGTTCGCGGCGCTGGCGGTCGAGGGTGTTCTGCTGGCCGCGCACCTGGTCCAGCAGGCGGCGGTTCTCGTCGCGCAGTTGGTAAAGGTCGACGGCGGCCTGGAGGGCGCTTTCGATGTCGTGGTTCTCCCAGGGCTTGGAGAGGAAGCGATAGACCTCGGCGCGATTGATCGCCTGCATGAGCGTGGAGCGGTCGCCATGGGCGCTGAGCAGCATGCGCAGGGCGTCGGGCTGGCGCTGCCGGGCGAATTGCAGGTACGTCAGGCCATCCAGTTGCGGCATGTTGAGGTCGCAGATGATGGCGGCGTACTGGTGCTCGGCCAGGGCCGCGAGCGCGGCTTCGGGCTTGTCGAAGGTATGCAGGACCCAGCCCTGGGGGCGCAGCTGGCGCTGCAGGGCACTGAGGATGTGGGGTTCGTCGTCCACCAGCTGGATCTTGATCATCGGTGTTACTCCTTGGCCGGGCTCGCGTCAGCCTCGGACAGGCGGACGTGGAGGGTGTAGCGCGCACCTTCGCTGGCCTCGAAGGCGATGAGCTTGTCGATCAGGGTGCGGCTGAGCTGCTTGCCGGCATTGAGCAGGAGCATGCCGCTCTCGGCTTGGAGGTTGCGGGCCAGGACCATGCCCGGTTCCAGGCGCCGGGTATCGACGGCGAGGATGCTCGTGTCGGCCTCCGGCAGGTCTGGTGCGCAGCGGGTGCAGAGGTCGATGAATTGCTGGGAGAGCTGCGGGTCGTAGAGCCGCCCTGCATAGCGGGCGAGGAACTGCAGGGATTCCTGGCGCTGCAGCGGGCGTTGCAGCACCAGGCCGCATTGCAGTTCGACGAAGTCCACCGCCAGCTTGAGCAGGCGGGCGCCGAAGGGGATGTCCTGGCCGCGCAACTGGTCGGGGAAGCCGGTGCCGTTCCAGCGCTCCTGATGGTGGCGGATCAGTCGTCCAGCATCGTGCAGGGGCTCCAGGGCCATCAGCAGGCTTTCGCCCAGCAGTGGGTAACGGCAGTAGCGTTCCCGCTCTTCGCGGTGCAACAGGTCGCTGGGGCGGATCAACAGGTGGTCGTCCCAGGTCAACTTGCCAAGGTTGTAGAGGGCGGCGGCCATGGCCAGATCGCGACTGTCCGTTTCCGGCAACTGGTGTTCGCTGGCGTAGGCGCGCACCAGGGCGATGACCTGGGCGTTGCCTTGTTTGTCGCCCGGCAGGCGCTGGCTGAGCAGGGATGAGAAGACTTCGGTGGCCGTCACGTAGCTATGGCGCAACTCGTCGTAGGCCAGGTCGAGCATGTCGGCGGTCTGCTGCAACTCGGCGGTGCGGTCGCGGACGCGTTGCTCCAGGCTGGCGTTGAGTTCCTGCAGGCTGCGATTCTGCTCCAGGGTGAGGCGTTCCAGGCGCTGGTGTTCGCGTTCGGCATGCTGGTGAGCCAGGGCCTGGCGCAGGGTGAAGCGCAGTTCGTCGTCATTCCAGGGTTTGCCCAGATACCGGTAGATCCGCCCCTGGTTGATGGCGCGGATGCTGGTGTCCAGATCAGTGGCGCCGGTTAGCATCAGGCGCAGGGTGCCCGGCCAGCGCTGCTGTACTTCAGCCAGCAGGGCGGGGCCATCGAGGCCGGGCATGCGCGCATCGGAGACCACGAGGTCCACATCGTTCGCGGCCAGCAGCGCGAGGGCCTCGGTGCCGCCGGTGGCCGTGAGCAGTTCGTAGGGTTCGCCACGCAGGACGCGACGCAGCGCGCTGAGGATGTGTTCTTCGTCATCCACCAGCAGCAGGGTGGGGCGGTGCCGGGCTTCGCTCATGCTTGCGACCCGCCGGGCTGGGGTTGGTGCTGCGGCAGCCAGACGCGGAAGCGGGTGCCCTGGCCGGGTTGGCTCGCTACTTCGATGCGGCCGTTGTGCTTCTGCACGATGTTGTAGGAAAGCGCGAGGCCAAGGCCTGTGCCTTTGCCCACCGGCTTGGTGGTGAAGAAGGGTTCGTAGATGCGATGGAGGATGGTGGGGTCGATGCCCTTGCCGTTGTCTTCGACTTCCAGCCAGATCCAATCGCCCTGGTGGCCGCTGCGCAGGGTGATGCGGCCAAAGCTTTCGATGGCGTGGGCGGCGTTGATCAGCAGGTTCATCACCACCTGGTTGATCTGCGAGGGGATGCATTCCACCAGCGGCAGCTCCCCATACTCGCGCACGACTTCGGCCTTGTACTTGAGTTCGTTGTTGACCAGGTTGAGGGTGCTGTCGAAGCCTTTGTGCAGGTCGGCCGCGCGGAACTCTTCTTCTTCGATGTGCGAGAAATCCTTGAGGGCGGTGATGATCTTCTTGACCCGATCGATACCGTCCTCGGATTCGTGGATCAGGGCTTCGACATCGTTGCGGATGTAGTCGTACTCCAGGCTGCGCTTGAGCTGCTGCAGTTCTTCCAGGCTGCCGACGCCGTCCACGGCGTCGACGATGCGCAGCAGGTCGTTGACGTAGCCGGTGAGGGTCTTGAGGTTGGAGAAGACGTAGCCGATGGGGTTGTTGATCTCGTGGGCCACGCCGGCTGCCAACTGGCCGATGGCGGCGAGCTTCTCCGATTGCAGCAGCTGGGCGTTGGCCTTCTCCAGCTTGTGGATCAGTTGATCCTGCTCCAGTTGCTTGCTGCCCAGGGCGTTAAGGGCTGCGGCCAACTGGTCGTTGGAGCGAGCGAACTCGGTGGTGTCGTAAAGCAGCAGGCCGAAATAGCGTTCGCCCGCACAGTCGAAGGGGAAGAGCAGGGTGCTCTGCAGACGCAGTGGCGTCACCTGGCCTTCGGGGCTGTAGGGCAGCTGGATCAGGTATGGGTCTTCGCGCCAGTGGGTGTAGGCGTGGAGGCCCTGTTCGCGGGCCTTGGCCACCATTTGGCCGAGGCGTGGGGTGTCCGCTTCCGGGAAGACCCACGTCAGCGGTTGATACCGGGCAGGCCCCAGCGCCTTGCCGCTGCGCTGGCTGACGAAGTCGTTCCAGTGAAGTACGCGCAGCTCCTGGTCGAGGATGATGACGCCCACCTCGATCCGTTCAACCAGGGCTCCGGCAAGATCCAAAGGGCTGCTTTCCATGATGTCGCCCGCTTTTTTCGCTGTAGAACTGTTGTCGGGGTTGAATTCTGGCGCTTGTCCGACTTTGTTGTACGAAGTGTATGACAGATTTCAGGCGTCTGAATCTCGTCGAATTTCGTGTTGGATGGCGCTGAAATTTCCCTTCAACAGGTGAGCAAGGGTAGACCATGGAGCTGGAGTCGAGGGCTGAGGCACAGGTTCGCTACGAGTTCCGATTCCCGGATGGCCACCTCTGGGCGCATGAGGTGGACCTGGCGGGCACTGAGCAATACCTGGACAACGGGCCGGACTGGGCGCGGCTGGGCTTCCAGCAATGCAGCCATTGCCCGCTGAAGACCACCGAGGTGCGTGACTGTCCCTTTGCGCGGGCCCTGGCACGGCCAGTGGCAGTGCTGGCACATTCGCCTTCCTACGAGGAGGTGCAGATGGCGGTATTCTGGCGCGGGCGGGAGATTCGCCAGCAGACCACGCTGCAACGGGCCCTGGGCTCGCTACTCGGTCTGCTCGGGGCGACGAGCGGTTGTCCCCATACCCGGATGCTGCGGGCGATGGCATGGTTCCACTGGCCGTTCAGCACCTCGGCTGAGACCCTCTACCGCTCCCTGGGTACCTATCTGCTAGGGCAGCATTTGCGCCGGCAGCGCGGCCTTGAACCTGATTGGGACATGGATGGGCTGCGCGAGCTGTACCGCAACCTGCGCCAGGTCAACTTGGGCATGGCCGGCCGCTTGCGTGCCGCTGCCGAGGAGGATTCCAGCCTCAATGGGCTGATCCTGCTGGACCTGCTGGCGGCCGACACCCTGTATTCGCTGGACAGCTATGAGGGGGAGCTGGATGGGTTCTTCGCGGAGTTCTTCGAGGAGGGGTGAAGCGAGTTTTGTCGTAGGGGCCGCCAAGGTCAACGGCGTTGCCCTGTCGAACGCCTCTGGGCGGGCCTGAGGCCCGCTTGGCGATTGAAATCGCCCCTACAGCACAGCTGGGGCGTCGGACCAGCAGGGCAGTCAGCCGTTGAAGCCGAGGCGCTCCTTCCAGCGTTTCTCCAGCGCCTTGGTCTCGTGGTCGAAAGGATGGAAACCGGGGCGGTAGTAGTCCAGGTAAGGCTTGATCATCTTCGGGAAGTAGCCGTTGCGCGGACCGAGCAGGGTCTTGAGGCCGCGAGCCCAGCTGCGCCAGTTGAACAGCTGGCCGTCCTTGCGCATCAGGTGGACCTGAAAGGTCATGATCACGCCGAAGAACAGGAAAGTGGTCAGGAACATGGTCAACGTGCGGATCAGGTAGCCGCCGCCGATTGCCTGGTAAGCGTCATAGCAAACCGCCTTGTGCTCGTTCTCCTCGATGGCGTGCCACATCCACAACTTGTACATCTTCGGGTCGTCCATCTGGGTGTTGATGTCTTCCCGGCGCAGCAGTTGCTCGGCCATGGTGGCGGTGAAGTGTTCCAGGGCGCAGGTGGCAGCCAGACGCTGCTTCTTGGTGGTGACGCGGGTGACCCATTCCAGCAGCACCTTGATGCGCAGTTCCAGGCGTTCCAGGTCGATACCGTGTTCGGCGGCGTAATCGTTATAAGTCGCGTGTTCCTTGGAGTGCATGGCTTCCTGGCCGATGAAGGCGCTGATGTCCTTCTGCAGTTGCGGGTCACTGACCTGGTCGCGCACGGCACGCACGCTGTCGACGAAGAACTTCTCACCGTAGGGGAAGAGCGAAGACAGGTTGTTCATGAAGTGGGTCATGAAGGGATCGCCGCTCCACCAGTATTTCTGGGTCGACGCGAAGCTGAAGTCCATGCGGCGCACGGGGAAGTTGGCTTTGGGCAGGGGAGCGCTGGCGCTGGCGGTCATGCGGGGATCCTCTCGGGCTCTGCGAGCCGTCCATTCGTTGTTATCGGTGGGCACGGCAACCGTGCCATCAGTCGATGTAACTATTGAGGATCGTGCGGGTCGGCGCGAGGGGCTGGCCGCCAACTTTCGGCGGGTGATCGCGGCGTGGGCTGGGGCGAGGGGTAACGTCAGTCGGAGGGGGTGTAACCCGGGTGGGTCAGCCGTGCTTCGGTTGGGGCGGGTCCGCTGGCACGGCCCCGCCCGTCTCTCAGCGCTCGTCGAGTGCGAAGGCGGTGAGGGCGAAGGTGGGGATCCCAGCGTCGGCAAGGCGCTCGGAGCCGCCCAGTTCGGGCAGGTCGATGATGGCTGCAGCCTCGAACACGCTGGCGCCCATGCGCCGGACCAGCCGGGTGGCAGCCAGCAGGGTGCCGCCCGTGGCGATCAGGTCATCGAAAATCAGCACCTTGTCGCCGTCGCACAGGCTGTCGCTGTGGACTTCAAGAAAGGCTTCGCCGTATTCGGTCTGGTAGGGCTCGGAGAGCACGTCCGCCGGGAGCTTGCCCTGTTTGCGGAAGAGCACCAGCGGCTTGTTGAGTTCGTAGGCGATGATCGAGCCAATCAGGAAGCCGCGGGCGTCCATGGCGCCGATGTGGCTGAAGTCGGCCTCGACATAACGCTGGATAAAACTGTCGGCCACCAGGCGCAGGGCGCGGGGCGACTGGAACAGGGGCGTGATGTCGCGGAACACCACACCGGGTTTGGGGAAGTCAGGGACAGGGCGGATCAGTGTCTTGATGGAAAAGTCGTCGAAGATCATCGTCAATGCCTGATGGGAAGGGCAGGGTGGGACAGGCGGACCTGCCAGGCCGGCAGGTCTGCGGGGGATCAGCTTTCGATGCTCCCGCCTGCCATGGCGCAGAGTTCGATGGGGTCGAGAATGTGCACTTCCTTGCCTTCGGCGGCAATCAGGTTGGCCTGCTGGAAACGGGTGAAGACGCGGGAGACGGTTTCTACAGCCAAGCCCAGGTAATTACCGATTTCATTGCGCGACATGGCCAGGCGGAACTGGTTGGCCGAGAAGCCGCGGGCGCGGAAGCGTGCGGAGAGGTTGACCAGGAAGGTGGCGATGCGCTCGTCGGCGGTTTTCTTGGACAGCAGCAGCATCATCTGCTGGTCGTCGCGGATCTCGCGGCTCATCACGCGCATCAACTGACGACGTAACTGCGGCAGCTGGACCGAGAGTTCGTCCAGGCGCTCGAAGGGAATTTCGCACACCGAGGTGGTTTCCAGGGCTTGGGCAGAAACCGGGTAGAGCTCGGTGTCCATGCCGGAAAGGCCTACCAGTTCGCTGGGCAGGTGGAAGCCGGTGATCTGCTCTTCGCCAGTGTCAGTAACGGTGAAGGTCTTGAGGGCGCCGGAGCGTACTGCGAAGACCGAGCCGAAGGTATCGCCCTGACGGAAGAGGAGTTCGCCTTTCTTCAGCGGGCGGCCGCGTTTGACGATGTCGTCCAGCGCGTCCATGTCCTCCATGTTCAGCGACAGGGGCAGACAAAGGGCGGCCAGGCTGCAGTCCTTGCAGTGGGCCTGGGGTACGTTGCGCACCTTGATGATTTCGGACATGAACCATTCCTTGCGAGGCATACACACAATGCTCGTAAGGGTAACGCAGGGTGTAGGCAACGGCCAGAAAAAGCCTATCTGACTTGTTGCTCAAGTTTTGCCGGCAATGGTCGATATCCGGGCGGTATTCAGGCAAAGAGCGGCCTATGTTGCGCGTGGACACGAATAGCGCGGTTTCTCGGGTGGCGGAGTCGGTGCGGCGACAGGTCGCACGGCAGGATGAGGCCCCGGTGGACATGCATGCCGTGCGACAAGGGATTCGCGTCAGCCTGTCGAACCTCGGCAAGCCCGGCGAGCCGCAGAAGAATGACGACATCGACAAGAGCAGCCTGCCGGATGGCATCAAGGAGCTCCTGAAGATGATCCGCGCCCTCAAGGCGCAGATTGCCGAGCGGAAGGCCGAACTGGATGCCATCGCGGCCGACCGGAGCCTGGACGATGAAACCCGCGCCCAGCGTCTGGAGGCAGTACGCAATCAGCTTACGTCGTTGCAAGGGGCCCTGAGCAGCGCCAACCTGAATCTCGCCAAGCTGGTTCGTGAGTCGAATCTCAGTGAGGAGCAGGCGGTGGAGCTGAACCAGCTGCTCGCCGCCTGAGCCGATTTCAGATGACGCGGGAGAATCGTTGCTGGTTCTGCCCCGCCAGGTAGTTGTCGAAGAGCATGCACAACGAGCGCACCAGCAGGCGCCCAGCAGGCAGAACGTCGATGCGGCCGTCGCTGAGGTCGATCAGGCGATCCTCGCTCATTTGCTGCAATTGCGGCCAGATGTCAGCGAAGTAGCCGCGAAATTCGATGTTGAAACGGGTTTCGATGCTCGCGAAATCCAGCTCGAAGGCGCAGATCAGTTGCTGGATCACCGCTCTGCGGATGCGGTCGTCCTCGTCGCACATCAGCCCCCGATTGATAGCCAGCAGGTCTTGCCCCAGCGCACCCTGGTAGTCGTTGAGCTGCACCGTGTTCTGGCAGTAGAGGTCGCCGATCTGGCTGATGGCCGATACGCCCAGACCAATCAGGTCGCAATGGCCGTGGGTGGTGTACCCCTGGAAGTTGCGTTGCAGGCTGCCGTCTTCCTGGGCGATGGCGAGATCGTCGTCGGGCAAGGCGAAGTGATCCATGCCGATGTAGCGGTACCCGGCAGCGCTCAACTGCTCGATGCTGCGCTGGAGCATTTCCAGCTTTTGCCCAGGGCTGGGCAGGTCTTCGCTGCGAATCCGCCGTTGCGGCATGAAACGATCCGGCAGGTGGGCGTAGTTGAACACCGAAAGCCGGTCCGGTTGCAGGGCGATGACTTCGTCCACAGTACGGGCGAAGCTCTCCGGGTTCTGCTTGGGCAGGCCGTAGATCAGGTCGAGGTTCAGTGAGCGGTACTGCAAGGTACGCGCGGCTTCGACGATGGCGCGGGTTTCCTCCAGGCTCTGCAGGCGGTTGACGGCGCGTTGCACGGCGGGGTCCAGGTCCTGCACGCCAAGGCTGACGCGGTTGAAGCCCAGTTCACGGAGCAGGCCCATAGTGGACCAGTCGGCCTCGCGCGGATCGATTTCGATACCGTAGTCACCCGAGTGGTCGTCCAGCAGGCTGAAGTGCTTGCGCAGATGACCCATGAGCCGGCGCAGTTCGTCATGGCTGAGAAAGGTCGGGGTGCCGCCCCCGAAGTGCAGTTGCTCAACTCTCTGCTGCGGATCAAGGTGGCAGGCCAGCAGTTCGATTTCCCGCTCCAGGTGTTCCAGATAGGGCAGAGCGCGGCCGCGATCCTTGGTGATGACCTTGTTGCAGGCGCAGTAGTAGCAGATGTTCGCGCAGAACGGCACATGGACGTAAAGCGACAGGGGGCGACGGGCCTTGCGACTGTCACGCAGGGCATGAAGCATGTCGAAGGAGCCTACCCGGTGGGTGAATTGCACGGCGGTGGGGTAGGAGGTATAGCGGGGGCCTGGAGTGTCGTAGCGGTGGATCAGGCCCGCGTCCCAGCGAATGTTGTCGAGCATGCAGGAGTCCCCGGTTCGGATATCAGTGCCAGGGAGTCTATGGGGCACCCGCTTGAGCGATCTTGATTTGTATCAAGCCGTTTAGTGGCTGTGTTGATGCTCGCTGGTGGCGGCACTGCTGTCGTGTCCGCCGTGACCCATCAGCCACGCCTGGTGGGGGCCGGGCAGAGTCCAGAGACCGAAGAGGACTACCAGCATGCCACCGGCGACACGCACGCCGCGCTTGCGCAGCAGTGCGGTCAGACGCTCGGCGGCGAGGCCGGTAGCGATCAACACGGGCAGGGTCCCGAGGCCGAAGGCAAGCATCAGCAATGCGCTGTCGGCGGCCGAACCTTGGCTGGCGGCCCAGAGCAGGGTGCTGTAGACCAGGCCGCAGGGCAGCCAGCCCCAGAGTCCGCCCAGCAGCAGGGCGCGGGGCAGGCTGGAAACCGGCAGCAGCTTGCGCGCTGCCGGTTGGATGTGGCGCCAGAGGCCCTGTCCCAGTGCTTCGATGCGGGTCAGGCCGCTCCACCAACCCGCCAGGTAGAGGCCCATGCAGATCAGCAGCAGCGCCGCCACCACGCGCAGGGCCATGGCTGCCGGGCTGCTGGCAATGGCCCAGCCGGCGAGGCCGATGAGCAGGCCAGCGAGGGCGTAGCTGAGGATGCGACCGAGGTTGTAGGCCAGCAGCAGGCGCAGGCGCCGGGCGCGTTGTTCAGGGGGGATGGCCAGGGTCAGGGCGCCCATCAGGCCACCACACATGCCGAGGCAATGGCCGCCTCCGAGCAGGCCGAGGATCAGGGCAGAAAGCAGCAGAGGAGCAAGTTCAGCCACGGGGCTCGTCCTGCTCGTCCTGTTTGTCCTTGTTGTTGCCCTCGGCTTCGGCGATGCCAGCCTTGTGCTTGGGGTCCTCGTCATCGAAGAGGATGCTGTGGGCCGGCCCGTCCAGGTCGTCGTACTGGCCGCTGTCCACGGCCCAGAAGAACAGCCAGATGGCGAAACCGACCAGGCCGATGGCGACCGGAATCAGTATGTAAAGCGCTGGCATCAGGGGCTCCGATTGAAAATGCGTGGCTCAGGTGCGGGCCAGGCGCAAGGCGTTGATTACCACCAGAAGCGAGCTGACCGACATGCCGAATGCGGCCCAGAGTGGGGTGATCCAGCCGAGGGCAGCGAAGGGCAGCACCAGGCCATTGTACAGGGTCGCCCAGGCCAGGTTCTCGATGATGATGCGGCGGGTCCGGCGGGCCAGAGCGAACGCCTGCACCAGGCTGTCGAGGCGATTGGACAGGAGCACGGCATCGGCGCTGGTCTTGGCCAGGTCGGTGGCGCTGCCCATGGCGACGCTGATGTCGGCGCCGGCCAGCACCGGTACGTCGTTGACGCCATCGCCCAGCATCAGGACCTTGTGGCCCTGCTGGTGGAGCTGGCGCAACACTTCCAGCTTGGCATCCGGCGTGAGGCCGCCACGGGCAGCGTCGATGCCGAGTTGTTGGGCAATGCCAGCGACCATGGGCGAGCTGTCGCCGGAGAGCAGCAGGAGCTTCCAGCCGCGTTCGCGGCAGGCATCGAGCAGGGCCGGGGCGTCTTCCCGCAGGCGGTCGTCGAGGACAAACCAGGCCAGCGGTCCTTGTTCATCCCCCAGCAGCAGCCACTGGCCCTGGTCGCCAGGAATGCTGGGTACCGGCTGGCCGCTGAGTTCGGCGACGAAGCCGGGCTGGCCGATGCGCAGCAGGTGCTCGCCAACCCGGCCCTCCAGGCCTCGGCCAGGCACGCTTGAGACCTGATCGGCCGCTTGTGGGGCGCGGCCGAAGGCACGCGCGATCGGGTGTTCGGAGCGGCTTTCGAGGGCGGCGGCCAGGCCCAGGCAGGTATCGCGGTCCATCGCGCCCAAGGGGTGGATGGCGCTAAGCGTCAGACGGCCTTCCGTGAGGGTGCCGGTCTTGTCAAAAATCACTGTGTCGATCTGGTTCAGGCCTTCCAGCACATGTCCGCGGGTCAGCAGCAGACCGAGCTTGTGCAGGCTGCCGGTGGCGGTGGTCAGGGC
>NZ_SCOK01000064.1:0-26716 GCF_005502555.1 Pseudomonas sp. D(2018)
CAGGTTTGTCGACTGCTAGGCTTATCCACAATTGCCGAGGTGAAAATCGGCAAGCCGCCCTGGGTCATTTTTCAATCGGCAGGGTGGGTCAATTTTCAATCAGCGCCGACAGGCTTCGATGAAGCACGCGAAACGATGTACGAAGACTGGGACTTCTGGATATCCCTCGCCCGTATCGGTGTGCGCGGAAAGGTCATAGAAGAAGCCTTGCTCTTCTATCACCAGCAACCAGGCTCGCGACTGCGGGAGGGGAATCGCCGTGGGGCGCAATCTTACGCACGAATACGGGCGCGTCACCTGGAGTTCTATCGCCGGACCATTGTGCGAATGCTGTCCCAAGGCTACGTCGAAAAATGGACACGGACTCCGTTGGCAAACCTGTCTCGTGCCGAGCAGTACGCGCCTGTTGCGCCTTGTGCGGTACTCGCTGTCATCACTTACTGTTCGGAATGGACGGAGTGGAGACGTTGGCTGAGCACAGTAGACGCATCTGACGCGTTCTTCGTCATAGTTTGTGAGTGCGCGAGCATACCTGCCTGGCTACTTGCCCGGGCAGATGAAACCTACTGGTTGGAGAGTCTCCTGCATCCAACACAATGGCCGGACTTCATCGAAACCTTTAAGCGCACCAGAAGAATTTCCCGGGTGCTGCCGAACCCCATGGTGGTCACGGGGGGGGGCGAGTGAACAGCCTGCTGCGAAGGGACACTTTTGTCTTGGTGCCCGTGCTTGCGATGCTTGCCGGGCAAGACTGTAGTGTTGACGAGTTTGAACGAATTGCTGTCTTCCTGGTGGGTCAGACGCTGCAGGACTGGGAGTGGCTACACGGCTCCGGTGCTGAAGTCCAAGGCCAAATAAACGTCGGTTGGGCGGTGATGGAACTTTCCCGCAGGCCGCGTGCAATGCGGGCGATTGTCTTGGAGGAAAGCGTCTGGCTCCAATTGGACCGTCCTAAAGCACGGTGGTTAGAGCTGATGGACGGCGTGAATGGTACCGACTGGTCCCGCGGTGGACATTCCTTGCCGAGTGGCGAAACGTTCATAGCCCTGAACGATCAGCCCCATTGCGATCCGCGTGCGTCAGTAGTACATGCTTCTCGCCTGCGAGGCGGCAGGAAGCGCAAGCTGTTGCTGGTGGCCTGGTTGGAATCCGGTGAGGGGGATCGCCGCAATGGTAGTGACCTCGCCTATCCGGCCCACCGAGGCTGGTATCTCTCAGTGGTCGCCAGCCTAGCGTCGGAGCATTGTTGGCGGGCGCAATGGTCCGTGTTTCGATGGACTGCACATTCTCGCTGGCAGCGATTGCTGGCCAGGTATTGGCACTTGCCGCAGATCCTCGAACGTTGCGTGCGGGCGATGTATGTGGCGCAGGTGTTTGGTATCCACAGGCCGTGGAATCAGGTCTGGAGCAAGTGATGATTCGAGGGATGAACGGCGGCAAACCCCGGGTATTGGTAGTCTTGGGTATGCATCGCTCTGGTACCAGTCTGCTTTCGGCAGGGTTGGAAGTCTTCGGAGTGGATTTTGGGGACAACCTGATACCCCCACGAGAGGACAATCCCCGAGGCTATTGGGAAGACGCCCGATTGGTGGCGCTGAACGACGAGATACTTGCTGCCTGTGGCTTCGCCTCGGGTGACGTGGGGCTGGACCTTGAGCGCATGATGACGCCCCATCTGCTTGATGAGTTCGTCCTTCGCGCCATGGGCTTGCTCGAAGAGCTATCGGTGGGCAAGTGCCTGATCGGCATCAAGGATCCGCGCATGCCGCGATTGATGCCCGTCTGGCAGACGGCCTTCGATCGACTCGAGCTTCAGGTCGATTTCGTCGTCGCGGTTCGCCACCCGCTCAGTGTGGCGAAGTCTCTGGCTCGTCGCGACAAACTGAGCCAAGGCAAGAGCTTTCTCCTTTGGTACGAGCACTCCTGCCGCGCTATGCAATGGTCACGAAAGCGCGGCGCGATCCTGGTGGATTACGACCGCTTTCTGTCCTCGCCTGGATCAGAGCTGGCGCGCCTGGGCCGCAGGCTGGCGCTACCGATGGATACGGTCGCTCGCGATCGCTTCATCGCCGAGGTGCTGGATGTAGGGTTGCGTCATTCCGTGCACGACGGTGACGACCTGGTCAGAGCAAGGGCCGGCTTTGATGCTCTGTTGGATGTGTTTCGGGTCATGGCAGGATTGGCGGCGGATCGTTTCGACCTCTCGTCCGAGTGGGACGGACTGGAAGTTGAATTCACCCGCTCCCAGCCGTTGCTTGCTTTCGCTGGGCAGCTCGACCAGGAACTTTGGAGGTCGTCAACGCATTTCAATGCAGAGCGCCAGCGCTTTCTTGACACCGAGACCGCCCTGCGTGAGGAAGTTCGGCGCACCGTAGCCATCATGCAGCAATGCGAAGTTGCACGACTCGGACTTGCAGGTGAGCTCGCAGCGGTACAAGAAACCCATGTCACGCTACAGGCGAATTTGGCAGTTCAGGCCGGGGAGCTAGAGAAAGTTAGAGCGGACCGGGACAGTGCCGAGCAACAGCTGAACGCGTTGCTTGCCAGTCGATCCTGGCGCTTCACTCATCTGCTCCGCCTTATGAGCCAAAACCTTCGACGCCTCGTGGGCTCCTGATGCCGGCGCCGTCAATACCAACTGCATGCCTTCTGGCCCGCCAGAGCGGGCTAGAAGGCATGCTCTGAGGCTCAGCACACCTTGGCGATGGCGGCGGCCAGATCTCCGATGCGGCTGAAATCCAGCCCTGCCACGTTGGCCCGTCCGGTGCTGACCATGTACACGCTGAATTCGGCACGCAGTCGTGCCACCTGCTCAGGCGACAGGCCGGTGTAGGAGAACATGCCGCGTTGCTCGCCGATGTGCGCGAAACGCTCAGCCAGGCTGTAAGGCTGCAGGGCTTCAACCAGCCCGAGGCGCAGGTCGGCAACGCGCGAGCGCATGGCTTCCAGTTCCGTCGTCCACTGGGCCTTGAGGGCGGCGTCACCGAGGATGGTGGCGACCACGGCGGCGCCATGGGCCGGCGGTGTGGACCAGAGGTTGCGGGCGAGGAAGGCCAGTTGGCTGCGCACGTCGGTGAGCTTTTCCACGTCGGCAGCGCAGACGATCAGCGCGCCGGTGCGTTCGCGGTAGAGGCCGAAGTTCTTCGAGCAGGAGCTGGTGACCAACAGTTCCGGCAGCGCCTCGGCGAACAGGCGCACGGCCCAGGCGTCCTGCTCCAGGCCATCGCCGAAGCCCTGGTAGGCGAAGTCGATCAGCGGCAGTAGCTCGCGTGCCTTTACCACTTCCAGCACGCGGCGCCAGTCGTCCTGGCCCAGGTCGAAGCCGGTGGGGTTATGGCAGCAGGCATGCAGGAGCACCACGTCGCCCGCGGGCACTTGCTCCAGGGCTGCGAGCATGGCGCTCACGTCCTGGCGGTTGGCCGCATCCACGTAGGGGTAGTGGCTGACCGTGATGCCGGCTCCGGCGAAGATGGTTTCGTGGATCGGCCAGGTCGGATCGCTAAGCCAGATGCCACGGCCGGGCAGTTGGCTGGCGATGAACTCCGCCGCCAGGCGCAGGGCGCCGGTGCCCCCCGGGGTCTGGGTAGCGCCGGCGCGGCCAGCGGCTTCCAGCGGGTTGCCGGTGCCGAGTACCAGGTCCAGCAGCAGGCGGCCGAAGGCTGGGTCACCGTGGCCGCCGACGTAGGTCTTGGTGGTTTCGGTATCCACCAGGCGCTGCTCGGCGAGCTTCACCGCCCGAGGAATGGGCGTCAGGCCCTGGGCGTCCTTGTATACGCCCACGCCCAGGTCGAGCTTGGCCGGGTTGGGGTCCAGGCGATAGGCATCCATCAGGCCGAGGATCGGGTCACCAGGGACCAGGCCCACCTTGGCGAAATGGCTCATTTACGGCCCTCGGCGGTTTCGGCCACCTGGTCGGTGCGGGCGGACATGATGAAGTCGTTGCGGTGCAGGCCCTTGGCCTCGTGGCTCCACCAGGTCACGGTGACTTTGCCCCACTCGGTCAGCAGGGCAGGGTGATGGCCTTCTTCCTCGGCAATGGCGCCGACGGCGTTGCTGAACGCCAGGGCGTAGCGGAAGTTCTTGAAGCGGAACTCCTTCTCCAGCTGCATGACGCCGTCGCGGACTTCGATGTTCCAGTCAGGGATCTGCTTGATCAGTACGGCCAGTTCTTCATCGGACACCATCGGGGCGTCGGCGCGGCAGGCTTCGCAATGGGCTTGGGACAGGGCAGTCATGTTCGTTCTTCCAGAATGGGGTTCGTCGGTAGGGTGGATGGCACTTTTTCCATCCACCATTCGCGGGGATCGGCTCAGGCCGCCTTCGGCTTCGGCGGGAACTTCGGCGCGTGCAGGCCCATGCTCATGGCCTTGTGCACCAGCGCCATGATGTCTTCATGGGCCAGGTCGAACAGGCGCTTGAGGTCCGGCAGCACAAAGTACAACGGTTGCAGAATGTCGATGCGGTACGGGGTACGCATGCATTCCAGCGGGTCGAACGCCTGATGCTCGGGCTCGCCCGACAGAGCGTAGACGGTCTCCTTCGGCGAGGAGAGGATGCCGCCGCCATAGATGCGCCGGCCCTGCGGGGTATCCATCAGGCCGAACTCGATGGTCATCCAGTACAGGCGGGCGAGGTAGACGCGCTCTTCCTTGGTGGCCTTCAGGCCGAGCTTGCCGTAGGTGTGGGTGAACTCGGCGAACCAGGGGTTGGTCAGCAGCGGGCAGTGGCCAAAGATCTCGTGGAAGATGTCCGGTTCCTGGAGGTAGTCCAGCTCTTCCGGGGTGCGGATAAAGGTGGCTACGGGGAATTGCTGGCTGGCCAGCAGTTCGAAAAAGGTCTGGAAGGGGATCAGGGCCGGTACGCGGGCAACGCGCCAACCGGTGGTGGCCTGGAGCACCTTGTTGACCTCGCCCAGTTGCGGGATGCGGTCATGGGGCATGCCGAGCTTCTCGATGCCGTCGAGGTATTCCTGGCACGCGCGGCCTTCGATCACTTTCAACTGACGGGTGATCAGGGTGTTCCACACCTGATGCTCGGTTTCCGGGTAGTGGATGAAACCGTTGGCATCGGGTTCGCGGGCCACGTACTGCGTCGCTTTCATTCGGCCTCCTGAGGATGGGGCTTCGTTGTTGTGTTGCCTTATCGATAGCGCAGACCGGGTCGTAGTGCAGCAGGGGCGGGACCTGCGAGGACGCCCGTACAGCGCCGAAAGCGTAATGAAAACTTTACGATAGCGGCGGAGCGGCCAGATATCGCCTTGTCGAAGCGCTGATTTGTCACATATTCTTGACGGAAAAATAGGGTCGAGAACGGATTCTTTCGTCCACAACCCAAGGAAAAGCCCGACCCAGGGGTGCCTGATGCGTATCAAAGTCCATTGCCAGAACCGTGTGGGAATCCTGCGCGACATCCTCAACCTGCTCGTCGATTACGGCATCAACGTCAATCGCGGCGAAGTGGGCGGAGACCAGGGCAACGCGATTTACCTGCTCTGCCCGAACCTGATCAACCTGCAACTCCAGTCCCTGCGGCCGAAGCTGGAAGCCATTCCCGGCGTCTTCGGCGTCAAGCGCGTGGGTCTGATGCCCAGCGAGCGCCGTCACCTGGAGCTGAATGCCCTGTTGGGCGCGCTGGATTTTCCGGTGCTGTCCATCGATATGGGCGGTTCCATCGTCGCCGCCAACCGCGCCGCTGCCCAGTTGCTTGGGGTGCGGGTGGACGAGGTGCCGGGCATCCCGCTGGCGCGCTATGTCGACGACTTCGACCTGCCCGAACTGGTCCGAGCCAACAAGGCGCGGATCAACGGATTGCGCATCAAGGTCAAGGGCGACACCTTCCTCGCCGACATCGCGCCGCTGCAGTCCGAACATGACGAGAGCGAGGCCCTGGCCGGCGCAGTGCTCACCCTGCACCGCGCCGACCGCGTTGGCGAGCGCATCTACAACGTGCGCAAGCACGAGCTGCGCGGCTTCGACAGCATTTTCCAGAGCTCCAGGGTGATGGCCGCGGTGGTTCGCGAGGCACGGCGCATGGCGCCTCTGGACGCCCCGTTGCTGATCGAGGGTGAAACCGGCACCGGCAAGGAACTGCTGGCCCGCGCCTGCCACCTGGCCAGCCCGCGCGGCCAGTCGCCGTTCATGGCGCTGAACTGTGCGGGTCTGCCGGAATCCATGGCCGAGACTGAACTGTTCGGCTACGGCCCCGGTGCCTTCGAGGGGGCGCGTCTGGAAGGCAAGCTGGGCCTGCTGGAACTCACCGCTGGCGGCACGCTGTTCCTCGACGGCGTCGGCGAGATGAGCCCGCGCCTGCAGGCCAAGCTGCTGCGCTTCCTGCAGGACGGTTGCTTCCGCCGCGTAGGCAGTGACGAGGAGGTCTACCTCGATGTGCGGGTGATCTGCGCGACCCAGGTGGACCTCTCCGAACTCTGCGCCAAGGGCGAGTTCCGCCAGGATCTCTATCACCGCCTCAACGTCCTGTCGCTGCACATCCCGCCGCTGCGCGAGTGCCTGGACGGCCTGCCACCGCTGGTGGAGCATTTCCTCGACTCGGCCAGCCGGCAGATCGGCTGTGGCCTGCCGAAGTTGGCACCACAGGTGCTGGACAGGCTCAGCCACTACCACTGGCCGGGCAATGTGCGGCAACTGGAAAACGTGCTGTTCCAGGCGGTTTCCTTGTGCGATGGCGGCACCGTTCGGCCCGAACACATCCGCCTGCCGGATTACGGTGCACCGCAGCCGTTGGGCGATTTCTCCCTGGATGGCGGGCTGGACGCGATCGTCGGCCGTTTCGAAAAAGCCGTGCTCGAACGGCTCTACGCCGAGCATCCGAGCAGCCGCCTGCTGGGCAAGCGGCTCGGGGTTTCCCATACCACCATTGCCAACAAGTTGAAGTTGCACGGATTGGGGAAAGAGGAGAGTTAGACCATCGTTGAATGGTGCGGGGGAGGGGCTGTGCGTAAAAAGGGTCCTGTCTGGATCTTGCGTGATGCGGACACAAGCGTTTCTGACATTCCTCTCCCGGAATGATTGGGCGGGCGACCAGATGGTCGCCCATTTTTTTTGCCTGGAATTTTTTCCGGCTACAGCGGCCGGGCGATAGCGCAGGTTGGGCAGAGGAACGAAACCCAACGGGCGGCGCTTCGGATCGCCGGGAAATGTGAAGGGTGGATGTCGCTTTCCACATTCACCAGCGTGGTCAGGTCTGACACCAAGGGTGGATCGGTGATGCGTGATCCACCCGGGGCCAAGCTTCCGGACAGTTCCGCCCTTCACGCCAGCTTCAATAACCCCATCCCCACCAGCAGCAATCCCAACCCCAGCCAGCCACGCCGGGCCAGGCGCTGGCCGAACAACACCCAACCCAACGCGACAGTGGCGAGGATGCCGAAGCCGCCCCAGATGGCATAGGCCAGTGACAGGTCGATGCCGCGCACCGCCTGCGCCAGGGCCGTGAACGCCGCCAGGATGCAGAGCAACGATGCTGTCCCCAGCAGTCGGCGGCGGAAGCCGTCGGAGTACTTCAGCAGCACGTTGGCCAGCACCTCCAGGACAATGGCCACGCCCAGCCAGGCGAAATGAATCCAGGTCACGCCGTTCATGCCAGCACCTCCTGCTCACGAGCCTTGGGCGCGGCGCGGGTACCGGACTTGATCAGCAGGATGCCCGCGATCATCACGGCCAGGCCCAGTGCCTTGTATGGGCCGATGCTTTCACCCAGCCAGGTGACGCTGACGCTGGTGATCAGCACGATGCCGATGCCTTCCCACAGGGCATAGGCCACGCCCACCGGCACGCGCTTGACCGCCAGGGCGAGGAAGAAATACGACAGGCCGATCAGGCCGTACATCAGCAGGTGGCCGAGCACGGGCGCGTGTTCGGCGGCGAGTTTCATCGAGGTGGTGCCGACGACTTCGAAGAGGATCGCGGCAAGCAGATAGATCCAGGAACGCATGGTGCCCTCCCTTGGGCATGCAGGGCCCTTCGCCCGGAGGCGAACGACGTGATTGCAGGAAGTCCTGGCCATGGACGGCAGAGCACGTGCCCGGCGCTTCCATGGCCATGAGGAAAGGGAGAGGGCTACAGGTCGCCGGTCCAGTGGCGCTCGCGGGAAGCGAGGCGGGCGAAGTGGAACGGGTGGATCAGGGTGTTCAACATAATGAACAAAATGTTAGCCGTTTGGATTGCTGAAAGGCAAATTTCGCCATGTGGCGGCTTGTCGCGGTGGCTACCTGCCTGTAAGTGTTCGTTATTTTGTTCGATTGTGGGCTGGACTCACCCCACCTCCCGGCCCAGCCAGTCAAAGAAGGCCTTGACCGGCGGGTGGCGTTCCCGGCCCGGTACGCACAGCGTGGAGTAGCCCGCGCCAGCCACGTTCACCTCCGGCCGGTACGGCACTAGCAGGCCGTTGGCGAGGCTTTCCGATACCAGGATCGAGCTGGCCAGCACCAGGCCCTGGCCGGCGATGGCGGCTTGCAGGGCATAGTGTTCTTCGTCGTATTCGCGCTGTGGGGCGGTGTCGAGCAGGTGTTCTTCGCCCGCGGCCTGGCACCAGGCCTTCCAGCCCAGCTCATAGAGCAGGGCATTGCGCCAGCGCACGGTAATCAGCGTCGGCACCCGGTTTCCCAGTCCTGCCACCAGTGCCGGCGCACCGTAGACGCCGAAGCATTCGTCCAGCAGGCATTGGCTGTGCAGGTTGGGGTAGTCGCCCATGCCGTAGCGGATCACACAGTCGACGCTGGCATCCTGGTGCAGGTCGATCAGGGCGTTGCTGGTGTCCAGTCGCAGGTTGATTTCCGGGTGCTCGGCGTAAAAGCGGCCGAGCCGCGGGATCAGCCAGAGGGCGGCGAAGGCCGGAGTGGTGGACAGGGTCAGGTTGCCGGCGCTGCGCTGCGGGCGCAGCTGGTCGAGAGTCTGGGTGACCTCCAGCAGGGCGCCGTGGAGGCTGCCGAACAGACGCTGGCCGCAGGCGGTCAGGCGCACGCTGCGGGGCAGGCGGTCGAACAGCGGCACGCCCAGCCAGCTCTCCAGGCCGCGGATCTGGTGGGACACCGCCGTGGGCGTTACTGCCAACTCCTCGGCCGCCGCCTTGAAGCTGGACAGGCGCGCGGCGGCTTCGAAAGTGCGCAGGGCGGTGAGGGGCAAGCTGGAAAACATGAAATGCTCCATGGATGAATTCAATTCATCCAGATGAACTAATGCTCATTTGTCCGGGATGGTCGGCGTAACTAGCTTAGTGCCTGAGTTTCCGCCAATTAATGTGCTCCTGGAAGCACAGTCATCAAGGAGATTGAGATGAGCACCATTCTTTCTGTACAAGGCAGCCCCCGTGGCGAACGCTCCCATTCCCGTCGTCTGCAGGAGTCCTTCCTCAAGGCCTGGCAAGCGCGTGGGGACGGCCGTCAGGTGCTACGCCGCGAAGTTGGGCGGGTGGCTATTCCGGCGGTCACAGAAGGCTGGATCGCTGCTGCTTTCCATCCCGAGCCGGAGGCGCGCAGCGAAGTGATGAAGGCCGACCTTGCGCTTAGCGACCTGCTGGTGGATGAGCTGTTCGCCGCCGACCGCCTGGTGATTTCCGCGCCCATGTACAACTTTGGCGTACCCAGTGGGGTCAAGGCCTGGGTTGACCAGATCGTGCGCATTCGCCGCACGTTCGACTTCGATCCGAACAAGCAGGGCAATCCCTATACCCCGCTGGTGCTGGACCGAAAGGCGCTGATCATTACCACCCGTGGCGACCACGGCTACGGCCCCGGCGGCGCCAATGCCCATATGAACCATGCGGACGTCTATCTGCGCACCGTGCTCGGCTACGTCGGCATCAGCGACGTGACGGTGGTCGCGGTGGAGAACGACGAGTTTGGTGGCGAGGCCTTCGAGCAGTCCTACCAGCGTGCCGAAAGGAGCCTGGCGGACCTCGCCGAAACCTTCTGAGGAGGTGGCCATGGCCTGGATATTCCTGCTGGTGGCGGCCTTCTTCGAGGTGCTGTTCGCCATGGGCATGAAGTACGCCGAAGGCTTCACCCGGCCCTGGCCGAGCGTGCTGGTGGTGGTGGCCGCAGTGGCCGGGATCTACTTCCTCACCTTGTCCATGCGCGTGCTACCCGTGAGCATCGCCTATCCCATCTGGACCGCCATCGGCACCCTCGGCACGGTGTTGCTGGGCTTCCTCCTGCTGGGCGAAGCCCTGACGCCAGCCAAGCTGCTCTCAGTGGCGCTGATCGTCGTCGGTGTGGCGGGGCTAAGGTAGGTTGGCGCCAGGCGAAGCGCGGCCCAACATCGGCGCTCGACCGGAAGCAAGATGCGTTGGGCTGCGCTCCGCTCTGCACCAACTTACGGCGGGGCCGCGTCCGGCTTAACGCCTGCTCACCTGCACGGCGGGCGCGAGGTCCTGGCACTGGGTGTTCATGCCGGGGGCGAGGTAGGGCTGGAGAATCGGCGCCATGCCCTTGAGCACCTGCACGGGCAGCGCGGAGGTGAAGCTGAACTTGTCCGCCTGGCTGCCCTCGACGAAGGCCGTCAGGGTGCCGAAGTGGCGCGGGCCCAGGAAGAAGACGAAGGTGGCTGTACGGTTCATCGCCTTGGAGCTCTTCACCGTACCCCAGCGGGTCACGGTCTGGATGCGGTTATCGCCGGTGCCGGTCTTGCCGCCCATCACCAGCGGCTGGCCGTCGGGCAAGGTGAAACTGCCTTGCAGGCGTCGCGCGGTCCCGCCTTCCACCACCATGGAGAGGGCGTCGCGCAGGGCAGTGGCTACTTCCGAGGTCATCACCCGCTTGCCTTCACGGGTCTGGGGGCCCACCAGGGTTTCGTAGGGCGTGTCGGCGGCGAAGTGCAATTGGTCGATGCGCAGGGTGGACTGTCGAACACCGTCGTTGAGGATGATGCCCATCAACTCGGCCAGAGCCGCCGGACGGTCGCCGGAACTGCCCAGGGCGGTGGCCAGCGACGGCACCAGGTGGTCGAAGGGGTAGCCCAGGGATTTCCAGTGTTCGTGGATATCGAGGAAGGCTTCCACTTCCATCATGATGCGGATGCGTTTGTCGCGGGCGTACTTGCGTTTGGATTTGAACAGCCAGCCATACACCTCACGGCGCTCATCGCCGCTGGCTTCGACGGCTTCGCGGTAGGTCGCCTGGGGGTGCGCCTGAAGGTAGCCCAGCAGCCAGAGTTCCAGGGGGTGCACGCGGGCCACATAGCCCTGGTCGTTCAGGTCGAAGGCGCCCGGGCCGTAGCGGGTGTAGAGGTCTTCGATGCGCTTGTCGGTCAGCGGCGGGTTGGCCTTGGGCACCCGCTCGCGCATGAAGGCAGCAAAGGTAGCGAGGTCGGCGTTGGGCTGCAGGTAGCGGTGGATGGCGGCCATGCGAGCGCCCCAGGGGTTGAGGCCGTCGAGGAAGGTGGACATGCGCTGTTCCGCATCCTTGCCCTGGTACTTGTTCCAGAAGCGGCGAAGGTAGGTCTGGCTTTCCCGGGAAACGAACAGGTCCAGGTAACCCTGGCGGCGCGGGTCCTTGTCATTGGATAGCAGCTGCATCTTGCCGCCGTCCGGGCGGTACATGTCGTGCCGCACCACATCGCGCAGCAGGCGCACGAAGGGCAGGTTGATGGACTCGCGCAGGGCATCACGAAGGCTCGGCCGGCGTCCGTTGTCTTCCTTGCGGAAGTTGTTGAAGGCGTGCAGCCCACCGCCGGTGAAGAAGGATTCGTAGGGGCTGGCGGAATAGGTGCGATCCAGGGCCGCCTGGAGCATGGCGTCGAGGTTGCGGTCCTTGGTCTGGATCAGGTAGTCGATGGCCCAGCGGCTGATGAAGTCGAGCGGGTCCACCGGTACCTTGCGCAGCTCCGCGACAGGCATTTCGGCGTAGCGCTGATGCAGGGTTGCGACGTTTTCCAGGTAGGTGGCCAGTACCCGCAGCTTGGCCGTGGAACCGAGCTCCAGCTTGCTGCCTTCATTGATGTCGAAGGGCTGATCGGTGTTGTCGGTCTGTACCCGTACGCGGTTACCGGAAGGCGTGCGTTCGAACAAGGTGAAGCTGTAGCGCACTTCACGAGTCTTTTCCGGCGACAGCAGGCGCTCGCCGTAGAGCCCGACCTGCTCGGCGAAGGCCGGGTCGGCCAGGTGCTGCAGGTAGGCGGTGACGGCGTTCTGCAGCTCGCTCTGCAGGGTGCTGCTGGCGGTCAGGTCGAGGCGGTCGAGGTCGTAGAGCGGCATGTTCAGCATGCTGGAGAGGCGGCCGCGGGCGACGCTGATGCCCTTGTTCGACTCCACGGCCTGCAGCGCAGGCTCTTCAACCCAGTTGCGGAAACGCAGCTTCGCATCGAGCGCGGCATCGCGCAGCGCCGAATCGATGATTCCGGCGTTCGCCAGCACGCGGATGTGGCTGTCGGTGAGGGTGTTCAGTTCCTCGTGGGCGTTGGACAGGTAATAGGAAGGGCGACGCTGGGCGATGAACAGCGAGAGCACCTGGCGCATGGCCAGGCCGCGCTCGGCCAGGCTGCTGTCCTTGCTCGTCAGAACCTGGTTGACCCGGTTGAAGTCGGCGCCGTACCACACCCGCAGGCCATCGGCGATGCCGTGCACCTCGCCGTGTCCCGGCGCGGCTGAAAGCGGCACGCTGTTCAGATAATCCATGACGATGCGTTCGCGTGCGGCCAGGGTCTCCGGGCCGCCCTGGTAGGCGCGCACGCTGGCGGAAACCATCTGGCGAATCTTTTCAGAGGCCGAGGCCGTGCGACCGAAAGGCGAGTGGCGATACTTCTCCAGTTGGGTCGCCAGGGTGCTACCCCCGGCCGACTGGCCGTCGAAGTCGATGGCCTTGCCAACCTGGGTCAGCGCGGCCTTGGAGAAGCGCGGCCAGTCCACCGCCGGGTTGGCCAGGGGGAGTTCGCGGTCCAGCAGCTTGCGGTTCTCGATGAACAGCAGGCTGTTCACCAGTAATGACGGAATACTGGCGAAGTTCGGATAGCGTTGCTGCGGGTAGCTGAACTGGTAGAAGGGCCGGCCACGACAGTCGCAGATGTTGATGCCGGCCTGAATCTTTTCCCGGTACGGCGGGAAGAGCCCGTGCTCGGTGTAGCTGATCAGGGCTGGGGAGAAACGGGTCTGTTGCTGGATTTCGAAGCCGCGTTTTTCCAGGCGTTCGAGCATCGTTGGCAGGACGGCGTAACCCAGGCGGCGGTCGAAGGGGCCGTCACCGGGATAGCGGATGGCGTTGCTGGGCCCATCCTCCAGCTTGTAACTCAGGGTGGCGGCGTAACGGCTAAGCTCCCGGGCCTGGAAGCGAGAGGTCTGCATTTCATGGGTGGCGGCGGCGCCGACGATCCCGGCGGTCACCAGGAAGACACTCCAGAACAGGAGTCGATGCTTGCGACGGGGCTTTTTCGGCGGAACGCCGGGGTCATTGAGATGACCTTCGGGTACCTCGTTCCTGGCTTCGTCGGATTGCCATATTGCGCCCATAGTCCACCGGCCTGGCCTGTCACCGCTCTTGCTTGCAATCTTAGTAGGTCATTGGCCGGCTGCATGGCGGAGTGGCAGCAAAATGGGAGCGAATCCATGACAGGCGACAATCGGAGGCTACTGGGCCACAGCTGGCACGCGAATGCGCTGGCCTGGACTCGCGCAGTGCGGGAAGGTCGCATCGAAAGCAGGCAATTGGCCACTGATCGAGCCATCCTCGACGCTGTCCTGGCCCTTGGGCCAGCGCGGGTGCTGGACCTGGGGTGCGGCGAAGGCTGGCTGAGCCGAGCAATGGCCGCGCAAGGTCTGGCAGTGCTGGGCATCGATGCCTCCAGGCCGCTGGTGGAGGCAGCGCAGCTTGCCGGTGGCGAGTTTCGCTGCCTCGACTACGCCGGGCTGCAGGCGGATCCAGGCCAGTTGGGCGTCTTCGAGGCGGTGGTATGCAATTTTTCGCTCTTCGAAGAGCAGCTGGAACCGCTGCTGGCAGCCTTGCGTGAACTGTTGGCCGTAGACGGCGTGCTGCTGATCCAGACCGTGCACCCCTGGCTGGCCCGAGGCGAGGAGGGCTATCGAGATGGTTGGCGTTGCGAGGACTTCGCTGCCTTTGCCGGCGAGTTCCCCGAACCCATGCCTTGGTACTTCCGCACGCTGGAGTCCTGGTGTGGGCTGTTGCTGCGCAGTGGTTACCGCATCGAAGCCTTGCGCGAGCCGGCTCATCCACATACCGGTGAACCACTGTCCCTGTTGCTGGAGGCGAGGCCAGGCCGAAGCGGGCCATCTTGAACGGCGCACTCGGTTGCCGGAATATCCACGGCAACCGCCGATGCGCCAGTCTTTCGAGGAAGAAATCATGCCCGGCATCCTTTCCCAGTCCTCCACCGGCCTCAACCTGGCATTCGCCGGATTGCTGGCAGGCTGCCTGCTGTTGGCGGGGTGCGCCGGATTTCGCTCGGGCGTGGAAAGTGTCGCCTACGTCGGTGAGCAGGAAGCCGACGAACAGGGGCGTCTCAGGCTGGACGATGCGACCCTTGCCCTGCGCCTGAACAACCAGATCCAACAGAGCGACTTTCAGGTGATCCTGTTCGTGGTACCGGTGATGTACGACCCCATCGACAAGCCGCGCTACGACGAAAAGGACGGCATACGTCTGCTTTTCGAAATCCAGCCGGCGACCACCGATTTCCGCTTTCGGCCGGAGCACGTCGTGCTGACGGTCGACGGCCGTTCGCTGTCGCCGTCATCGGTTTCGCTGATCATGGTCCGCGATCCCGGGCAGTTCCCGCTGGAAGGACTCCAGGCGATCAACCAGTCGCCTACCGGCTTGGACTACCCGTTGCGGGTGCCGCAGCGCAGCTGGCAGTTCATTCTCAAGTTCGCCGGGCCGGTGCCCACACCTTCCAGCGATATCCGCCTGGACCTGTCCCGTGCCCTGGAGCGGCCCGCGAAGTCGCCTCTGCCGCCGATCCGCTTCCGCTCCCGGGCCTGGAAGCAGGGATACACCTGATTCTGCCCCGGCGCGCTGACCACTGGCCCTGCGCGCCGCGGTGAGGCGACTAGGCTGAATCCATTCATAGTTTCCGGAGATCCTCGCCATGGCCGGTTCAACTGCCATTTCCTGCCTGCGTTACCGCGACGCGCCCGCCGCCATCGCCTGGCTTTGCCACACCTTCGGCTTCTTCGAGCACCTGGTAGTGCCCGAAAAAGATGGCAGCATCTCCCATGCCCAACTGAGCCTCGGCGACGGCATGATCATGCTCGGTTCCGTGCGCGACACTGACTACGGCCGCCTGATGCGCCAGCCCGATGAGACCGGTGGGCTGGGCACCCAGAGCATTTATCTGGTGGTGGCTGATGTCGATGGCGTGCATGCGCGCGCCGTGGCTGCCGGCGCCACCATCGTGTTGCCGCTGAAGGATGAGGACTACGGTGGACGAGGCTTCACCTGTCGCGACCCGGAAGGCCACTTGTGGAGCATCGGCTCGTACGATCCCTGGGCTTGAGCCGCACGGGCCATTGCCGGATTATCCCGCCCCAGCTGCCGGCAATCCCGACTGAACGGACTTTCCGAGGAATGAGCCATGCAAAGCATCACCTTCCCAGACGGCACCCGGGTGCCCGCCATCGGCCAGGGCACCTGGCACATGGGCGAGAACCGCAGTGAACGCGCGCGCGAGGTCGCGGCGCTGCGCCAGGGGCTGGAACTGGGGCTGAAACTGATCGATACCGCTGAGATGTATGCCGAAGGCGGCGCCGAGGAGGTGGTGGGCGAAGCCATCGCCGGCCGGCGGGAGCAGGTTTTCCTGGTCAGCAAGGTCTATCCCTGGAATGCCAGCCGCCGGGGCACGGCCCTGGCGTGCGAGCAAAGCCTCAAGCGCCTGGGCACCGACCACCTCGACCTCTACCTGCTGCACTGGCGTGGCGAGCACCCGCTGGAGGAAACGGTGGAAGCCTTCGAGCGTCTGCGCGAGCAGGGCAAGATCGCTCGCTGGGGTGTGTCCAACCTCGACCTCGACGACCTTCACGAATTGCCCGCTGGGTGCGCCGCCAACCAGGTGCTCTACAACCCCGAGGCACGCGGCATCGAGTTCGACCTGCTGCCTTTCCAGCAACAGCAGGGCATGCCGCTGATGGCCTACTGCCCGGTAGGGCAGGGCGGCAAGCTGCTGCGTAACACCAGCGTCCAGGAAATCGCCCGTCGCCATGACGCCAGCCCCGCCCAGGTCGTCCTGGCTTGGGCTTTGCGCCAACAGGGCGTGATGGTCATTCCCAAGGCAGTCGACCCGCTGCACCTCAAGCAGAACGCCGAGGCCCGCAGGCTCCAACTCAGCGACGACGACCTCGCCCTGATCGACCACAGCTTCCCACCGCCGCGCCGCAAGCGCTCACTGGAAATGGTCTGAGGCCTGGCTTCTTCATGTGGGGGCGAATTTGCTCGCGAAAGATCGTGCTCGGGCTGTTCGCGAGCAAGCTCGCTCCTACAGAAAGTCCGACTTCATCCTGTACATCAGGCATTTCGATCGTCACAGGCAGCGCCGATGACTCATGACCACGTCCTAAGGACGTGGTTTCCCACGTTCAAATAAACTCGCTCTCACGGCTGGCCGCATATCCCCGCCCACCACTCGGTGGCGAATCCTGACTGATGGCGAGTTAATTCCTCATCCCAGATTCCTATTGTCCGACAGCTCTCATAGACTCTTGCCCACTTCTATCCAGGGATGGCCTTGATGAAACGTACGTTGTGGACGCTGTTTGGGGTGATGGGGCTGGTCGCGGTTTCCTGGGCTGAGGAACCGCCCGCGCAGGACCCGTTGCTCGATTCGCCCGCCGCGGCCACTTCCACCGGAAGCGAAGCCCGTGGCGTTCTGCGTGCCCGCAACCAGGCCGTGCTGGCCAGCGAGCTGCCCGGGCGTATCGTCGAGATGCCTTACGCCGAAGGCCAGGCCTTCAAGAGAGGCGAGGTGCTGGTTCGCTTCGACTGCAGCGCCTACCAGGCCCAGCTGAATGCCGCCAACGCCGCTGTGCGTGCGGCGCGAGAAGAACTGAAGAACAAGCAGCAACTCGCTGCCCTCAATTCGGTTGGGCGCTTCGAGGTGGCCGTGGCCGAGGCGCGGCAGGCCCAGTCCCAGGCCGAGGCGCAGGTTTACCAGGTGCACGTGCAGCGCTGCCAGGTGAAGGCACCCTTCGACGGCCAGGTGGTGGCGCGCAAAGTGCAGCCCCACGAGAGCGTGGCCAGTGGCGCGCCGCTGTTGGAGGTTGTGGATAACCGCACCCTGGAAATCCACCTGCTGGTGCCCTCGCGCTGGCTGGACCGCCTCAAGCCCGACCAGTCCTTCGAGTTCACCCCCGATGAAACCGGAAAGTCGCTGCAGGCTGTGGTCAAGCGGCTTGGGGCGCGTATCGACGAGGGCAGTCAGACGCTTTTGCTGATCGGTGGCCTGCCCGCTGATGCCGATGGTCTGCTGGCCGGTATGAGCGGCACCGCGCACTTCCCGGAGACGCCATGAACGCGGCGGCCCCCAGTGCTGTCGAGCGTGTTTTTGCGCTCTTCCTCGGCCTGGAAAAACAGGCTCGCCAGGCGGCCAGCACCGAGCAGCTGGGTTTCGCCATGGTCAACGACGGACAGACGCTGTTCGGTTTTCGCCATGCGGCACTGCTGATTGCCGGCAAGGTGCAGGCGTTGACTGGCATCAGCCTGGTGGAGCCCAACGCCCCCTTCGTGGCGTTTGTCGAGCGTGCCGCCGCGCAATTGCTGGGTCAGGGCCAGTTGAATGAAGTCCGCGCCGTCGATGCTGCGCTGCTGGACGAACAATCCCGAGCGGACTGGCAGTCGTTGTCTGCCGCCCAGGCCTGCTGGGTGCCCCTGAAAGATCGCCGTGGCGAGATGTTCGGCGGGCTCTGGTTGGCCCGCGAGCAACCGTTCAACGAGGCTGAACTGGCCCTGCTGGCCCAGCTCGGTGAAACCTATGCCCACGCCTGGCTGGCCTTGCAGCCGCGCAAGCCCTGGCGCCTGCGCTGGCCGAAGAAGAAGTTGCTGGCCATTGCCGGTGGCCTCTGCCTGCTGCTCCTGGTGCCAGTGCGTCAGTCTGTGCTGGCACCCGCCGAAGTGGTGCCCCTGGGCGGTCGCGTGGTGGCGGCCCCGCTGGACGGCGTGATTGCCGAGTTCCTGGTCAAGCCGAACCAGAGCGTGGCCGCCGGCGACCTGCTGGTGCGCTTCGACGCCACCAGCCTCAAGGCCCAGGCGGATGTCGCCGAGCGTACCTTGGGGGTGGCTGAGGCCGAGCTCAAGGCCAACACCCAACGCGCTTTTGCCGATGCCGAATCCAGCTCACGTATCGACCTGCTGGCCGCGCGGGTGGAACAGAAGCGTGCCGAGCGCGATTACGCCCGCCAACTGCTGGCCCGTAGTGAAGTGCGTGCCGAGCGTGCCGGTATTGCCGTGTTCGCCGATGCAGAGCGCCTCACCGGAAAACCGGTACAGACCGGTGAGCGATTGATGCAGATCGCCGACCCGCGCCAGGCCGAACTGCGTATCGAGTTGCCCGTAGGGGACGCCATCGCCCTGCAGCCCGGCGCCGAGGTGGCGCTGTTTCTCGACAGCGATCCGCTGAACCGCCACGGTGCGCGCCTGGAACGGGCGGCCTATGAAGCCCAGGCCACCGCCGCCGGGCAACTGGCCTACCGTCTGGACGCTGCCTTCCTGGAAACGCCGCCCCGCATCGGTCTGCGCGGCACCGCCAAGCTCTTCGGTGACCGCGCGCCGTTGGCGTATTACCTGCTGCGCCGGCCGCTCGCCGCACTGCGCCAGAGTCTGGGCTTCTGATGCTGCCCGCACTGCGTCCCGACCTGCAGCTGTCACCGGCCGCGCCAGCGCTCGACGGTGCGCCCCAATGGACACTGGCCGACCCACTGAGCGGACGGTACTTCAAGCTCGGCGCCGCCGCCGTGCGCCTGCTGCGTCATTGGGCGCTGGGCGATCCGCAGCGGGTGCTGGAGGCCGCAAATACCGAACCCGGCCTGCCTCTGGGAAAGGAAGAGATCGAGGAGTTGCTGCGTTTCCTCGGCAACCACGATCTGATCACTGGCCTGGATGACGCGCAGCGGGCCAGCTACGCCGTGAAGGCCACGTCTGTGCGCCAAAGCCCGTGGAAGAAGGTGCTGCACCAGTACCTGTTCTTCCGAATCCCGCTGTGGCGGCCCGACGCCTTCCTCAATCGCGCCTGGCCCGTACTTGAGCGCAACGGCCGCTGGTTGCTGCGTTGGGGCCTGCCGCTGGTGTTCGCCCTCGGCCTGTTCCTGGTGGCGCGGGACTGGCAGCGCTTTATCGCCACCTTCCCGCACCTGTTCAGCCTCGGCGGCGCCCTGGCTTTTGGTGTTGCCCTGACCTTCGCCAAGCTCTGTCACGAGTTCGGCCATGCCTTCATGGCTAAGCGTGCCGGCTGCCGGGTGCAAAGCATGGGGCTGGCCTTCATGGTGCTGCTGCCGATGTTCTACACCGACGTCAGCGACGCCTGGCGGGTCAATGACCGCCGCTCGCGGCTGCTGATCGGTGCCGGCGGCGTGCTCGCCGAGCTGGTGCTGGCCGTGCTCGCGCTGCTGGCCTGGTCGCTGCTGCCGGATGGGCCGGCGCGCACGTCGGCCTTCATGCTGGCCAGCGCCACCTGGATCACGACGGTGATCATCAACCTCAACCCGTTCATGCGCTTCGATGGCTATTTCCTGCTCAGCGACCTCTGGGGCGTGGAAAACCTCCAGGCGCGGGCCTTCGCCCTGTGCCGATGGCGCCTGCGCGAGACCTTGTTCGGTTACGGCGAGCCCATGCCCGAACCCTGGCAGCCGGCCATGGCGCGACGCCTGATCGTCTGGGGCTACGGCTCCTGGCTGTGGCGCGCGGTGCTGTTCTTCGGGATCGCCCTGGCGGTCTACCACTTGTTCTTCAAGGTACTGGGCATCTTCCTGATGCTGGTGGAACTGGTCTGGTTCATCGGCCTGCCGATCTGGCGCGAGCTGGGCGAATGGTGGCAACGCCGCGACCAGGCCGAACCTCGCAAGGTCGTGCTGATCGGGTTTGGGCTGGCGGTGCTGCTGGCATTGCTGGCGCTGCCCTGGCGCGCTTCGGTGGAGGTGCCGGCGTTGCTGGAAGCCTCCCGCGCTACCACCCTGCACGCACCAGTGGCCGCGCGGCTGAAGGCGCTGCATGTGAAGGATGGCCAGGCGGTGGAAGAGGGCGAGCTGTTGCTGGAACTGGAATCCCCGGACCTGGACGCTCGGCAGTCCATCGTTCGTCGCGAGATAGAGATTCTCCAACTGCAGCTGCGTCGTCAGGCCGGGCGCAGCGAGACCGCCGCCGATGCCGGCATTATCGAGCAGCAACTGGCCGAAGCCGTGGCTGAGTACCGTGGCCTGGCCGCCCAGCGAGAGCGCTTGCAACTGCGTGCGCCGCAGACCGGGGTGGTGCGCGACCTGCTGCGCGACCTGATCCCCGGCCGCTGGCTCAACCCCGGCGAACCCCTGGCGCGCGTGGTGGAGCCTGGCCTGCGCCTGCGCGGCTACCTGGCCGAAGAAGAACTCTGGCGGGTGGAGCCCGGTGCCGAAGGGCGCTTCATCGCCGACGACCCTGCCCGCCCGGCTCTGCCGGTACGGCTGGACGAAGTGGATGCCACTGGCGTCGCCTATCTGGAGCTGGAGGCCCTGAGTTCCGATCACCACGGCCCCATTGCCGTGCGCCGCGACGCCCAGCAGCGCGCCGAGCCGGTACAGGCCCAGTACGGCGTGCGTCTGAGTCTGCTGGACGACGCCATCCACCCGGCCCAGCCCCTGCGTGGCGTGGTCGTGCTGGATGGCGAAGGGCAGTCGCTGCTGGGCGCCGCCTGGCGAAAACTGGCGGCGTTGGGCGTGAGGGAAAGCGGTTTTTGAGGCGCTCAGTCATCCATTGAGGAGCAAGGACGCATGCCAACCCCAACATTGCCGGTCTGTTCGCGCCTGCTGTTTAGCGTGGAACTGGCGCCGCTGCTGCAGGCGCTGGCGCGGGTCGAGCCCGGTGCATGGCAAGGCCATTTCAATACGGGTTACTACGAGGGCGACTGGAGCGGCGTCGCCCTGATCACCCCCGAGGACGCGCCCCTTCCCCTGGCTCCCGGCCAGGGGGCGCCGAAGCGAAGCACCTGGTGGCAGGGGGAGGCGGCCTGGAATGATCTGCTCGGCGCCTTCCGCACCCGCGTGCGCAGTGCGCGCCTGCTGCGCCTGGGGCCGGGCTCGCGCATCCATGAGCACTGCGACCCGGACCTGGGGATGCCCGGCAGCGACCTGCGCCTGCATGTGCCGCTGCTGAGCCCGGCGGGCGTGGAGTTCCTCGTCGACGGCCTGCAGGTGCCCATGCAGCCGGGCGAATGCTGGTTCCTCGACCTCTCGCGCCCGCATCGGGTGGACAATCCAGGCCCCGGCGAGCGCATTCACCTGGTGCTGGACTGCCAGCCCAATGACTGGCTGCTCGACGCCATCAAAGAGGGGTTGCCAGACACACCAGCGCTGCAGCTGGGGAGGGCGGGACAGGCTTTCGCGCAATTCCGTCGGAGCGTGGAGGGGGACGCCGCGCTTGCCCGGCAATTGCAGGGGCTGACCGATGTGCGCGAGTTCATCCGCGAAACGGTCGCGCTGGGGGCGGAGCAGGGGCTGGAGTTTTCTGAGGCGGAGGTCCGTGGTGCCATGCGCCAGGGCAAGCAGGCGTGGAGCGATCAATGGCGAGTGTGAACCCCAGCGAGGATTTCAGCGGTTGGCTGCCTATCCGAACCTGGCTTCAACAGGGCGAGTGGCGGGTCGATTGGTGCTGGCTGGGCGAACAGCGGCTCACTCGCCCATTCTTCCGCGACGACGTGGACCAGGCCCTGCGCCTGCCCTTCAACCAGGCGTTTCGGCGGGAGACCGGCATCCAGGCCTTGCTCGATTGGCAGGTGGCCAGCCCCGGCTTGGCGCCCAGTGCCTTCATCTTTCACGCATCGCGCTGCGGCTCCACCTTGCTGGCGCAGATGCTTGCCGGCCTGGAGCGCAATATCGTGCTGTCCGAAGCGCCACCCTTGGACAGCCTGCTGCGCGCGCACTTCCTCGACTCCACTGCCTCGCAGCATCAGCCCCGATGGCTCGGCGCCCTGCTGTCAGCCTATGGTCAGCGACGGCACGGCAACGAAGAGCGGCTGCTGATCAAACTGGACGCCTGGAATGTGTTCGAGGCGCCGCTGCTGCGCGCGCTCTATCCGGATGTGCCGCAACTATTCCTCTATCGCGACCCGCTGGAAATCGTCATCTCGCAACTGCGGCAGCCTGGCATGCACCGGGTGCCGGGCCTGCTGGGGCCGTCGGCCCTGGACTTCTCCCAGCAGGACGCCTCTGCCATGTCACCGCTGGAGTTCACCAGCCGCATGATCGGCCGCATCCTGGAGCAGGGGCTGGCGCTGTGTCGGCAGCAGGGCGGCGTGCCGGTGAACTACAGCGAACTGCCCGACGCGCTTTGGGGCCGCCTGGCGCCCTGGTTCGGCCGGACCGAAGCCGACGCACCCGCGCTGCGAGATATCGCGGCCTTCGACGCGAAACAGCCGGCCATGTGGTTCACCGCCGACAGCCAGCGCAAGCGCGAGGAAGCCGATGATGACGTAAGAGCGGCGGTGGGGCGCTGGGCGCGTAAGCCCTACGAAGAATTGGAAAAATTACGACATTTAGATCAGATACTTCATACGAGCATTACGGATTAGTCACATTGAATATTAACTAAATAGTGGATAGTGGCCTTTCGCTTCGGCTACTCTTCCGCCGTTGATGTCGCGTGATAGCAAAATAATAGGATGCCGACTTGCCCTGGCGGGGCTGTCAGCAAGGACGCGAAATACCATGCCAGCCACGGAACTGAACCTGCGCCCCAGCACGGATGCCGACATGGCGTTCCTGCAGGAGCTATACGCGACCACCCGCGCCCTTGAGATGAGCCAGGCCCCTTGGGACCAAACGGCCATCGACGCCTTCCTCACCCAGCAGTTCAACGCCCAGCACGACTACTACCAGGCGCACTATCCAGACGCCGAGTACTGCGTGATTGAACACGGTGGTTCGCCCATCGGCCGCCTCTACGTCTTCCGAGGCACTGAACAAATCAACCTGATGGACATCGCCCTGCTGCCGCACTGGCAACGCCGGGGTATCGGTACCCATTACCTGAGCCTTCTTGCCGCCGAAGCCGACTCGACGGGAAAGGCTATGCGCCTGTTCGTCGAGGCCGACAACCCGGCGAGGCGCCTCTACAGTCGCTTCGGTTTCGTCGTTACCGGCAACAACCAGATCTACCTGCAGATGCATCGCGGCGCGCAAGCGGCCCGCGCGCTTGGAGTCCCCGCATGAGCCTCGTTCCCTCCCGAACGGATCTGGAGCAGCAGCTCCATCAGCCCTGGCACCTGAGCTGGGAGGGCAGCGAAGGGCTCGCCGTGACCCTGGCAGAGGTGTTTTCCGGCACGCCCATGAATGCCCGTTATGAATGCTACAGCGCGACTTTCGCGCAGCCTGCCGGCGTTCAATTACCCCAGCACACCTACCTGTTGGGCAGCCCTGCCGGCCAGCAATGGCACGTGCTGTTGAGTCCCATCGGTCCGGATGCAGATGGCAAACATCACCTGCTCGAAGCCGTGTTCCACCTTGAACGGCCCACAGAAGGCTGAACCTCCCTAAACCAGAAGCAAGCGCCGCAAGTCGGCACATAGCAAGGAGCTAGCAATGAGCGAACCATTCCTGGGCGAAATCAAGATGTTCGGCGGCAACTTCGCGCCGCGCGGATTCGCGCTCTGCCAAGGCCAGATATTGTCGATCGCGCAGAACACCGCGCTGTTTTCGATTCTCGGCACTACATACGGCGGTAACGGCCAGACCACCTTCGCCCTGCCGAACTTGAGCGGTCGTGTCCCGGTCGGGACCGGTACAGGCCCCGGGCTGACCCCGAGGGATCTGGGAGAAGTAGGCGGTACCGAGAACACGACCCTCACCCAACTGCAAATGCCCATGCACACACACGTCGCGACGGGCACCGCGTCCATTTCCGTGGGCGGAACTCCGGTGAACCCCGCGCTGGCGCCAACCGCGACCAACAACATCCTGGGCGCCTCCGTTGGTGGCTCGGCGCAAGCGGCTTCGATCTGGTCGAGCGCGTTGGAGACTCCCGTGACCATGGGAAATCAGAGCAGCGTGGCGGTGACGGTTCAGACTGCCGGCGGGAGTCAGCCGTTCAGCATCCTGAACCCCTATCTGGGCATCAGCTTCATCATTGCGCTGGAAGGCATCTTCCCGTCGCGCAACTGATATCCGGCAGCCGATGGTGATGTAAGAGGAAAGTGGGTGAGTCAGTCGGCTCGCGGCTGGACGCTCCAGCCGCGAGTGACTGCCTCCCCAAGTGGAGTCAGCGACATGGACAGATTTGGAACCGACATGGTGAAGACTTCACCCACTTTTCATTTCATCTCCGGCCTGCCGCGCTCGGGATCGACGTTGCTCGCGGCCCTGCTTCGGCAGAATCCGCGCTTCCAGGCGGGCATGACGTCCCCCGTGGGCAACCTGTTCTCGTCGATGCTCAACCAGTTCAGCGCTGGCAGCGAGTTCGGCCCGGTGATCACGCAGGAGCAGCGCAAGCGCCTGTTGGCCGGGGTGTTCAACAACTACTACGCCGATCAGGCTGGCAAGGACGTCGTGTTCGACACCAATCGGCAATGGTGCGCGATGCTGCCGGCGCTGCTCGACCTGTTCCCGCAGGCCAAGGTGATTGCCTGCGTGCGCAACGTCGCCTGGGTGATGGACAGCATCGAGCGGCTGTATCGCGCCAACCCGTACGAGAACACCAAGTTGTTCAATGACGATGTCGAGCGCAATACCGTTTACAGCCGGGTGGATACCCTGGCCCAGCGCAACCGCCTGGTGGGGTTCGCCTGGGCGGCGCTGAAAGATGCGTATTACGGCGAACACGCCAAGTCGCTGCTACTGGTCGAGTACGACCTGCTGGCGGCGACACCGGAAAGGGTATTGCGCCTGGTCTACGAGTTCCTGGACGAGCCCTGGTACGAGCACGACTTCGAGCATATCGAGTACGACGCGCCCGAATTCGACCAGGCGCTCGGGTTGAAAGGGTTGCACAAGGTGCGCCCGAAGGTGGCGGTCGAGGCGCGGCGCACCATCCTGCCGCCGGACCTGTTCGAACAATACGCAGAATTGAGCTTCTGGAAGGACTCGCGCAGCAGCGAGGCCAATGTCATCAGGACATCGCGGGAAGCGCAGGACATGGGTCGCGATAACGGTTGACCACGCAGCAGGTCGCGGTGGCTGCTCCAACATTCAGAGGGACAGGGTCATGTGGTGGGGAAAATCCAAGCAGGCAGATACACGCAAGAACGGCCAGTCGCCGGAGTCGACACTTTCCGGTCAGCCTTCTCGTCCGCAGCCGCTGATCAGTGCGCTCGAACCGCGCATGATGTTCGACGGCGCGGTGGCCGCCACCGTTGCCTCGGATGTCCCGACCGCAGATGCCGCGGCGGCTGACAGTGCTAGTGGTAATACCGCGGCAGAGGCCGGCTCCGATTCGAACCAGGCCTCCCACGACCTGTCCCAGACCGGGCCCGTCGCGGATACGCAGAGCGGCGTCCGCAAGGAAATCGTCTTCGTCGACACGCGCGTGCCTGACTACCAGTCCCTGCTCGATGACATTTCCCCCAACGCCGAGGTGGTGCTGCTGGATACCGGCAAGGACGGCGTGCAACAGATCGCCGATGCCCTGGCCGGTCGCAGCGGCATCGATGCCATTCACATTATTTCCCACGGTGATGCCGGGGTGTTGTTGTTGGGCAACGGTCCGTTGTTCGAGGGCAATCTCGACAGCTACGGCAGCCAGTTGCAGGACATCGGCGAGGCGTTGACGGCTGACGGCGATATCCTGCTCTACGGTTGCGAGGTGGGGGCCGGAAGCGAGGGTGAGGCGTTCCTGTCGCAACTGGCCAGCATGACCGGTGCCGATATCGCTGCCTCCAGCGATGGCACTGGAAGCAATGCCAAGGGTGGTGACTGGGATCTGGAAATCACCACCGGTGATATCGCCGCCAGCCAGGCGTTGAATCTTTCCAGCCTCGGTGACTATGACCACCTGCTGGTCACCACCGCGGTGAATAGCGTTGCAGGCCTCAAGGCTGCGATCGCAACGGGTAATACCGATGGGGTGGACGACCTCATCACCTTCACCGGCACTATCAACTTTTCCTCGGCCAGCGACACCATCGCCATTAACGTCACCGATGGCCACACCATGGAAATTGTCGGTGGCGGTTTCGCCCTGAACGGCAACAACCTGGCGCGCGTGCTGGATGTGGCCACTACAGGCGCCGGTTCCAATGTAGTCATCGACAACCTGACCATTACCAACGGCCTGATCGTGGGCAACGGCGCCAATGAAAACGGCGCCGCGAGCGACAGCCTCGGTGCCGGTATTCGCAACTCCGGGGTCTTGACCATCACCAACAGCGTCATCACGGGCAACAAGGCCTCCGGTGGCGGTGGCGGCGGTGGTGACTTCGGCGGCAGCTATGCCGGCGGCGGCGGTGGTGGCGGTGGATTTGGCAGCCACGACGGCGGTACGGGAGGTACCAGTTCAGGGGCCGGAGTTGGCGCCACTTCACCGTCCGGCATCCTCGGCGGAAGCGGTGCCGGTGGCACCAGCACCCAGGGTGGGCGCGGTGGTAGTGCCAATGGG
>NZ_SCOK01000065.1:0-26425 GCF_005502555.1 Pseudomonas sp. D(2018)
GCGGTAGTGGCGGTGGCCACGGCGGCAGCGGAGGTGGCCACGGCGGTAGCGGCGGTGGCCATGGCGGTAGCGGAGGTGGCCATGGCGGTAGCGGAAGCGGCCACGGTGGCGATGGCAGTGGTCACAGCGGTGACGGTGGCCACTCTGGAAATAGCGGCCCCGGTAGCGCCCATAGCGACCGCGGGGCAGACGATGGCCCCGGTCATGACGACGGCGGGCCCCATGGCGTCGGACACGGCGCGGACGACGGGCCGGGCCATGATGTCGGCGACGATCACGGCCAGCATGCGGGTGCCGAACCGGGCGATGACAACGGCGGAGCCATGTAACTCCACCCCAAAAGAGAAAGCCCCGCATCGCGGGGCTTCTTCGTGTCCGGGAGCTTAGACCAGGTGCTGTTTATCCAGCTCGATGGCCGCATCCAGGGTTTCCAGCAGCGCCTTGCGGACCTTGAGCTTGGTGTTGCGGTGGGCGGTCATGTTGATCTTCTTCAGTTGCAAGGCGGCGGCGCGGGCGGCCTCCTGCAGATGCTCGATCGGTACGACCTTGTCGAGGAATCCGGCATCCAGCGCGCCCTGCGGATCGAACATCTCGCCATTGATCACCGAACGGTGGAAGGCGGACTTGCGCAGACGATCACGTGCCAGTTCGATGCCCACGTGGTGCATGGTCATGCCGATCTGCACTTCGTTGAGGCCAATGCTGAACGGACCTTCGACGCCGATGCGGTAATCCGCGGACAGCAGGATGAAGGCTCCTTTCGCGACGGCATGACCCGGGCAGGCGACGATGACGGGGTAGGGGTGTGCCAGCATGCGGCGAGCCAGCGTGGAACCGGCAGCGACCAGGGCGACGGCGTTCTGCGGACCGGACGTCATCACTTTCAGGTCGTAGCCGCCGGAAAGGATGCCCGGCTGGCCGGTGATGACGACAATGGCCCGGTCCTGTTCGGCGCGATCCAGCGCGATGTTGAAGGCAGCGATCACATCCGGGGAGATGGCATTCACCTTGCCGTTGCTGAGGGTCAGGGTGGCAACGCCGTCTTCGAGTTGGTAGGAGATCAGCTCACTCATGGCAGGTTCCTTGTTAAGAAGTGGATCGACGTTACTCAGCGCCACCGTGGAGGTAAAGGACTGAGACTGACTGCTCGGTCAGCTCCAATTCCTGGCTCCTCGCCCCTGGTTCAAAAAGCCTCCGCTATGCTGCGACCGGCCACTTGACAGCAGAAGTGGAAATTGGCATGCGGAAGAAATTTTCATAAACGCATGAAATTTATGAAAAAAGTGTTTGCATTCCGGAAAACACTCCACTAAATTAGCGCACCTCGACGGGGCCAACGCCTCGAAGAGATTCCGGTGAGGTGTCCGAGCGGTTGAAGGAGCACGCCTGGAAAGTGTGTATACGGGAAACCGTATCGTGGGTTCGAATCCCACCCTCACCGCCACTTTCCGTACAGATAAGCCCCTGATTTCTAACGAGATCAGGGGCTTTTTCTTTGCCTGCAAAAAAAAGCGGGTGTCGAAAAAGTGTCAAGGGCACTTTCGTCCGTTGCCGGACGATCCCCTAGGGGACGTGTATAGTGAGCCCATTGCAGCCAAGGCTGCGCTTTGCTGGAAAGGGTTACTGCTATGGCGGGTCGCGCAGAAGATCGCAACGGTGGAAGGGGTTTCGTCTCTCGGGACAAGCAGACCGGCCGCTTTGTGCGCGTTGTTGCCAAGAAGAAGGCAGTGAAATCCCAATCCGCACCGGTTCAGCACCTTTCCGACAGCGAATCACGCGAACTGTCAGACGTCTTCGTCGAGCTACTGACCTCGCGATAAGGCTTCCGGTCAAGGATGACGAAGCCAAGGATCGACAGATCTCCCGTATTCGACGCAGCCTGGACAAGATCAGACCAGCGACTTCGCTCCTTCCTAGATTCCCTCGTCGATGCGTTCGCCACCTATGTTCAGCAGGGCGACCATGATCATTTTGGCCGCGACGAACCTCGGGAGTGGCCTTCCAGTGCTCGTGCAGCAGCGCTCAAACACATCCATATCATTCCTGTCGACCCTGACCTGAATCCCCGATTCTTCAAGAGTTGGAAGTTGAAGCAGCCGTTTCGGCGTACCTCTGACCGGATGCTGATCTATGTTAAGGACGACAGGGGTAATTACTGCTTGCTCGCCTATCTACATGACGATGCACATACTCTGCTGAACAAGGCATCCCTTGTGGGGCAACTGGCCGATCTGGCAGAAGAGTGGTTTTGGCAGAACGAATCTTTCCCAATGAGCTGATTGACCCTCGTTCAGAGAATGCTTGTCCTGGGCAGGAATGGCCAATTACCGTGAAAGACAGAGCCCGTCCAGGATGCGCACGAACTACGTTCTAAGCGACTACGAAAACGTCCAGGTCAAGTCCGTGGAGTTGCTGCGCGCCGGAGCGTCTCCATGCAATGTGTAAAGCGCCCGTGACGAGCCAAGTGGGCCTTCCGCGTCTTCTCCAGCTCGGCACTGATGGGAATGGTACGGGTGCGCTTTGACCCTGATTTCTAACGAGATCAGGGGCTTTTTGTTTGTCTGCGAGAAAACCAGGGAGGCACCCTGGTGCGGACCTTCTTGGGCTGTCCCCTAGGCGTTGCGGCCTCCTGGATACAGCCCGGTGATTCCTGGTGCCACGGCGGTAAAAGGGCCGCGTGGGTCGAAGCCAGCGGCGCGGTGGCATCGATCAGTTGTGGTAGCCCGCCTTGAACAGGCCATCGAGAAATGTGTAACCCACGACGTAGATGGTTTTGCCGGTGTCCATGGCAAGTGCTTCGGGGGTTCGTTGGAGCTTGATGGCGACGTTCTTGGCGATCTCCATGGGCGCCACTTTCGCGTAGCAGACCTTGTCCGTATCACGGTCAATCCTGTAGCGCTGCGCGCAGTGGTACTCGCGGCCAGACGATTTAAGCCCGACCTCAACATCCTCGACCGGAGTGGAGGGCACGATCCGGACGTACTCGGCTTGAGGTTCCCTCCAGACTTCGGTGGTCTGGCGGCTCCACTGTCTCGGCGCTATAGTCCGCGACCTTTCGATTCCCCTTACGGCACAGTGCTATGGACGACGATCTCGACCTCCACGAACCCGAGCATGATCACCTGCTGGACAACGACGATGACCTGGATGACGAGTTCTTCGACGACGAGGAAATCGATCCGCTCGGTGCGTCGGATGGCGAGTGCGATTACTGCGGCGAGTTGACCGGCAGGACGGACCGGCGCGGCCAGTTCGTGTGCGGCGATTGCGCTGATTTCGACTGAGATCAGGCGAAGTTTTCGCCCTGGTCCAGCACGGCCAGGGCCCATTCCTCTTGCCCTGGCTCTACCAGTTCGGCGACGCGCCAGCTTCTGACGCGACCAACGTCGACGTGGATGAAGCCTTTCGAGGGATAGAAGCCCACGCCACCGGCACCGATGCCGCGAACCAGTTTGCCCAGTCGTTCGATACTGACGCCGGGGATGCAGATGTCGGCGGCCATGCCGCGGATGTGCAGGGAGTGGCGGGCAGCGCCTTCCAGAGTGGCGTTGTGCTGCGGGGTGCGATATCCGCTGTTGACCAGGATACGGGTGGGCAACTGGTTGATGCGCAGCCAGGCCTGGATGAGGAAGAGTAGGTCCAGCAATTTGACGTTGACCTTCACCGTACTCCGGTATTTCACGTCCCGCAGGATGCGGCAGCCCTGGCGATAGCCTTCCAGATCCCAGCCCTTGCCCTTGCGGAAGTAGCAGAAGGTGACGACTTCGCCGGAGGCTGGGCGTTCCAGGCGCAGGTGGCGATCGCGGTTGAGCAGGCGGGCATGGAGGTGTCGGGGCCGCAGTGTCACGTCGATCCGCGTGGCCAGGGCATCGCCCATGGCCAGGGCGGCGCCGAGGGCGGCGAAGGCCGTGAGCACGTGGCGTCTGGACATTCCGGGAGAGGAAGCAGCCATGGGCGACCGCTCGCTGGGAGGCCGGGGTTTTCGACTATACACCTGGCCGCTGACGATGCAGAAGATTCATCAAGAGCCCTGCGACCGCATGGCTCCCTGCAGTTCAGCGGTGGCCTTTCCTGTGACCGTCCCGGTCTTTGTCATCGTGTCCGTGGCGGCCGTCCCAGCCTCCACGGTGATGGTCGTCATCGAAGTGATGGATGATGCAGCCGCTGCTGCTGGCGAGTATGACGGCCAGCAAGGCGATCTTCATTACGTTGGCAAGCATGGGCGGTACTTCACGATGCACGGGGATCGGACACCCCATGTCCATGAGACAGGTAGCCGGTGCAAAGGGTCGACTCGAATCAGTCGTCGGACTTTTCCAGGCGACGGGCGATCTGTTCCAACAGGATCAGATCCTGCTCGACCAGGCGACCTTCGTTGGCGGCAAGCGTGAGCCGCTCCAGCACCTGGCGTGAGCGTGGGCTGAGGGGCTGTGCGGGGCCGTAGCGGCCATCTTTGGATTCGGCAATCTGCATGACGGAATTGAGCAGGTCGTTGAGCGATACCTCCAGCGCCTTGGCGATTCGCCTGAGGTCTTCGAACGAGGGCTCGCGGGTATCCCGCTCGTAATTGCCGATACGGGACTGTGATTCCCACCCGCACTCGTTGGCCAGGGCCTGCTGTGAGAGTCCTTTCAGCTTTCTGTAGTGCGCAATGCGCGATCCAAGCGTGTTCATGCCGCGAATCTTAATGACGGAATGAATCGTCCTTGGCTCACTTATCGTGTTTGCATGGTGTGCGAAACGTGTTTATGGTAGGCCGCAATCCACGAATTGCCAAGGTCACTCAAGGATGATGAGGAAAGCTCGCAGGGTCGCGAGGCGGTCACCACCAGGGACCTTGCCGCTCGGCAGCACAGCGTGCCGAGGATGCGATAGGCCCGCAGCCGCATGTCGCGATGCGGCGCGGCCGGCCTCGCCAACGGGCTGCCGGTGGAGGTTGGGGCCCTGGGCAACCGGACCCCCTGTTGAAGCCGCTGTACTGTCTCTGGTTGCCCCCTGTCCGCGCGAGCGGACAGGGGGCTTTTGCATTCAGGCCAGACGAAAGCGGCCGACTTCGGTTTGCAACTCTGTGCCGAGTCGGGCGAGGTCCACGCTGGCGACCGAGGTCTCTTCAGTCGCAGCAGCGGATTGCTCGGCTACGTCCCGGATGCTGGTGACGCTGCGATTGATCTCTTCCGCCACGGCGCTCTGCTGCTCGGCAGCAGTCGCGATCTGCTGGTTGAGTTGCTGGATGTTGGACACCGAAGTGTTGATCGCCAGCAGGGCGTTGCCGGCTTCCTTGGCGGCTTCTACGGTCTGGCCGGCCTGGGTGCGGCTGCGGCCCATCATGTCCACTGCGCCCTGGGCGCCGTCCTGCAGTGTGCTGACCAGTTGCTCGATCTGGGTGGTCGATTCCTGGGTGCGGCGGGCGAGGGCGCGTACTTCGTCGGCCACCACGGCGAAGCCGCGTCCGGCGTCTCCGGCCCGGGCCGCTTCGATAGCGGCATTGAGTGCGAGCAGGTTGGTCTGTTCGGCGATGCTCTTGATCACATCGAGCACCGTACCGATGTTGGTGCTGTCGTGCTTGAGCCGCTCGATGGCACCTGCGGATTGCTCGATGGCATGTGCCAGGTTCTCGATGCGTTCGATGGCCTGCTGGACGACGAGGGTGCCATGCTGCGCCTGGCGATCGGCGTGGCCGGCAGAATCGGCTGCGGATTCGGCGTTGCGGGCGACGTCCTGGACGGTGGTGACCATCTGGTGCATGGCCGTGGCCACTTGCTCGGTTTCCATCTTTTGCTGGGTGACGCCAGCGCTGGTCTGCTCGGTCACGGCAGACATCTCTTCGGCGGCGGTGGCCAGTTGTTCGATGCCGCTGCTGAGGCGCTTGAGCAGGCTGCGCAGGCTCTCGGTCATGTCCTGCATGGCTTGCATCAACTGACCCAGCTCATCCTTGCGGTCGCTGCGGATATCCGAGGTCAGATCACCGGCCGCGACCTTGCGTGCCTGGCTAACCGCCTGGCGCAGGGGCACCACGATCAGTTGGGCGATCAGCAGGGCCGATAGCAGCCCCACCACAAAGCCGATGGCGGCCGCGGTAACCAGGATGGTCTTGGCTTGGTGGGCGTCGGCTTCCAGCAACTGCATCTGCATGTTCAGTGCATCGGTGGAGGAGTCGGAAATGCCCGAAGCACGGGTATTGAGTTCGGTTTCAGAGTTGGCATGGAGCTGGATGCTCTGGCGCAGGTTGGCGAATTCGCTGCGGTAGCGCTCGATCTGCTTGCGTGCCGCATCAAGGTCCTCGCGGGCGCTCGGCTCGCTGATCCTGCCGGCCAGTTCATTGGCCCGGCTGTCGAGGGCATCGAACAGGGCATTGAGCTTGCCGGCGTACTGGTCGTCGCCACGCATGACGAAGTCCTTTTCATGGCGCCGCGCGGTGAGCACATCCTTGGCCATGCCGGAGGCGTGGGTCGCGCTTTCCAGGGCGCGAATGCCATTTTCGTCGCCGCTCAGGCGGATCTGTTGCAAGGCCGCTTCAGTGAGGCGCTGTTCCAGTTCATCGAACTGCTTGAGCGCCTCACGGGCGGCCTGCTCCATGTTCTGTTGGGCGCTGCGCTTGTTTTTCTCCATATCCGCAAGGCCGGTCAGCTTCTGCTGGTACTGGCCGAGATCCGCCTGGATCTGCTTCATCAGGTCGATGGTCCTGGGGATGGTCATCACCTTCAGGGTGCTGTCGGCGATGCCCTGAATCTCCCCGATAAGCTGCAATGCACTGCTGATGGCCTGCTCGTCACTGCGAATGATGAAGTCCTTCTCGTGCTGGCGCACCTGATAGAGCTTGGTATCGATGTCGTTGACCCGTAGCAGGATGTCGAAGCGGTGCAGGGCGCCTTCCAGTGCGCGCCAACTGGTCCAGGCCACGAGCAGGGTGATGGCGAGTACCAGGCCGAATCCGGTCAGCAGCTTCTGGCGAACGCTGAGGTCATTGAAGAAACGCTTGATCGAGCTGTTCATGGCAAGCGCCTTGCGCTGAGCTGGCAAGGGGCGGCGCACAGGGCGGACAAAGAGGTGGGGCAGGCGAGGGCGAGCATGGATTGACGTCCTGTCGAAGGGAATGATTCATGACCAATGGCCATGAGCCATCAATCTAGACGCACCAATTCGGTGCTGTCCAGTCTGCGCACAGGCGCCCAATTGCTGATATGGATAGCCACTATTGAGGCAACTGATTTCTATTGGTCCGGCCCGCCCCATAGTCTTTGCAGCATGTGAAGCGAAGGAGGTGAGGCCATGTCCCACGTCGATGTCATGTCCCTGGTCGGTACAGCGGTTCCGGAAACGCTCCGGGCTGATGGTCATATAGCCTGCTGGTTCGTGGTGGTGGACGGCGTGATGCGTTCCGGCCCCTTCACCTCCCGCGAGGCCGCCGGCGCCAGCAAGGCAATCTGGCACCTGGAACTGGCCCGCCGCCAGCACAGCCTGCACGCGCTGCTGGCCTGAGGCTCCACGCAATCCTTTTTCGGCACCATGCTCCCTTGGCCCGCCTTTATGGCGGGCATTTTGTTTGTGCGCCCGGTGTCTTGGTTAAACTGCGGTTTTCTGCTGGAAGCCGCATCGTGAAGTGGGACATTTTCTGCAGCGTCGTCGACAACTTTGGCGATATCGGCGTGACCTGGCGCCTGGCGCGCCAATTGGTGGCCGAGCATGGCCAAGTGGTGCGCCTCTGGGTGGATGAGCCGGCGGTTTTCGCGCCGCTCTGTCCCCAGGCCGATCCCGAGGCGGAAAGCCAGTGGCAGCAGGGCGTGGAAATTCGCCACTGGCAGCGCGACTGGCAACCGGCGGAGCCAGCGGATGTGGTGATCGAAGCCTTCGCGTGCCAGCTGCCTGAGCCCTACCTGGAAGCAATGGCCGCCAGGGCGAATGCGCCCCGTTGGCTGAATCTGGAGTACCTCAGCGCCGAAGACTGGGTGGCCGGTTGCCACGGGCTGCCGTCTTTCCAGCCCAACGGATTGCAGAAGGTCTTCTATTTCCCTGGATTTTTCGATGGCACCGGGGGCTTGCTGCGGGAGGCTGCCCTGATGGAGCACCGCCAGGCCTTCCAGGCCGACCCGCAGGCGCGCCGGGCTTTCCTCGAAACGCTGGGCGTGGAACTGGAGGAGGACGCACTGCTGATTTCGCTCTTTGCCTACGAGAACGCCAGTCTGGCCGGGTGGATGGACGCGTTGGCGGCAAGCCCTCGACCGGTGCAATTGCTGGTCCCCGTTGGTCGGGTGCTGGCGGACCTGGCTCGTTGGCTGGGGGAGGATAGGGTGAGCGCGGGCAGCCGTTTCCGTCGGGGCCAACTGGTGATCCAGGTCCTGCCTTTCGTCAGCCAGGACGATTACGACCGGATTCTCTGGTCCTGCGATCTCAATGCGGTGCGCGGCGAGGATTCCTTTGTCCGTGCCCAATGGGCCGCGCGTCCGCTGATCTGGCATATCTACAAGCAGGACGAGGATGCCCATTGGGACAAACTGGAGGCGTTTCTCGGCCTCTATTGCCAGGGCTTGTCGCCGGCCGCGGCTACCGCGCTGACCGAAGCCTGGCGCGCCTGGAACCGAGGCGAAGGCATGGGCGAGGCCTGGAACACGCTGTCGACGCACTGGCCGGAGATCGCGCAGCATGCCGAGCGCTGGTGCGTCCAACAGGCCGCGCGCACTGATCTCGCGACGGGTCTGGTGCAGTTTTGTACAAATTCGCTATGATACGCGGCCTGTTTTTTGTCACTCATCCACATCGGATATTCGTATGAAAACCGCTCAAGAGTTCCGCGCCGGCCAAGTCGCCAACATCAATGGCGCTCCCTGGGTCATCCAAAAGGCCGAGTTCAACAAATCCGGCCGTAACAGCGCAGTCGTCAAGATGAAGCTGAAGAACCTGCTGACCGGCGCCGGCACCGAGACCGTATTCAAGGCCGACGACAAGCTGGAGCCGGTCATCCTCGAACGCAAGGAAGTGACCTACTCCTACTTCGCGGACCCGCTGTACGTGTTCATGGACCCCGAGTTCAACCAGTACGAGATCGAAAAGGCCGACCTGGAAGGCGTGCTGACCTTCATCGAAGACGGTATGACCGACGTCTGTGAAGCCGTGTTCTACAACGATCGCGTGATCTCCGTCGAACTGCCGACCACCATCGTTCGCCAGATCGCCTACACCGAGCCGTCCGTCCGTGGCGACACTTCCGGCAAGGTCATGAAGACCGCTCGCCTGAACAACGGTGCCGAGCTGCAAGTATCCGCCTTCTGCGAAATCGGTGATTCCATCGAAATCGATACCCGCACTGGCGAGTACAAGTCCCGCGTCAAGGCCTGAGCCTTTTAGCGAGACAGGAAAAAGCCCGCGAAAGCGGGCTTTTTCGTTTCTGCTGCCAGTTCTTACTTCAGGTGTTCCTTGATCGCCTCGCCGGCTTGCTGCATCGCGGCGCGGGTGCCCGGGACCTTGGCCAGCACGTTGAGCAGGCCGAAGTCGTGGATCATGCCGTTGTAGCGCACGGAAGTGACTTCCACGCCAGCGGCGTCCAGCTTGCGGGCGTAGGCTTCGCCTTCATCACGCAGTACATCGAACTCCGCGGTCTGTACCAGGGCCGGCGGCAGGCCTTTCAGTTGCTCGGTCGAGGCCTGCAGCGGCGAGGCGTAGATCTCGGCGCGCTGGCGCGGGTCGGTGGTGTAGCTGTCCCAGAACCACTTCATCATGTTGCGGGTGAGGAAGTGGCCGTTCTCGAACTGGTTGTAGGATGCGTTGTTGAAGCTTGCGTCCGTGACTGGCCACAGCAGGGCCTGGAAGCGGATCTTCGGCGTGCCCTTATCCTTGGCCATCAGGCTGACGACTGCGGCCATGTTGCCGCCCACGCTGTTGCCGGCCACCGCCAGACGGTTGCCATCCACACCGATTTCCTTGCCGTGCTCTGCCACCCACTTGGTGGCGGCGTAAGCCTGGTTGATCGCGGTCGGGTACTTGGCTTCGGGGGAGGGCGTGTAGTTCACATAAACCGCCACGGCGCCGGAGTTGGCCACCAGGTCACGGATCAGGCGTTCGTGGGTCGGGTAATCCCCCAGCACCCAGCCACCGCCGTGGAAGAACATGAACACCGGCAGGGTGCCTTTAGCGCCGGCTGGGCGGACGATGGTGAGGTCGATCTTCTGGCCATCGGCTTCGATGGTCTTCTGGCTGACATCGGCCTTCGGCAGTTCCAGTTTCACGCTGGCCTGGGCGCCCACCAGTACCGCACGCGCATCCTTGGGTGCCAAGGTTTCCAGGGGCTGGCCGCCACCTGCCGCCAGGGCTTCGAGGAAGGCCTGGGTGTTGCGTTCCACGCCCGGGCTGCCGGCAGCGAAGGCATGGCTGACGGAGAGGGCGAGCAGGCTGCCGGCAACGAGGGTGCTTATCGATTTCATGGTGGGTTCCTCTATCTGTCGTTTGCTTTGATGTCTAAAAGTTTGCGCGCTAAGTAAGTGCGTGAGGTGGAAATTAAACGCGATTTAGTTAGCGCGCAAGATATTTGTTGGAGAATTTTGGAATATTGACCTGAAGATTCAGGAATAAGGCCGTTAGACGGCCTTTCCCAGGCTGCTGCGCAGCGACACCAGTTCGTCCTTGAGGCTACCCAACTGCTCGGTGGAGCGTTCGGAAGCGGCGATGATACAGGCGGGTACGGTCTTGGCTTTCTCTTGCAGGGCTCGACCCTGTTCGGTGAGGCGCAACTCGACTACGCGTTCATCCTTGCTGCTGCGCGTGCGGGTGATCAGTCCTTCGGCTTCCAGGCGCTTGAGCAGCGGGGTCAGGGAGCCGGGATCGGTGAGCAGGCGATTGCTGATTTCTCCCACGGTGATGCCGTCGCCTTCCCAGAGCACCATCATGGCGAGGTACTGTGGATAGGTCAGGCCCAGCTCCTGGAGCAGGGGTTTGTACACCTTGGTCATCATCAGGGAGGTGGAATAGAGGGCGAAGCAGAGCTGGTTGTCGAGCAGCAGTTCCTTGCAGGGAGGCGTAGACATGGCGGGTCTCCAGAGACGGTGATGGCGACCAATTTAGCGCGCAAGCCTTTCGTGGGCAAAATTCATTCTTTCCATCGCTGACCGTGCGTCCTTGCAATGCCTTCATCAGGCGCCACAATTTCCCGGTCAATCTCTGCAAGGACTGCATCATGGACAACCTGCAAAATCCCTATCAGGTGCCTCAGGCGGAACTCACGGTCAGCAGTGTCGCCGAGCCCTTGCTCGCCTCGCGCTGGACGCGCTTGGGTGCCGCGTTGATCGATGGTCTGATCATGAGCGTGGTGACCGTACCTGTGGCGTACTTCTCCGGGACCTTCGCGGCCGCCCAGCAAGGCATCGAGCCGAGTCTGGGCCAACAACTGCTGAGCCTGGTGGTTGGCGTGGCAGTCTTCCTGTTGGTCAACGGCCACTTTCTCAAGACCTACGGCCAGACCCTCGGCAAGCGGCTGCTGAAGATTGCCATCGTCGACCTCAATGGCCAGGTGCCGGAACTGGGCAGCCTGTTGCTCAAGCGTTACCTGGTCTGGTGGTTGCTCGCGTATGTCCCGATCGTCGGCATGTTTCTGGTGCTGGTGGATTACCTGTTCATTTTCCGCGCAGACCGTCGCTGCCTGCATGATCGGCTGGCAGCCACCCGCGTGGTGCAATTGCCACGCTGATCAGGCCCAGCCCAGGCCGCCCAGGGCGAGGTCCCAGGGCGGTACCGGGCCGAAGCGATTCTTCAGGAATTCCAGCATCAATCGGCTTCTCGAGCTGGCTTCTCCTTCCAGGCGCAAGGCGTAGATGCCGCTGGGCTCCGGCGCCGGCAGGCCGTTTTCGCAGAACAGCGGTACCAGTTCTCCGCGCACCAGATGTTCGCTGATCAGCCAGGTCGGCAAGTGGGCGATACCGAGCCCCGCCGCGGCGCTGAAGAGCAGCGCTTCGGCGTTGTTCGCGGCCAAGCGCATGCGTCCCGGACGGATATGCTGCAACTTGCCATCTACCTCGAAGCGCCAGGCATAGGGCGGTGCCAGGGCATCCCAATCGAGGCCGTCATGCTCGGGTAGTTCGCGCGGGTCACGGGGAATGCCGCGCCGCCGCAGGTATTCCGGGCTGGCGCAGAGTATCCGCACCAAGGGCGCCAGCGGTGTGGCCACCCGGCGGCTATCGGCCAGGGGACCGATGCGCAGCACCAGGTCCACCTGACCGAGGTTTTCGCCCTGCATGTCGATGAAGCTGTCGATCAGCCGCAACTGCACGTCGAGCCCGGGATAGGCGGTGAGAAATTCGGCAATGGCTGGCGCCAGGTGGCGGCGGCCGAACGGGGCGGGCGCATCGATGCGAATCAAGCCCTCGGGCACGCTGCTCAGGGACACCGCCTCGGCGCGAGCCAGGCGTAGTTCTGCCAACACCCGCTTTGCTCGTTCGGCAAAGGCCAGGCCGGCGGGAGTGGCCTTCACCGCATGGGTGCTACGCACGAAAAGACTGCTGCCCAAGGCGCGCTCCAGGGCGTCGATGCGCCGTGCTACGGCCGAGGGCGTGAGCGGGTGGCGCCGGGCCGCGGCGGAAAAGCTGCCAGCCTCCAGTACGTCCAGGAAAAGGGCCAGTTGTTCGGTGAGGGCATCTGGGTTCATTCGGATTGCCTATGCGAAATGCGCAAAGCCATTGTGCGTCGCTGTGCGTTTCCGTGGCAACGACGCGGGCGTAGCATCCGCTTCCATCTGATAGGGAGGCGCCATGGATCTCTGGGCTTTTGCTTTGAATATCGTGCTGGGCGCGCTGCTCGGCACCCTGGGTGGGCTTTTCGGCATCGGCGGCGGGCTGATCGCCATTCCCGCCCTGGGCGTACTCTTCGGCCTCGACCAGCAACTCGCCCAGGGCACGGCCCTGGTGATGGTGGTGCCCAACGTGTTGCTGGCGTTATGGCGCTATCACCAGCGCAACCGCATCGATCCTCGCTACGCCATGCTGCTGGCGGCGACCAGCGTTGGTTTCGCCTGGTTGGCTTCGCTGTTCGCAGTGGGGGTAGACGCCGAGCGCATGCGCTTGGCCTTCGTTGGTTTCCTGCTGGCCTTGGCGGCCTACAACTTTGCGCGTATGTTCATGGCCAAGACTCAGGCGAGCGCAGAGTTGCGCCAGCCTTGGCCCTGGCTGGGGTTGCTGGGCGGCGTAGCGGGTGCGGCCGGTGGCCTGTTCGGGGTGGGGGGCGCGGTGATCGCCACGCCGGTTCTGACCAGTGTATTTGGCACCAGCCAGGTAGTGGCCCAAGGGCTTTCCCTGGCGCTGGCTGCGCCCAGCACTGCGGTGACCCTGGTCACCTACGGCCTGCACGATCATGTGAACTGGGCCATGGGTTTGCCGCTGGCGATGGGCGGCCTGCTCAGCATCAGTTGGGGCGTGCGCCTGGCCCATGCTTTGCCGGAGCGGGTCCTGCGTTCGCTGTTCTGCGCTTTCTTGCTGCTGTGTGCAGGGATGCTTGCGTTGAGCTGAGTCTTGGCCGATGGAAAGCCGCTTCGGGGTTTCCATCGGCACTGACGGCACCTTTGGCGTCAGATTCGGAAGCCTTCGATGATGTGTTCGGCCAGGGTCTCGGTCACCGGCGACTGATGGCGCTCGTTGCGCAGCAGCATGATGTTGCACAGGGGTAGTTGGGGCAGGCCTTCCGCTTCGCCGAGAATGCGCATCTCGGGGGGAATCAGGCTTTGCAGTTGCGCGGTCACGGCCAGGCCGGCACTGACTACCGCCATGAGGGCCGACAGGCTCGGGCTGGTGTAGGCGACACGGTATTCACGGCCCATGGCGTCGAGGGCGTTGCAGGCCCAGGCGCGGCAAAAGCAGTCGCTGTTGAACATGGCCAGGGGCAGGGGCGTCTGCTCATGAGGGCTGAAGCCGATGGCCTCGGCCCAGACGAAACGTTCCTGGCGCAGGAATTCACCGATATCGTCCCCGGGCTTGCGGGTGACGATGGAAAGGTCCAGGTCCTGGCGCTGTAGCAACTGGGAGGTGGACTCGCAATGCACTTCCACCTGCACCAGCGGATAAGCCTGGGCGAAGCGCGAAAGGATGCCCGGCAGGAAGCGCATCACGTAGTCATCCGGTGTGCCGATGCGCACCGAGCCGACCATATGCGGCTGGCGCAGGGTGTTCATCACCTCGCCGTGGAGCTTGAGGATGCGCCGCGCATAACCCAGCAGGATCTGCCCTTCGGCAGTGAGCCTGACCTGGCGGCCATCGCGCTCGAACACCGTGCGTTGCAGTACATCTTCTTCCAACCGCTTCATCTGCATGCTCACGGCCGACTGGGTACGGTTGACCATTTCCGCTGCGCGGGTGAAGCCGCCGTAATCGGCGATGGCGACGAAGGTACGCAGCAATTCGGTATCGATGGCAGGGTAGTTCATTCATCAAATCCTGAGATGCAAGGCATAAGAAACATTCGTTGGATTGATCATAGGCCCGAGTGGAAACTGGCGCCATCCCCACTGGGAGGGCACCAAGATGAAAGGTCAACACGGCTTTATCGGTACGTCGCAACATGCTCGTTTCGAGCCTCATCGGGAAAGCTGGCTCGCCGCTGCCTGCCATAAGGTCAGACGCTGGGAGCAACTGGCATATGAGCGTGAACAGCTATCACGGATGAGCGACGACATGCTCAAGGACATCGGGCTGTCCCGCGCCGATGTGATGGAAGAAAGCGAGCGTCACTTCTGGGAAGACCCACTGAAGAAGTGAAACACAGAGGCGGCCCGCCACCGGTGAAGCGCAGGGCGGGCCGCAATCTATACGGATGGACTCAACGGAACAAACCCATGTCGAATACCCACGAACTCGCCCAATTGAACATCGCCACGATGAAGGCGCCTCTGGATTCTCCGGTCATGGCTGATTTCGTCGCCAACCTGGAACCGGTAAACGCCCTGGCCGACCGTGCGCCGGGCTTCGTCTGGCGGATGCAGGACGAGGAGGGCGATGCCACTGCAATCCGGCCCTTCGGTCCTGAGGTGCTGGTCAATCTCTCGGTTTGGCGCGATGTGGCCAGCCTTACTGATTTCGTCTACCGCTCCGCTCATGTCGAGATGCTGCGCCGGCGCAAGGAGTGGTTCGAACGGGTTTCCAGCGCGCATCAGGTGCTCTGGTGGGTGCCAAAGGGGCATAGACCCGATGTCCACGAGGCCGCTCAACGCCTGGCACAGTTGCGTGACGCTGGCCCCACGCCGGAAGCCTTCACCTTCCGCCAGACCTTTCTCGCCCCGGATCAGTCCGTACCCTTTGCTCCCTTCGAGTTGGAGCGCGAAAGCCAGGCAGGCTGATGCTACTGTGAAGCGTTGTTCCCCTACCGGCACGGAGCCCTATGACCCTGAGCCTTTCCCTTCCCGAAGCCCGTCGCCTGGCCCTGGTGGCACAGGGTTTCGCTCGTGCGCCGCGCGGCGCCATTCGTCATCGGCAACTGCGGGCACAACTGGACGCGCTTGGGGTGGTGCAGATTGACTCGGTGAACGCCTTGGTGCGCTCTCATTACCTGCCAGCCTTTTCCCGCCTGGGACACTATGACCGTGAGCTGCTGGACGACCTGGCCTGGGGCAAGCCCCGGCGCCGGGCGTTGTTCGAGTACTGGGGCCATGAGGCCTCGCTGTTGCCGCTGGAGCTCTATCCGCTGATGCGTTGGCGCATGCGCCGGGCGGCCAGGGGGCAGGGCATCTATCAGCAACTGGCGCGCTTTGGCTTCGAGCAACAGGAGGTGATCCAGCGCGTGCTGCAGGCGGTGCGTGAGCAAGGTGCGTTGGGCGCCGGTGCGCTGAGTACCCGTGAGGAGCGCGCCGGGCCCTGGTGGGACTGGAGCGCGGAAAAGCACGCGATGGAATGGCTGTTCGCTGCCGGAGAAGTGACGGTGGCCGGGCGTCGAGGTTTCGAGCGCCTCTACGACTTGCCGGAGCGAGTGATTCCCGCCGACATCCTGAACCGGCCGGAAATGCCTGAAGCCGATGCCCAGCGCCAGTTACTGCTGCGTGCCGCCCAGGCGATCGGCGTGGCCACCGAGCGTGACCTGCGCGACTACTACCGTCTGGAGACCAGCGACAGCCAGGCTCGGCTGGCCGAACTGGTGGAGGAGGGCGAGCTGCATCAGGCCCGGGTCGATGGCTGGAAGCAGCCCGCCTACTGCCTGGGTGAACCCAAGGTGCCTCGCAAGGTCAGGGCCAGCACGCTGCTGTCGCCCTTCGATTCGCTGATCTGGGAGCGGGCGCGTACCGAGCGCCTGTTCGACTTCCGCTACCGCCTGGAAATCTACACACCGCAGCACAAGCGCCAGTATGGCTATTACGTGTTGCCGTTCCTGCATGACGAGCGCCTGGCCGCGCGTGTCGACCTGCGCGCCGAGCGCGCCCAGGACCGCCTGGCGGTGCATGCCCTGCACGAGGAAGAACACGGCCTCAGTGAGGCCGGCATGCAGGCATTGGCAGACAATCTGCAGGAAATGGCGAGGTGGCTGGGGCTCGGCGAGGTGGCAGTGACTTGCCGCCGGCCGGGAACGATGCGGCTGCAGGCGCGCCTGGCGTGATCTCTTTCCTGTTGGGGGCGAATGAATTGGCCCCCAACAGGAAAAGCGCAGTCCTAGCGGCGTATCTGCTTCAGCGTCTCGGCGATCAGGAAGGCCAGTTCCAGGGACTGGTCGGCGTTCAGGCGCGGGTCGCAGTGGGTGTGGTAGCGGTCGGAGAGGCCGTCTTCGGTGATGGGGCGGGCACCGCCGATGCATTCGGTGACGTTCTGTCCGGTCATTTCGATGTGGATGCCGCCGGCGTGGCTGCCTTCGGCCTGGTGCACATCGAAGAACTGCTTCACCTCGCCGAGGATGCTGGCGAAGTCGCGGGTCTTGTAGCCGCTGGAGGCCTTGATGGTGTTGCCGTGCATCGGGTCGGAGCTCCACAGCACTTTGCGGCCTTCACGTTCGACGGTGCGGATCAGGCGCGGCAGGTGCTCGCCGACCTTTTCTGCGCCCATGCGCACGATCAGGTTGAGGCGGCCGGGGTCGTTGTCCGGGTTGAGGATGTCGATCAGGCGGATCAGCTCCTCGCTGTCCATGCTCGGCCCGACCTTGACCCCGATGGGGTTGCCGACGCCACGCAAGAACTCCACATGGGCCCCATCCAGCTGGCGGGTGCGGTCGCCGATCCAGAGCATGTGCGCGGAGCAGTCGTACCAGCTGCCGGTGAGGCTGTCGCGGCGCACAAAGGCTTGTTCGTAGTTCAGCAGCAGGGCTTCGTGGGCGGTAAAGAAGCTGGCTTCGCGCAGTTGCGGCGCGCTGTCCAGGCCGCAGGCACGCATGAACGCCAGGGACTCGTCGATGCGACCCGCCAGTTGGCTGTACTTTTCGGTCAGTGCCGAGTTGGCGATGAAGTCGAGGTTCCACTGATGCACTTGGTGCACGTCGGCGAAACCGCCCTGGGCGAAGGCGCGCAGCAGGTTGAGGGTGGCGGTGGCCTGGTGGTAGGCCTGCAGCAGGCGTTCCGGGTCCGGTATGCGGCTGGCGGCGTCGAAGCCGATGCCGTTGACGATGTCGCCCCGGTAGGCGGGCAGGGTGATGTCGCCCTGGGTTTCGTTGCCGGAGGAGCGCGGCTTGGCGAACTGGCCAGCCATGCGGCCCACCTTCACCACCGGGCAACCGGCGGCGAAGGTCATGACGATGGCCATTTGCAGCAGCACCTTGAAGGTGTCGCGGATCTTCGCGGCGGAGAACTCGGCGAAACTTTCCGCACAATCGCCGCCCTGGAGCAGGAAGGCGCGGCCTTCGGTGACCTCGGCGAACTGCCGGCGCAGCTCGCGCGCTTCGCCAGCGAACACCAGCGGCGGGTAGCTTGCCAGCGTCTGCTCGACATGTGCCAGCTTGGCGGCGTCCGGGTACTCGGGCTGTTGCTGGATGGGTTTGTCCCTCCAGCTTTCAGGGCTCCATTCTTGGCTGCTCATCAGGGTCTCGATACGGCTGCTTGCGGTAGATGAGCCATGGTAACCGAAAGGCCCGAAAGCAGCGCTAGGCGCGGTAGCAGAGCAACGCGCCGCAGAGGCAGAGCAGCAGGTGGATGGCGGTGCGGAAATGCCTTTCGGCCAGGCGTTTGTGCAGATACTCCCCGGCCGCCACGCCGAGGATGAGCAACGGCGCATAGGTTGCGACTCGGGGCAGCGCCGGGGCCAGGCTGCCGTCCAGCAGGAACGCCAGGGTGAGCAGGCTGTTCAGGCCGAACCAGACGCACAGCAGCGTGGCGCGCAGCCGCGTCTTGTCCAGCTTGGTGCCGGCCAGGGCATGCACCAGTAGCGGCCCGCCCGAGGCGAACAGGCCATGGCTGATGCCCGCAGCGCCGGTTTGCAGCCGTGTCATCCAGGACGGTGAATGGCCCCGTGGCCGGCTGCGCAGCAGTTCGCGCAGGGCGAACCAGAGGATCAGCACGCCAAAACCCAGTTTCATCGCGCCGTCTTCCAGCCAGGGCCGCAGGCCATAGCCGACCAGCGTGCCGATGAGCATGCCGGGCAGGACGGTCCCCAGCAGCAGGCGCCACTGCACCAGGTGTCGATGGCGCCAGGCGAGAAAGCCGCTCATGAGGATGTTCAGCGGTACCAGCACAGGCAGCAGATCATGGATCGGCAGCAGCAGGGCGCCCAGCGACAGGGCGACGATGGTGCTGCCGAAGCCGGTGATGGCTTCCAGTGTGTAGGCCAGGAGAATGAACCCACCCAATGCCAGCCAGGCGGTTTCCATCACCCCAGGTCCCCGGCGAAGCGTCGGCTCATCTGCCGGTGGTAGAAGGCCGGTGCCAACCGCCACAACAGGCTGGCGAGCCAACTGCCGCGATCAGGGAACAGCCTCTGGTCGCGGCGGTCGACGGCCTTGAGGATTTCGCCAGCCATCCAGTCGGCGCGGCGTACCTTGCCGATGGTCGAGCGCGCGTGTTGTGCCGGGCGTCCGTCGCCGCCGAGGGCGTTGCGCTCGATGGGGGTATCGAGAAAGCTCGGATAAACCATCAGCAGGCCCACGCCGTCACGGGCGATTTCCGCGCGCAGCACTTCGAAGGCCTGGGTCAGGGCGCTCTTGGCGGCGCAGTAACCCGCGCGTCCGAGCACCGGCATCCAGCCCGCCATCGAGCCGATGGCAACCACCTGGCCACCGCTTTCGCGCAGCAGTGGCAGGGTGGCCAGGGTCAGTTCCAGCGGCGCGTGGTAGTCCACCGCCATCACCCGGCGCAGCACCTGCGGCTCGGTGCGTAGGGTGGGTGAGCGGTGGGTGATGCCAGCGTTGTTGATCAACAGGTCGAGGCGGCCGAAGCGCAGGCGGCACGCTTCGACGAGTTGCCTATGGACGCCACCGTCCGTGATGTCGCCCGCTATGCCGAGGACTCGCTCGTCGCCCAGTTCGGCGACCCGTACGGCCAGGCCGCTGGCGTCCAGGTCGGTCAGCAGCAGGGTGTCGCCGCGTGCGTGGCTGGCGCGCGCCAACTCCCAGCCGAGGCCGCTGGCGGCGCCGGTGATCAGGACCACTGCCATCATTTGTCTCCGCGTCAGGCCATACCGTGGGCAGTCATGACTTCGCCACCGGAGGCCAGCTCCTTGCGCAGCTCGGCGCTGTGCCGGGCAACGCTCGCGCGGTAGCTGTCCTTGTGTACGTAGTAGGCCATGCGTTCGAGTTCCAGGTACTGGTAGCCGCCGTCCAGGCGCAGGGCGGCGCGTTCGCGCTTGAGTCGCTGGAAGGATCTGGCCGCCGGGCTGCCGGCCTGGTGCTGGCGAATGTACAGGGCGACCAGTTCGGCCTGTTCGGCGCGGCCCTGCCAACCCAGGCCCGAGGCTTCGACCATGCCCATCATGAAGAGGTCGTCGTACTCGGGATGGAAAATGTTCAGGTAAAGCTGCGGGGCGCCAGCGCGTTCAGGCCAGTTCAGCTCGCTGCGTTCGATGAAGGGGTAGTCCAGCTTGTAGCCGGTGGCCTGCAGGATCAGGTCGTACTCGGCCTGACGCCCGTCGCTGAAGGTCACGCGGCGACCGTCTACGCCGGTGATGTCCGGGCGCGGCTTGATATCGCCATGGCCGAGGTGATGCAGGACCAGGGAGTTCACCACCGGATGGGATTCGTACAGCTTGTAATCCGGGTCCGGCAGGCCGTAGTCGGAGGGTTTGCCGATCAGTGCGCGCACCAGTGCGGCATCCAGGCGCTGTTTGAACGGTCGCGGCAGGCGGATGGCACCGCCGAAGGTGTCGATGGGGCGGCCCAGCAGGAACTTGGGCAGGAAGTAATAGCCGCGGCGTACCGAGAGGTCCACCGAGCGGGCGCGGTGCACGGCGTCTACGGCGATGTCGCATGCCGAGTTGCCGCAACCCACCAGCAGGACGCGCTTGCCTTCGAAGATCGCCGGGGAACGGTAGTCCGCCGAATGCAGCAGTTCACCCTCGAACTGGCCGGGCAGGTTAGGACGATTGGGTTTGTGCAAGGTGCCGTTGGCGATGAGTACGCCGTCGAACTGCCATTCGCGGGTCTGGCCGTTCTGCTCGCTGGTCAGCTTCCAGCCCTTGGCCTGGCGCTCCAGGCTGACTACGCGGGTATTGAACTGGTAATGCGAGTCGAGACCGAAATGCCGGGCGTAGTCGCGGAAGTAGCGGCGCATCTCGCTGTGGTGCGGATAGGGCGCCACCTCGCTGGCCATGGGGAACTCGCTGAACTCGGTGGTGTGCTTGGAGGAGATCAGGTGCGCGGAGTCGTACATGGTGCTGTGGGGATTGTCGATGTCCCAGAGTCCGCCCACATTGTCGTGCAGCTCGAAGCCGACGAAGGGAATACCGTACTTCTGCAACTGGCGGGCGCTGCACAGGCCCATGGGGCCGGCGCCGATGATGGCGTACATGCTGGGTTCGACCTCTGCGCTGTTATTCTTGTGCGGTTTTCGCCCCCTGGGGCGCGCGGTCTGGATTATGCCGGGAGCATGGGCTCCGGCTTCAATGGCAATAGGCGCCGGTGTAGCGCCGGGTTGGTGCGAATTGTCAGCGCCGGCCTTGAAGGAGTGATGACTTGATGTCCGAGGAGCGCCTGCTCGCGGAAGTGCATGATGATTTCGGCGTGATCCGCGTCTACGAGGTCGGTCCCTACCGCATCCTCGAGTTTGGTGAGGCGGTCGAGCAGAGCTGCGTCTTCACCGCCGATCCCGCCTGGCTGGAGTACGACTACACCCGTGCCATGCTGCTTGGGGCGCTGTGCCATCCGGCGCCGGAGAACGCACTGTTCCTCGGCCTGGGTGCCGGCACCCTGACCCAGGCCTGCCTGAAATTCCTGCCGCTGGAAGATGTGGAAGTGATCGAGCTGCGTCCGGACGTACCGCGCCTGGCGATGGAGTACCTGGGGCTGACCGATGACCCGCGCCTCTACGTACGCATCGGCGATGCACTGGAGCTGCTGGGTAGTACTGAGCCTGCCGACCTGATCTTCGTCGACCTCTACACCGACCAGGGGCCAGGCGTTGGTCACCTGGCCTGGAATTTCCTGGGGGCCTGCCAGAAACGCCTCAGTCCCGGAGGCTGGCTGGTAATCAACCAGTGGGCCGCGGAAGACGGCAAGCCGCTTGGCGCAGCCCTGCTGCGCGGACTCTTCCATCGTCATTACTGGGAGTGCCCGGTGAAGGAGGGCAACGTGGTGCTCTTCGTGCCCGCCGACCTGGACCAGGTGCTGGATCGTGAGGCCCTCAAGGCCAAGGCTGATACCCTGGCGCCAAGCCTGGGCTATTCGCTGCAGTCGCTGCTGGACGTGGTGCGGCCGGCGAGTTGAGCGCTTGCGTGGGCGGGGTGACAACGCCGTAGGGGCGAAAGAGCGCGCCCCTGCGGCGGAACCGGCTATTTCCCCTTGAAGTGCCCATCCCGCCTTTCCAGCATCGCCCGCAGACCTTCCTTTGCATCCTCGGTATTCAGTAGTTGCTGCGCCATGGCAGGAAGGGCTGCGGCGGCGGCCTTTTCCCCCTCATCCAGCGTCTGGTGGGCGGAAGCCAGGGTGGCCCTGATCCCCAGGGGCGCCTGGGCGGCTACCCGTTCCGCCAGCCAGATGGCCCGTGGCAGCAAGTCCTCACTGGCCAGAACCTCCTGGACCAGGCCCAGGCGATACGCCTCGTGGGCATCGAATTCGTCTCCGGTGAGCAGCCAGCGCATGGCGTTGCCCCAGCCGGCTATCTGGTGCAGGCGGAGGGTGGCCCCGGCAAAGGGGAAAATGCCCCGCTGCACTTCCATCTGGGCGAACCGGGTGTTGCTGGCGCAGAGATTGATGTCGGCCGCCAGCATCAGTTCGATGCCGATGGTGTAGCAGTAGCCTTGCACCGCGACCATCAGCGGCTTGGTCAGGCGTGGGCCGCCGAAGGTGCCCCAGGGGTCGATGGCGCCTGTCGGTAGCTGCCAGCCCTGCCTGAAGGTGTCACCGACACTGGCCAGGTCCAGCCCGGCGGTGAAGTTTTCGCCGTGGGCAAAGATCAGCGCGCAGCGCACATTGTCGTCCCGTTCGTACTCGCCCAGGGCCAGTACCAGGTCGTCCAGCATCGCCTGGTCGAAGGCATTGCGTTTGGACGTTCGATCAAGGCCGATCAGCATGATATGGCCGTGCTTTTCACGGCTGACGCAGCCGGCAGAGCTGGTGGACATGGATGGCTTTCCTTCGTGGGAATGGCGGGTGGGCACGTGGGATATAGACCCGCGCTGCAGGCTTGTCCATAGGCTTGCGCCGTCTGGCGGGGAGGAAGAAAAGGTGTCGAAAAAGCTGCACGCGTGCCAGAAATTTCCTGTATGATGCGCGCCGGCCAACTGACGGCCCCGATCAAGTACTGCGTTTTCCCCGAGGCGCTTTGCCTTCGGCTGCAAGTCCGCCGTGCGGACTACCCTTGACGTTTCATCCATTCCCAATAAAGCGATCACGCAAATTCTCTACCAGGCTGCCAGGGTGACCCACAAGGTCCTTCACGGCATGTGCAGCCATGGAACAAGGGTCTTTGCGGATGCACACGAGGCAGACCCATGACCCAGGAACTCGGCACTTTCGCCGCGCTCGGCATTCATCCCAATGTACTGGCCGCAATTACTGCGGTTGGCTATGAAGAGCCGTCCCCCATCCAGGCCCAATCGATTCCGGTGATCCTCGCCGGTCACGACATGATTGGCCAGGCCCAGACCGGTACCGGCAAGACTGCAGCCTTCGCGCTGCCGATCCTGTCGCGCATCGATCCGGCCAAACGAGAGCCGCAGGCGCTGATCCTGGCACCGACCCGCGAGCTCGCACTGCAAGTCGCCACCGCTTTTGAAACCTACGCCAAGCAGATGCCCGGCCTGAACGTGGTCGCCGTCTACGGCGGCGCGCCCATGGGTCCGCAGCTCAAGGCCCTGCGCCAGGGTGCCCAGGTGATCGTGGCTACCCCCGGCCGTCTGTGCGACCACCTGCGTCGCGACGACAAAGTGCTCGCTACCGTGCAGCAGCTGGTGCTCGACGAAGCGGACGAAATGCTCAAGCTCGGCTTCATGGATGACCTCGAAGTGATCTTCGAAGCGCTCCCGGAAAGCCGCCAGAGCGTGCTGTTCTCCGCGACCTTGCCGCCGTCGATCCGTTCGATCGCCGAGCGTCACCTGAGGAACCCGCAGCACGTCAAGATCGCCGCCAAGACCCAGACCGTCGCGCGCATCGAGCAGGCTCACCTGATGGTCCATGCTGACCAGAAGACTGCTGCTGTGCTGCGTCTGCTGGAAGTCGAGGAATTCGACGCGCTGATCGCTTTCGTGCGTACCAAGCAGGCCACCCTGGACCTGGCCAGCGCGCTGGAGGCCAAGGGCTACAAGGCCGCAGCACTGAACGGCGACATCGCCCAGAACCAGCGCGAGCGCGTCATCGAGTCCCTGAAGGATGGCCGTCTGGACATCGTGGTCGCCACCGACGTGGCCGCCCGTGGTATCGACGTGCCGCGCATCACCCACGTATTCAACGTGGACATGCCGTACGACCCGGAATCCTACGTGCACCGTATCGGCCGTACCGGTCGTGCCGGCCGCGATGGCCGCGCGCTGCTGTTGGTCACCCCGCGTGAGCGTCGCATGCTGCAAGTGATCGAGCGTGTGACCGGCCAGAAGGTGGCCGAGGTGCGCCTGCCCAACGCCCAGCAAGTGCTGGACGCACGCATCAAGAAGCTGACTAACAGCCTCAGCCCGCTGGTGGCGGACGCCGATGCCAAGTACGGCGATCTGCTGGACCGCCTGGTTACCGACATCGGTTGCACTCCGCGTGCCCTGGCTGCCGCACTGCTGCAGCGCGCCACCAATGGCCAGGCGCTGAACCTGGCCGACGTGGAGCGTGAGCAGCCGCTGGTGCCGAGCGCCCAGCCCCGCGAGCGTCGTGAGCGTGACGGCGGTGAGCGCAGTGAGCGTGGTGAATACCGCGAGCGCCGTGCGCCCATGCCGCTGGCAGAAGGCCGCGTACGCTGCCGCACTGCCCTGGGTACCCGCGACGGCATTGCCGCCAAGAACCTGCTGGGCGCCATCCTCAATGAGGGCGGTATTGCTCGAGAGGCCATCGGTCGCATCCAGATCCGCGAAACCTTCAGTCTGATCGAGCTGCCGGAAGAGGGCCTCGAGCGTCTGCTGGGCAAGCTGAAGGACACGCGTGTGGCGGGTAAGCAGCTTAAGCTGCGTCGCTATCGCGAAGACTGATACACCCGGTAAATGAAAAAGCCTCGCATTGCGAGGCTTTTTTGTGTCCGGTCGATGGGTAGTCTCTGTCGTTGCTGCTCAATCGAAGCGGTAGATATCCATCCCCAGCGCCCCCAGGGTGAATCCTCTGTGCACCAGGCTGAAATGTTCGCCGGCGCCTCGGGCGAAATAGAGCGGTAGCAGGTGTTCGTCCCGTGGGTGATTGCGCGCGGCATGGGGGGCCTGGCGGCGGTAGTCGTGTAGAGCGGCTTCGTCGTTGGCCTCAAGACGCTCCACCATCCAGTCGCGAAACTCCTTGGCCCAGGGCGTGACGACTTCCGGACCGGCATGCCAGTCCAGTTCGCCCAGGTTGTGGGTGATACTGCCGGAGCCGACCAGCAAGACGCCATGTTGGCGCAGGCCGGACAGAGCCTGGCCGACGAGAGTCTGGAAGGCCGGGCCGAGTCGACTGGGAAGGGATAATTGAATCACGGGTACATCGGCCTGCGGATACATCAACGACAGCGGTACCCAGGTGCCGTGATCAAAAGGGCGTTCCGGGTCGATGCCTGCGGGAAGGCCGGCCTCGGTCAGTAGTCCAGCGATTTTCTCCGCCAGTTCGGGCGCGCCGGGCGCCGGGTACTGCACGGCGTAGAGTGGTGGCGGGAACCCATGGAAGTCGTGCCAGGTTTCCGGGTGTGCGTTACCGCTGAGCAGCAACTGGCTGCTTTCCCAGTGTGCAGAAACCACCAGGATCGCTTGGGGGCGTGGCAGTGCCTCGGCCAGGGCCTTGAGCGCGGGGCCGCTTTCGCCGGGCTCAAGGGCGAGCATGGGGGAGCCGTGGGAGATGTAAAGGCTGGGTAGCATTTCGGATTTCCTCCGGTAGGATTCCGGCATCATCCGGGCTGGATATATCGACTTCCAGCATAAATTATTGGGCTATTTGATCGAATTGATGGAGGAATCATGGACGAGCAATTCTGGCAGGCGCGCTGGTCGCAGAACCAGATCGGCTTCCACCAGCGCGAAGTGAATTCTTATCTGGAGCGTTACTGGCCGCGCCTCGGACTGCCGCAGGGGTGCCAGGTGCTGGTGCCGCTCTGTGGCAAGACCCTGGATCTGGTCTGGTTGGCAGGGCAGGGCCATCGGGTGCTGGGCGTGGAACTGGCCGAGCGTGCGGTGGAGGATTTCTTCGCCGAGCAGGGGTTGGTGCCCGAGGTGTCGCAACAGGGCGTGCTGCGCCGCTACAGCGCGGGTGCCATCGAGATTCTTCAGGGCGATTTCTTCGCCGTCACCCATGCTGATGTCGCCCAGTGCCAGGCGCTTTACGATCGCGCTGCACTGATCGCACTGCCGCCTGCCATGCGTGATGACTACGTGGCTCATCTGCAAAGCATCCTGCCGGCCTGCTGCGAAGGGCTGATGGTCACGCTGGACTACGAGCAGGCGCGCCTGGAAGGGCCGCCGTTCTCGGTGCCCGAAGCCGAAGTGCGCCGGCATTTGGAGGCCGGCTGGGAGGTGGACATGCTTGAGCGCTGCGACGTACTGGAGAAAAACTGGAAGTTCGCCTCTCGCGGGCTGGATAGTCTGCATGAACCGGTGTTTCGCCTGAAGCGGCGCTGAGAGGTATTCGTCTGCGGCAGGGTGCGGATTCCACGCCATTCGGACACTCAGCCCACACTGATCCGGACACCTGTTCCACGCTCATTCGGACAGGCAGTCGGAGCGCAGCGACGCAGGGCTGGCATTGTTAGTCT
>NZ_SCOK01000066.1:0-26211 GCF_005502555.1 Pseudomonas sp. D(2018)
GATGAGGGGGGAGGATTGGCACGGAGGCCTGGAGGTGCCGGACTAGAGGGCTTCACTCAACGTTGCAACAGCTAACGCAGACATAGCCAATTCATTCGCCAGGCAGGCCGAAGGCCTGCCCTACTCCTCCACCGTCACGCTGGCTGTCATCCCGGCGCTCAGGATCACGTCCTCCGGCACCTTGTCCAGTTTGATCCGCACTGGAATCCGCTGGGCCAGGCGCACCCAGTTGAAGGTGGGTTCGACATTGGCCAGCAGTTGGGTATCCGGAATCGCATTGCGGTCGGTGATGCCACGGCTGATGCTTTCCACCTTGCCGGCGAGGGGTTCGCCGGCACTCATCAGCCAGACTTTCACCGGTGCGCCGACCTTGATGCGCGGCAGCTTGGTTTCCTCGAAGTAGGCCTGGACATAGAACGAGCCGTCGTCCACCAGCGCCATGACCGGCTGACCGGCACTCACGTAGTTGCCCTGGGCCAGGCGCAAGTTGGTCACCTGCCCGTTGCGCGGCGCGCGCAGTTCGCTGCGAGCGAGGTTCAGTTCGGCCACCTTGAGTTCAGCCTGGGCCTCGCGGAATTCGGCACGGGCGACCTCCGCCGTGATCAGGGCGTTCTCGCGCAGTTCCGCGCTGATGGCCTGGGGGCCGAGGTGCTGGCGGCGGGAGGCCTCGTGCTCGCGAAGGCGCAACTGGTGTTGACGCGTATCGGCCACGGCGCGGGCCTTTTCCATCGCCGCCACATAGCGCTCGCGGTCAACGGAAAGCAGCAAGTCACCGGCCTTCACCTGCTGGTTGTCCTGGACCTTGAGGTCCATCACCCAACCGGACACATCCGGCGATATCACCACCACGTCGGCGCGGACCCGCGCGTCCCGGGTCCAGGGTGCAAGCATGTAGTGCTGCCAGAGGCCATAGCCGGCCACCAGGGCCACCACGACCAGGGAAAGAGTTATCAGCACACGCAGCATGGAACGCATCTTTTTCTCCTCTACCAGTGCCCGGTCAGCGCAACCAGCGCGGCCAGCACACAGACATACAGGGCACAATCGAACAGTGCTTCGTGCCAGATCCAGCGCGCCAGCCCGACTCGCGCCAGGCCGATGCGCAGCACGCCGGTCACCAGCAGCGCCAGCAATGCATAAAGCAGAAAGGGGCTGAGCAGCACGCCGCCCAGGGACCATTCACGCAAGCCCATGGCTCGCCTCCTGTTGTTCACACCATTGCCGCCAGCTCTGCTGCAACTGCAGCAATGCTGCCTGGGCCAGGCGACGGTCGATGCTCCGTCCCGCGCCGCGCAACGCCTCCAACAATTCCCTGACGGGTTCATCGAGGAGCTGGGCGCGACCGGGCGCCGGACCTTGCAGCAGGATGCGCTCGAGCTTGCGCAGGAAGCGGTCTTCCGACACCCCGAGCGGCCTGTCCGCAGCTGCCAGGCAACGCCGCAGATGCAGCAGTTCGTCGCCCAGGTCCAGGCTGGCAATGCCGTCGTCCCAGCGACTACGGCTCTGCTCCGGCAGCACCGGGTAGAGCCGCGCCAGTTGCAACAGACGGTCGGCCATGCGTCCACCGAACCAGTTCTCCGCACCGGCCAACCGCACGCCGGTCAGGCGCGCCAGATCGGCGAGCGACGCCTTGAGCAGGCGCCGGCCATGCCACATGGGATTGCGCAGCGGAATCAGGCGGAACGCGACCACCGCGAAGCCCACCCCCAGTAGCATGGAAACTGCCTCGTTGAAGAACAGCCCGACGTCGAAGCGCATGAGGTTCTGCGGCGCGCAAAGCACGATGAAATGCAGGCAGAAGGACGTAGCCGTAGCGCCCAGGGCCGGTTTGGCCATGCCCAGCGCGCCGAAGAACAGCGGCACGCCCAGCGCCATGCAGAGCATCGGGAAGCCGCTGAGCTGGGGCAGGAGTACCTGGCCAACGACAAAGGCCACCGGCAGCGCATAAAGGATCCCGCGCAAGAAAAGCATACCTATCTGCTCGGCGTTCTCGCGGCTGGCGAACAGGCCGCAGATCACGCAGGTCAGGGTCAACGCCCCGACCGCCGAGGTCCAGGCGGTGGCCAGCCAGAACGCCGACAGACCGAGGAAAGCCAGGCCGCTGCGCAGTCCGTAGATGGTGGCGGTCTGGATATCACGATGGGTCGACAACGGCGGCGGCGCGTCCGCCGGTGCCTCGCCCCGCTCCACCGCGTACATGGCCGCCACCGCCTCGGCGGCCTGGCGCATCACCACCGCCATGCGCCCCAGGCAGTATTGCTGGACAGTGGAAAATGACTCGTCCTCCGACACGTGCAGCAGGCGTTGGCGAATATCATCCAGCCGCGCCACATCCGGCTCGGCCAGGGCCAGCTCCACTTCTTCCAGCCAAGGCCGCAAGCCTTCCGCCTCGCCTTCACCCAATTGCCGCCACTGACGCGCCACGCCACGGGACAGGCGCAGAAGACTGAGCAGGTCCCGGCTAAGTACCTGCAGGGCCGCTGCGCGCTGGCGACCGCGGTGCCCCTCGAACCAGGCGTGCTCGCGCTGGGCGTCGACAGCCACGATGCGTCCCAGCACACCGAGCAGGCCCTGACGCTCCTGATGCTCGCCCTTCAGGGCAGAAATCGCCGCCTGGATGCCGCACTGCCAGGCATCCCGCGCCTGGCGGGCCAACTGGCGCTCGACCCGCTGCGGCCATAGCAATGCACTGGTGGCCGTGGCGCAGATGATCCCAAGGCAGATCTCCGTCGAGCGCGCCACCGCCTGGTCGAACACCGTCAGCGGATGGGCGATGGCGGGCAGGCCGATGATGGCGACCGTGTAGCCGGCCAGCACGAAAGAATAAGACCAGGCGCTACGCATCATGGTCGAGGCGGCGGTGCAGATACCCAGCCAGGTGGCCAGTGCCAGCAGGAACAACCAGGGCGTCTGGGCAAAGAGCCCGACAATCGTGACCGACATCACGGTGCCCACCAGGGTGCCGAGCAATCGCGCCAGGCCCTTCTGCACCACCATCCCCGACAGCGGCTGGGCAACGATGAAGGCGGTCATCAACGCCCACTGCGGCTGCTGCAGGTCGAAGCGGAACGCGCACCAGAGCGCAATGGCGCCGCCCAGCAGGGTCTTGATCGCGAATTGTAGCGCCGGGATATCAGGCGCCAGGAACGCACGCAGGGTATCGCGCACAGGCAAGGTCCAAGGGTGATCCAGATAGGGAATGAAGATAGCCCGTCGGAATCGGCGGGCTATATACAAAGCTTATTATTAGCTTGCTATCTTCATGTCGTCTAGAGGCACCTGTGCATTCGTCGGCTTCTCGTTGTTAATTAATTAAATGCATATTTAAATAAACCATCTTCACTTGTCCGGAGATGGTTATCGTGACCCGCCCCCGCTCCCCCGGCCGCCCCACAGGCGATTCCCAGTTCCAGCGCGAACGCCTGCTGAACGCTGCCACCGACGCCTTCGCCCATATCGGCATCCACGCGGCCAGCCTGCGTGGCATCGCCCAACAGGCTGGCGTGACGCCCGCCCTGGTCAACTACTACTTCGGCAACAAGGAACGCCTGGTAGATGCCGTGGTGGAAGAACGCCTGCTGCCCCTGTTCCAGGGCATGGCCGAACGCCTGCAGCAGGCTGGCGATGATCCACTGGAACTGGTCAGCGCCTTCGTTCGCGGCATGAGCGCCAACCTCAGCAAGAACCCCTGGCTGCCGCCGCTCTGGGTACGCGAAATACTCTGCGAAGGCGGCGCTCTGCGCGAAATGCTCACGTCCCGTTTCGCCCCCATGGTGCCCATGCTGCTGGCCGAACGCTTCGCCAAGGCCCAGGCGGGCGGGCGCCTCAACCCCGATATCGACCCCCGCCTGCTGGTGGTCTCGCTGGTCGGCCTGGTGATGCTTCCCTACGCCGCCGGACAGATCTGGCGCGGCATTTTCGCCAGCCCGGAGCTGGGCGACGAAGCCATGGTGAAGCACATCCTTGCCCTGCTCGAACGTGGTCTGGAGGTGAAGCCATGAAATGCCTGCTTCCTTGCCTGATCGCCGTCGTGTTGCTCAGCGGCTGTGAAGACCCCGCCCGGGAACCCTTGCTCGGCACCCTGGAATGGGACCGCATCGGCCTGCCTGCCGAAGCCTCGGAAACCATCCTCGCCTGGCGCGTGGCCGAAGGTGACCGGGTGCAGGAAGGCCAACTGCTGCTGGAGCTCGACCCACGCCGACTCGATGCTCGCCTCAAGGAAGCCGAAGGCGATGTTGGCCAGGCAAAGGCGCGACTGGACGAACTCGCCAATGGTGCGCGCAGCGAAACCATGGACGCCGCCCGCGCCACCCTCACCCGCAACCGCGCGGAGCTGACCGATGCCGAGCGCAACTTCCAACGCATCTCGGCCCTTTACCAACGCCGCCAGGTGGCCATCGCCGAACTGGACCGCGCGCGCGCCGCGCGCGACCAGGCCCTTGCCGCGGTGAACAACGCCGACGCCCAGCTGCGCGAACTCACCAACGGCACCCGCCCGGAACAGATCGAGCAGGCCACCGCCTTGCTCCAGGCCGCCCAGGGCCGCCTGGAACAGCTGCAGGTCACCCGCGAACACCTCAGCCTGCGTGCACCCCGTGCCGGCCGGGTGGACGCCCTGCCCTTCAAACCCGGTGACCAGCCCCCCGTGAACGCCGAACTGGTCAGCCTGCTGGTGGGCGACTCGCCCTATGCCCGAGTCTATGTGCCGGCCTCGGTGCGCCCGCAGATTGCCATCGGCGATGCGCTCAAGGTGAAGGTGGAAGGCGTGGCCGAACCCTTCAACGCCACCGTACGCAGTATCGCCAGCGAGTCCAGCTTCACCCCTTACTTCGCCCTGACCGGCAAGGACGCCAGCCGCCTGGTCTATCGCGCCGAACTGGTATTGCAGGGCGAGGCGGCACGCAAGCTGCCCGCGGGCCTGCCGGTGCAGGCGGAGCGAGTCAGCCATGAACAACCCTGAAGCGGTGATCCGCGCCACAGGCCTGACCAAGCGCTTCGGCCAGCTCACGGCCGTCGACGGGCTGAACCTGCACGTCAACCGCGCCGAAGTGTTCGGTTTCCTCGGTCCCAATGGCTGCGGCAAGTCCACCACCATCCGCATGCTCTGCGGCCTGCTGCTGCCCAGCGCCGGCGAGATCGAAGTGCTCGGCTGCCGCATCCCCCAGGACGCCGAAGCACTGAAGCGGCGCATCGGCTACATGACCCAGAAATTCTCCCTCTACGAAGACCTGACGGTGGGCGAGAACCTGGAGTTCCTCGCCACCGTCCAGGGACTGGACCACCGCGAAGCGCGCCAGCGCATCGACGAACTGCTGGAACGCTATTGGCTGGCCGACCGCCGCAAGCAACTCGCCGGGACCCTGAGCGGCGGCCAGAAGCAACGCCTGGCCCTGGCCGGCGCCGTACTGCACAAACCCGACCTGCTGCTGCTCGACGAACCCACCAGCGCGGTGGACCCACAATCGCGCCGGGAATTCTGGGATTCGCTGTTCGAGCTGGCCGAAGCCGGCACCACCCTGCTGGTCTCCACCCATTACATGGATGAAGCCGAGCGCTGCACCCGCCTGGGCATTCTCGACGCCGGCCGCCTGGTGGCCGACGGCAGCCCGGCGGAACTGATGGCCGCCCTGCCCGGCCGCCCGATGCTGGTCGAATGCGCCCAGCCACGCCAGGCCCAGCGTTGCCTGCAAGGTGCCGAAGAAGTCATCGCCATGGCGCAGATCGGCGCCTCGCTGCGGGTGCTCAGTGCCGTGGAAGATGCCCAGGAGCGCATCGCCCAACGCCTCACCGCCGCTGGCATCGAAGCCGAGGTGACCCCCACCGAAGCCAACCTCGAAGACGTCTTCGTCGCCGTCACCCACCGCCCGCACGAGCGAGCAGGAGCGTCGTCATGAACCTGCGCCGCCTGGGAGCCATCGTCCTCAAGGAACTGCGCCAATTGCGCCGCGACCGCCTGACCTTCGCCATGATCGTCGGCATTCCCGTCATGCAACTGGTGCTCTTCGGCTACGCCATCAACATGGACGTGCGTGGCCTGCACGCGGCCGTGCTGGACCAGGCCGACACCGCCCGCTCCCGCGAAGCGGTGGCCGAACTCGGCGCCAGCCAGGTGCTGGACTTCCGCTACCAGCTCAGCAGCCCGCAACAACTGGACGAGCTGCTGCGCGAAGGCAGCATCAGCGCCGCCCTGGTGGTCCCGCCCGATTTTGAGTCCCGCCTGCAACGCCGCGACCGCCCGCCGCTGCAACTGGTGGTGGATGGCTCCGACCAGGTGGTGCAGGCCTCGGCACGACAACTGGCGGCCTACCCGCTGCCCGGCTGGCCCAGCCTCACGGGCGTGCAAGTGGTGAACTTCTACAACCCTGAACGCCTGGCGCCGCTGAACACCGTGCCTGGGCTGATCGGCGTGATCCTCACCATGACCATGGTGCTGTTCACCGCCATCGCCCTGGTGCGCGAGCGGGAACGCGGCAACATGGAACTACTGATCACCACGCCGCTGTCACCCTGGGAACTGACCCTGGGCAAGGTGCTGCCCTTCGTCGGCATCGGCCTGGTGCAAGTGACGGTGATCCTGCTGGTGGGGCTGTGGCTGTTCGACGTGCCGGTACGCGGTTCGCTGCTGGAGCTTTACGGCGCCTCGCTGGTATTCATCTTCGCCAGCCTGACCCTGGGGGTGTTCATTTCCACCCTGGCGCAGAGCCAGTTCCAGGCCATGCAAATGGCCTTCTTCACCTTCCTGCCGCAGATCCTGCTGTCCGGCTTCATGTTCCCCTTTGCCGGCATGCCGAAGGCGGCGCAGTGGATCGCCGAAATCCTGCCGCTCACCCACTTCCTGCGCCTGACCCGCGGCATCATGCTGCGCGGCGCAGGCCTGGCCGACCTCTGGCTGGAGCTGGTGGTGCTGCTGGTGTTCACCCTGGTGATGCTCACCGTTGCGGTCATGCGGGTGCACAAGCGGCTGGATTGAGAAGGCATACCCATTCGTTACCCGAATCAGCCCAGCAACCCCGCCATGGTCCGCTCACCCAGCGCCGGGCCGATGCTCATGCCGACGCCGCTGTGCATCAGCACGGCGGTCACCCCGGGCGCTGCCTTGAGCACCGAGAACGGCCCCGGCCCACGGGCGCCGTAGACGCCCTGCCAGCGCTCCACCACGGTCAGGCGGGTGCCCAGGGTGTGCTCGGCGAGTTCCAGCATGATGTCGTCCACGGCTTCGGCGTTGAAGGGCGATGCATCCACACCGTAGTGGTGGGAGTCACCGACGATCAGCTCGCCGTAGGGCGTCGGGCTCACCAGCAGGTGGATGCCGTGTTCTTCCAGTTCCGGTTGCTGGCTCTGGATCTGTTCGCGGATGGCCTCGGCTTCCGGCAGGTCGGCGAAGGCGCCGTAGTGCACGCAGCTGAGGCCGGTGAGCACCGCCTGGTTCAGGCCGAAGTCGCGCTCCGGACGCACCCGCAGCATCTGCAGGCGGCACACCTGGGGTTGCAGCGGCGCGATCTGTTCGGCCAGCAACGTCTGGTAGTCGTGCCCCGAGCAGATGACGATCTGCTCCGCGCGACAGCTGCCCTTGGTGCTGTGGATAACCCCCGGTTCGACTTCGCGCACCAGGGTGGAGAAATGGAACTCGACGCCATGCTCGCGGCGCAGGTAGTCCACCAGCGCGGGAATGGCCTCGCGGGAATAGATCTGCTGGTCGTCCAGGCCGAGCAATGCCGCGCGGTGGTGGCTGAATTGTCCCTGGTAGAGGTCGTGCAGGCGCTCGCCACGCAGCAGGTCGACGCGGTAGCCGTGCTCCGGCGCGCGCACTTCGCAGAAGGCTTCCAGCAGCTCTTCCTCAGCGCGGGTGCGGGCGAACAACAGGGAGCCGTTGCGGCGGATCCGGAAGCCGGCGCCTTCGGCCCAGTCGGCCCAGATTTCACGGCTGTCACGGGCCAGGGCGAACATGGGGCCCGGCGGCTGGCCAGTGACCAGGGCCTGACCGAAGTTGCGCACCGAGGCGCCCAGCGGTGTGGCGCTGCGCTCGAAGACGCTGACGCGCAGACCGCGCCGGGCGGCGGCGTAGGCGTGGGAAAGGCCGAGGATGCCGGCGCCGACGATGGCGATATCGGTGTCTTGCAGGGGCATGGGGTTCTCCTTGAAAGCTCGTGCCACCCCACTTCCCTCACCCCGGCCCCGCTCCGCGCCCCTGCCTGGCGCTTCGCGCTCAGGCGCTCATAGGCACTGGAAGCAGTGCTTCCAAAAGCGTGCCTATTCGCCCCAGAGGGAGAGGGGGAAAGTGGTGAGGTGGGAAGAAGTGCGGGCCTGTTAGTTACTGCGGCAGCTTCTCGGACTTGCCGTCGTAGCGCTTGCGCCATTCGGCGAGGATCTGGTCGCGGTTCTGCGAGGCCCAGGCGAAGTCGTTCTTGATCAGGCGCTGCTCGTAGTCGGCTGGCAGTTCGGTCTGCGGCTTGGCGATGCCAGGGGCGGCGAGTACCGCGAAGTTCTCCTTGTACAGCTCCATGGCAGCCGGGCTGGCGGAGAAGTCGGCGAGCTTCTTCGCAGCCTCGATCTGGTCGGTGTCCTTGACGATGCCGGTGGCTTCGATTTCCCAGCCCAGGCCTTCCTTGGGCAGGACGATGTCCAGCGGCGCGCCCTGGCGCTTGAGCTGCACGGCCGGGTATTCGAAGGAGATGCCGATGGGGAACTCACCCGCAGCGGCCAGCTTGCACGGCTTGGAGCCGGAATGGACGTACTGGCCGATGTTCTGGTGCAGGGCATCCATGTAGGCCCAGCCCTGCTTCTCGCCGAAGGTTTGCAGCCAGGCGCTGACATCGAGGAAACCGGTGCCGGAGGACGCCGGGTTCGGCATCACGATCTTGCCCTTGTACTCAGGCTTGGTCAGGTCTTCCCAGCTGCCGGGCTTGGTCAGGCCCTGCTTCTCGGCTTCCACGGTGTTGAAGCAGATGGTGGCGGCCCACACGTCCATGCCCACCCAGGCCGGCGGGTTGGCGGCGTCACGGTAGTTCGCGCCGATGGTTTCCAGGTGCTTGGGCGCGTACTTCTCCAGCATGCCTTGCGCATCGAGGATGGCCAGGCTGGAGGCAGCCAGGCCCCAGACGGCGTCGGCTTGCGGGCGATCCTTCTCGGCCAGCAGCTTGGCGGTGATGATGCCGGTGGAGTCGCGCACCCACTTGATCTCGATATCCGGGTTCTGCGCTTCGAAGGCCTTCTTGTAGGCGGACAGTTGTTCGGCTTCCAGGGCGGTGTAGACGGTCAGCTCGGTGGCGGCCTGGGCCTGGAGGCTGAAGCCGGCCATCACGGCGGCGGCGAGAGCGAGGCGTTTGAACATGGAAAGCTCCTTGTCGGGATTGGCTTACGGTTGTGGTTGTTCAGGCGGTGGCCGGCGTGCCCTGGCGCCAGGCCTGGGACCGGCGCAGCAAACCGCGCGAGGTCCAGGCCAGCAGCAGGGATACGGCAGCCGAGGTGAGCAGGATCAGGGTGGACATGGCGGCCGCGCCGCCGACGTTACCGGCGTCGTCCATGTTCAGCACCGCCACGGCGGCGAGGATGCTGTCCGGGCTGTAGAGGAAGATGGCGGCGGACACCGTGGTCATGGCCGAAACGAACAGGTAGCGGATGATGTCCAGCAGCGCCGGCAGGCAGATCGGCACCGTCACCCGCAGGTAGTGGCGCCAGAGCGGAGCCTTGAGCGACAGCGCGGCGGCTTCGAACTCGCCATCCAGTTGGCGCAACGCGGTGGTGGCGGTCATCTGCGCAGTGGTGAGGAAGTGCGCGACGGAGCAGATCACCAGCAAGGCCATGCTGCCGTAGAGGGCATGCAGCGGGTTGCCCGGCAGGTTGAAAAAGAACACGTAACCGAGGCCGAGCACCAGGCCGGGCACCGCCATGGGCACGAAGCTCAGGAAGCGCAGCGCCTGGTTCAGCCACTGCTGGCCACGAGTCTTTTCCATCAGGTAGGCGCCGGTGAAGATCAGCGCGCTGCCGAAAATCGCCGTGCAGGTGGCCAGGGTCAGGCTGTTGCGGTAAGCCAGCCAGCCGCCGCCTGCGGTTTCCTCGAAGGCGTAATGACGCAGGGACAGCGACAGGTTGTAGGGCCAGAACTTCACCAGGGACGAATACACCGCCATGCCCAGCACCAGCAGGAGGATGGCGCAGACCACCAGCACCAAGGCCAGGAAGCAGGCATCACGTCCCCGCGACGGCGCCGGGTGGAAGACCTGGGCACGACCGCTCATGGCCTCGCCCTGTCGGCGGCGCAGCCAGGCATCGACGCCAAAGCTGAGCAGCGCCGGCAGCAGCAGCACCATGCCGATCAGCGCGCCACGGCCGAACTGCTGCTGGCCGACGACGGCCTTGTAGGCCTCCAGCGCCAGCACCTGATAGTCGCCACCGACGACCACGGGCACACCGAAGTCGGTGATGGTCAGGGTGAACACCAGGCAGAAGGCGGCGAACACGGCCTGGCGGGTGGCCGGCCAGGTGATGCTGCGGAAGGCCTTCCAGGGACCGGCACCCATGCTGGCGGCGGCGTCGAACAAGCGCGCATCCGCCATGCCCAGGGCCGAGAGCAGCACCATCAACGCATGGGGGAAGGTGTAGATGGCTTCACCCAGGACGATGCCCCAGAAGCCGTAGATGTTGTCCGGCAGCCAGTCGCGCAACAGGCCCTGGTTGCCGAACAGGTAGATCAGCGCGATGCCCGGCAGCATCGAGGGCGCCAGCAACGGCAGCAGGGAGATGCCACGCCACAGGCCCTTGGCCGGAATCAGCGTGCGTTGCAGGGCGTAGGCGAACAGGTAGGCGGTGGGCACCACGATGGCGGCCACACTGAGGGAAACCTTCAGGCTGTTGCCCAGCAACCAGTGGAAGTTGGCGCTGGCGAACAGCTCACGGGCCGCCGCGAATCCGCCACCTTGCCCCGCTTCGCCGCTGAAGCCACGCCAGAAGATGGCCAGTAGCGGCAGCAGCACGGCGAGGGTCAGAAAGCCCAGCATCAGGTACTTGCCACCCGCCACGAAGAGTCGGTCGCCCAACTCGGCGCGAAGGGAGCCTTTGGCCCGGGATTTTTCCAGCTTGATCACGGCTTCCATCTCAGGCGAACACCTGCAGGCTGCGGGCGGGCAAGGCCACCCAGATATCCGGCGTGCCAAGGCGCGGCAGGCTTTCTGGGTCCAGCTCGGCCAGCAGCGAATGGCCCGGCAGTTGCTCCAGCTCGAAGCTCATGCGGCAACGGTTGCCGAGGAAGGTGATCTCCCGAACCTGGGCGCGGAAACGGTTGTCCTGCTGCTCGGACGGGTTGATGGCAATGGCTTCCGGCCGGCAGAACAGGCGCCCGCTGGCTGCATTATTGGCCGACTCGGGCAGGCGCAGATCGAGGCTGCCGACACGCGCATGGCCGTTCTGGCGGGACTCGAAAGGCAACCAGTTGCCCTGGCCGACGAACTCGGCGACGAAGGGCGTGGCCGGCTGGCGGTAGATGTCCTGCGGGGTGCCGTACTGTTCGACGCGGCCCTGGTTCATCACCGCGATGCGGTCGGCCATCAGCATGGCTTCGTCCTGATTGTGGGTGACCATCAGGGTGGTGATACCAAGGCGCTTCTGCAGCTGGCGCAGCTCGGTACACAGGTGTTCGCGGACACGGGCATCCAGGGCCGACATGGGTTCGTCCAGCAACAGCAAGGACGGCGCCGGCGCCAGGGCACGGGCCAGAGCCACGCGCTGCTGCTGGCCACCGGACAGCTGGCCGGGGAACTTCTTCTCGCTGCCGGCCAGCCCTACCAGCTCCAGCATCTCGGCGACGCGGGCGCGGGCCTGCTCGCGGCTGCTGCCGGCCAGCCCGTAGCCGATGTTCTGCTCGACGGTCAGGTTGGGGAACAGCGCGTAGGACTGGAACAGGATGCCGTAGTCACGGGCCTGCGGCGGCAGGCGGGAAATGTCGCGCGCACCGATGTGCAGCGTGCCGCTGTCCTGCTGCTCCAGCCCGGCGATGCAGCGCAGCAGCGTGGTCTTGCCGCAACCGGACGGCCCCAGCAGGCACACCAGCTCGCCTTCGGCGATATCCAGGGAAACCCCGCCCAGGGCGGTGAACTGGCCGAAGCGCTTGTGGATATCGCGCACCTTCATATGGGTGGCGTGCTGATTGGCTGGGGTCATGGCGGTACCTCGTTAAGCGGTTGGCATGCACAGGTGCATGTCTCGACGAGGTTGATGCTAGGGAGGGATTGCGAAGGCTAGATGGCGGTTAGGCAAAGTACGCCGATAGTGGCATTGGTGGATTTGGTATAGGCGGGTGGGCGTCGAGCACGGTGGACATCGCTCTTCATGTCCACCAGCGGCGCCCGGGCGGATGCCGACGGTGGATCGGTGAAACGTGATCCGCCCTACTCCGAGACTTCGCGGGCCAGGGCCAGGAAGGCCGCCGGCAAGCGCGCCTGGCGACGTTCCTTGAGGCAGTAGAGGTATTCGTCGATGTGCGGCGCGCCCTTGAGTTCGATCACCCGCAGCTCGGGGTTATCCGGCACTTCGTGGCGCGCGATGATGCTGATACCGAGGTTGCGGATCACCGCTTCGCGAATGGATTCGCGGCTGCCGATCTCCAGCAGCGGGCCGATGGAGATGCCGGCCTCCTTGAGCATGTCTTCGGTGAGCTGGCGCGTGGTGGAGCCGGATTCGCGCATCAGCAGGCAGTGGCCCTTGAGATCGTCCAGGCTGACGGACTTGCGCCGCGCCAGGGGGTGTTCACGGTGCACCGCGAGCACCAGCGGGTCGCTGCCGAGGACGATGCGGGTCAGGCGGGCATCGTCCAGTTTCTGCGAGGAGGCAGCGAGGTCGACGCGGTATTCCTCCAGGGATTCGATCACCTGCTGGGAGTTGCCGATCTCCAGGGAGACATCCGTCTGCGCAAAGCGGGTACGGAAGACCCGCACCAGATCGAGGATGTAGTAAGGCGCGGTGGCGCCGATGCGCAGCGTGCCCTGAATCTGCCCGCAGTTACGCAGGAAGAACTCGATATCGGCCTCCTGCTGCAGCAGCACCTTGACCATGGGCAGCAACCGCGCGCCCTCCTCGCTCACCGTCAGGCGGCGGCCGCCCCGGTGGAACAACTCGACGCCGTACTGGCTTTCCAGGTTGCGGATCTGGGTGGTCACCGTGGGCTGGCTGAGGCCGAGCTTCTTCGCCGCCTGCGTGATGCTGCCCAGGCGGGCGACCATGTAGAAGGCCTTGAGCTCAGCGCTGAGCATGGCGATGGAACCTCGGAGCTGGGAAGTCCAGGCATTCTAGCCGTACACCAGGACAGCTCCGATAGCTGTGGGGGCGAATTCATTCGCAGAGGAGGACGAAGTCCCCCGAGGGTTGGCGTCAAGCGAAGCGCGGCCCGGCAAACCATCGTTACTCGACTGTGCCGGGCTCCGTCTGCCAGGGCCCTACAGGATTGAACTCATGGGCGAAGCAGGACACAGACCTGCCGGTGGAACCTACAGCCTGTGCGCGATGCTACCTTCAGGAAAGATCAAAGACTGTCAAAAGCCATCAAAACGACACCCGCCATGGCCGATGCTGTGACCGTTTCCCGCTACACCGCCCTCCTCTGCCTGCTGGGTGGCGAGCAGTTGAGTGCGGCCGATCCACAACCGCTGGAAGCCCCCGCGCTGGTGATCAGCGGCAGCCGTTACCGGGCACCGGCCTTCGACCTGCCGTTCTCGGTGGACCGGGTCGACCCGGTGCAACGGGCGCAACCCGGCATCAACCTTTCCGAGCAGCTCTCCGGCGTGCCCGGCCTGGCCATCCAGAACCGCCAGAACTACGCCCAGGAGCCGCAACTCTCCTCCCGCGGCTTCGGCGCCCGGTCAGCCTTCGGTGTGCGCGGCATCAAGTTACTCAGCGACGGTATTCCCGCGACGACTCCGGACGGCCAGGGCCAGGCCTCCAGCTTCGACCTGGACGTGCTGGACCATATCGAGGTGTTGCGCGGACCCTTCGCGACCACCTACGGCAGCAATTCCGGCGGTGTGGTGCAACTGTTCTCCCGCGACGGCGAAGCTCCGCCTCGCCTGTCCGGTGGTGCCACCCTGGGGAGCTGGGGGACCCAGCGGGAAAGGCTGACCCTGGAAGGTGGTGACGGCCGTGTCGGTTACCTGGTCAACCGCTCTCACTTCGAAACCAACGGCTACCGTGACCACAGCGCCGCGCTGATCGACAAGACATTCGCCAAACTCACCCTGCGCCCCGACGCCGATACGCGCTTGGCGCTGATCTATAGCGACCTTGATCAGAACGGCACCCAGGACCCGCAAGGACTGAGCTGGCAGGCCTATCGCCAGGACCCGCGTTCGGTGTCGGCCAACACCCTGCTGTTCAACACCCGCAAGACCGTGGACCAGCGCCAGGGCGGCCTCAATCTGGAACGCCGCTTCGGTGAGGCCAGTTGGCAGACGACGCTCTACAGCGGCACCCGGCGGGTGATCCAGTTCCAATCCATCCCGGTGGCGGTACAGGCCAACCCCCGGCATTCCGGTGGAGTGATCGACTTCCAACGCGACTACCAGGGCATCGGCAGCCGCTGGATCCAGCCCTTCGACACCGACCTGGGACGTTTCACCGCCACCGCGGGCGTCGACTACGACCAGTCCGACGACGATCGCCAGGGCTACGAGAACTTCATCGGCGACAGCCTGGGGGTAAAGGGGGCGCTGCGCCGTGATGAACGCGACGAGGTGACCAGCGCCTCGCCCTACGTGCAGCTCTCTTGGGAACGCGGCGATTTCCGGGTGCTGGCGGGCCTGCGGCACAACGAGGTGGCGTTCGAAGTGGACGACCGCTACCTGGCCAATGGTGACGACAGCGGCCGCGTCACCTATCGCGAGACAACGCCCAGCCTGGGCCTGACCTACGCCCTGACGCCGGACCTGAACTTGTACGCCAGCTGGGCACGGGGCTTCGAGACGCCGACGCTCAACGAGTTGTCCTATTCCGGTGCCGATGGCGGGTTCGGCTTCGGCCTGCAACCTGCCAGCAGCCGTCAGTTGGAAGTCGGACTCAAGGCCCTGCTGCCGCGAGATGGCCGACTGGAGCTGGCGCTGTTCGAGATCCGCACCGAGGACGAACTGGTGGTGGCCGCGTCCCTGGGCGGACGCACCCGCTACCAGAACGCCGCCGAGACCCGCCGCCAAGGCCTGGAGCTGGGCCTGGAGCAACCGCTGCACCAGGACTGGCGCGTCGAGCTGGCTTACACCTGGCTGGACGCCCGCTACACGGAGTCCTTCAGCAGCGCCGGGCAAACCATCCCGTCGGGCAAGCGCATGCCCGGCATCGCCGAACACACCCTTTTCGCCACCCTGGCCTGGTCGCCCCGCAGCGGCCTGGACGCCGGCCTGGAGGGCCAGTGGCGCAGCAGCCTGGAGGTGGAGGACAGCGCCCGGGCCCGCGCCGCGCCGGGCTTCGCCCTGGCCAACGCTTACCTGCGCCTGGAGCAGCGCCAGCGCTCCTGGACCTTCAGCCAGACCCTGCGGCTCGACAACCTCTTCGACCGCGACTACGTCGGCTCGGTGATCATTGGCGAGGGCAACCAGCGCTACTACGAGGCGGGGGCCGGGCGCAGCTGGTACGCCGGCCTGGCGCTCGAGTACGCCTTCGACTGAAGCCGTATCACTCACCTCCCAGCAAAGGATCGAGCTGCCCTTGCCGCTCCAGCGCCGCCAGGTCGTCGAAGCCCCCGACATGGCGCGAGCCGATGAAGATCTGCGGCACGCTGCGACGTCCGCCGCTGCGCTCGAGCATTTCCCGGAAGCGCTCCGGGTCGAGCTGGACATCCAGCTCGGTGGCCAGCACACCCTTGCGCTGCAGCAGGGATTTGGCGGCGACGCAGTAGGGGCAGGTGCGGGTGGTGTAGAGGATCACATCGTTCATGGCGAAGCTCCTGGCGAGCGGGCAGTCACCTGCCCGCGTGGGTAGAGGGTCACTGGGCCGGCGGGAAGTCCACGTCGGTGTGGGCGAGGTTGTTGAGGTAGTTGGTCAGGGTCATCAGCGCGACCTGGGCCACCACCTCGATCAGCTTGGCGTCGGAGATCCCGGCGGCACGGGCAGTCGCCAGTTGGGCGTCGTCCAGGGCGCCACGATTCTCGGCCACCTGGCGGGCGACACGGGTCAGGGCGTCCAGCTCACCGGCCCGCGCAGCCTGGATCTCGCCGTCGGAAAGGCCGGCCTTGGCACTGAAGTAGCCGTGGGCGGCCAGGCAGTAGTCGCAGCCGTTGAGTTCGGAAACCGCCAGGGCGATCTGCTCCCGCTCCCGGGCACCCAGGGTACCCCGGGACAGCGTCTGGGAAAGCTGCAGGTAGCCGGACAGCACGGAGGGTGCGTGGGCCAGGGTCTGGAACAGGTTGGGGACGAAGCCGATCATTTTCTGCACGCCGTCCAGCAGCGGACGGGCAGCGGTGGAGACTTCTTCGGTGGTGGCAATGGCGATACGGGGCATGACGGACTCTCCTGTGAATGGGTATACCTGTTGGATACGGCGTCCATCTTAGGGGCCTGCCCAGCCTCTTTGGACGCAGAAACTCGCCAGTTTGCAACCAATCGTCCAGACTTTAGTTTTTTGACAGGAGTCCGACCATGGACCGTCTTTCCGTCCTGCTGGGGCACTTCGGCGTCCAGGCCGGCACCTTCTTCAGTGGCGTTTTCTGCGGCCTGGAAGCCTTCGGCCGGGAAGGTCAAAGCGGCCACGTCCACCTGCTCCAGGGGGGCCGGGCGGACCTGCACATGGCGGATGGCAGTCATTGGAAACTGGAGGAGCCCACCCTGGCCTTCTTTCCCCGGCCCTACGCACATCGCCTGGAGTCCGCCGAGCGCGACGGCACCCGACTGGTGTGCGCCACCCTGGCCTTCGGCGGTGCCTCGGGCAATCCGCTGGCGGGCGCCCTGCCCGACTATCTGGTGCTGCCGCTGAAAGACTTGCCGCTGCTGGCGGGCAACCTGGACTGGCTGTTCGCCGAGGCATTCGGCGAGGAATGCGGTCGCCGCGCGGTGATGGATCGCCTGTTCGAGTTACTGGTGATCCAGTTGCTGCGCCACCTGCTGGCCCACAGCGGCCTCGCCACCGGCATGCTGGCGGGCCTGGCGGACCCGCGCCTGTCCAGGGCCCTGAACCTGATGCACGAAGACCCGAAGCACCCCTGGACCGTGGCCGAGCTGGCCAGCGCGGCCAACATGTCCCGCGCTGCCTTCGCCGCGCACTTCCGCGAGGTCACCGGCCAGACCCCGGCCGACTACCTCGTGCATTGGCGCGTGGGCCTGGCGCAGAAGCTGCTCCGCGATGGCCGGCCCATTCCCCATGTGGCGGACGCCGTGGGCTACGAAAGCCCTTCAGCGCTGGCACGGGCGTTCCGCCGCAAGACCGGGGCGAGTCCGCGGGAATGGCTACTGGCACAGGGTTGAACGACAGGAAGCGGTGGCCGGAGCGGCGAGAAAATGGCGTCCCAGAGTGGGTTCGAACCCTTATACAGACCTCCGCCTGCCAAGTCGAAAGCAATCTCAACCACCATGTGGCCTCTGAATCTGCAGCCAGCTGCACGTTCAAAAGTCACTTCAAGTAAACCTCTGCGATCCGAGGGCCTGGACTTGATTCAGATCCCTAGCGATTAAGTTCAGGCGAGTCCAAGCGCTCACCGAGCGAATCAAAGTGAACCTGCAACCCCTCATCGATGACAAAATTTGGTGTGTCCCGGGCTTCAACTCGTGTATCTGTCTTTTTGGCCGCCCAGCCGCCGCTGGAAAACCTGTCCACGACCACTCAGCACCTGACCGCCGGCGTTGCACAACGCTGATCCATACGTCATATGAAAGCAGAGCGCCAGCATGCAGGACGGCGCGGAGATTCTGGATGCTGGGAGTGACGTCATGCCGCTGGTGGATGAGCAGCAGCTGTACGATGAGCTGGTGGCGTTGTGCTACGAATGCGTACTGGATGAGAGCAAGTGGGGGGAGCTGCTGGAGCGCCTCCTGCAGGCGTCCGGCCGCCAGCAGGGCGCGTTGATGCTGGAATCTGGACGGGGTGAACAGGTCAACATTTCCGAAATCAGCCGTTACGACCCGGCGCTGGTCGCCCCCTATAACCGTTATTACTGCTTTCTGGACCCTGGCGTGTACTACATGCCGCAGCGTGCCGTAGGGCTATGGCACCACGACTTTCAGCATTGCGACGTTGAAGCCCTGCACCGCAGCGTCTATCACCAGGAATTCCAGCGCGACTACGGACTGGGCAACCTGTCCTGCCTCAAGCTCCAGGAAAATATCGAGGCGCGCATGTACCTGTCGCTGATGACCAACGCGGACGCCCGGTTGCCGGAGGAGTGGCAGCAGCGTTTGCTAGAGCGCCTGGCCATTCACCTGACCACCGCGAGCCGCCTGTTCGAGCGTATCCGTCACTTGCAGGTGGATATTGCCAAGCGTGACCTGGTGCTGGACAGCCAACCGACTCCACTGTGGGTGCTGGAGGCCGAGGGCCGGGTGCATTACAGCAACCAGGCAGCAACGAAGCGCATGAACCAGCACGACTTCCCGCTGTTCGAGCGCAATGCCTTTCTGCACAGCCGATGTGAGGACGCGCGACTGCATCACTTGATCCGCCGCGCTGTAGGGCGGGACGGCCGGCGCAGTGCCGGTTGGCTGCGCATTGAGTCGGGTGCCGTCCTGGAATTGCTGGTCACACCGTTGCCGGAAGACACGCCGCTCGCGCTCACGCCGGGCAAGTCACTTGTGCTGCTGGTGTTGCTGGACCAGCAGCCACAGATGGGGCTGCTGACGGATTTGTTCCAGTTCAGTCCGGCGGAACAGAAGCTGGCGTTGCTGCTGGCCCAGCAACTAACTCCGGAAGCCTGTGCCGAGCGCCTGGGCATATCGATCAATACCGTGCGCAGCCAGCTGCGCAGCCTGTTCCGCAAGACCGGCACCAGCCGTCAGACCGAGCTGCTCGGCCTGATCGGACGCCTGCGTTTCTGAGCGCCGTAGCGCGGCCTCGCTCCGGCTCCAGGTGCCCTGCTAGGCATAGAGTTGCAGATCACCTGCCGCCAGACTGGCCACCCCGGCCAGGGTCACCACCGCCACCGCGTTGCCGTTGGCGGTGCCATCGGCATCGTAGTAGAGCGTCTGGTTGCCCTGGTTGAACAGCAGCATGGCGCCGGCCTGCTCGGTCTGGGCGCCGGTGATGCTGGCGAATACGGCGCCGATGGGTTGGCCGTTGAGGTTGAACACAGAACTGTTCAGCGCCAGGACGTCCGATCCGGAGGTGAAGTCGGTGACGTGATCGGCTCGCGTACCCGGCAATTGGTGGAACTGGAAACTGTCGGCGCCGGCGCCGCCGGTGAACCAGTCGACCGAGGCCGAGCTGCGGATGATATTGGCGGTGGCGTCGCCTTGCCATTCCAGGTGACCGATCAGTGGATTGCCGTTGGCATCGAAGTGTTGGGCGTAGATGCCCCAGCCGCTGCCGTCCTGGTTAAGCGACGTCCAGCTCACCACATAGCCGCCGTCGGCCAGGCCGCTGATCGTCGGATAGCTCTGATCGGACAGCGTGGTGCTGTTGACCCGCACCTCGCCGCCCACGGCAGCCCCATTGGTGGCGTAACGCTGGGCATAGATGCCGTAGCCGTTGCCGTCCTGGCCAAAGGACATCCAGCTCACCACATAGCCGCCGTCGGCCAGGCCGGTGATCGTCGGCTGCTCCTGGCTATTGAGGGTGGTGCTATTGACCCGCACCTCGCCGCCCACGGCGGTCCCGTCGGCGGCGTAACGCTGGGTATAAATGCCCCCACCGCTGCCGTCCTGACTAAGGGACATCCAGCTCACCACATAGCCGCCGTCGCCCAGGCCGCTGATCACCGGCTGGATCTGATCGAACACCGTGGTGCTGTTGACCCGCACCTCGCCACCCAGGGGCGCACCGTCGGAGGTATAACGCTGGGCATAGATACCCCCGCTGCTACCATCCTGACCGAACGACATCCAGCTAACCACATAGCCGCCTCCGGCTAGGCCGATGATGGTGGAGTCTCTCTGGTCACCTGCCGCGGTGCTGTTGACCCGCACCTCGCCACCCACCGCACTACCATCCACCGCGTAACGCTGGGCATAAATGCCCCCGCCGCTGCCGTCAGCGGACATCCAGCTCACCACATAGTCGCCGTTGGCGAGGCCGCTGATCGTCGGATAGCTCTGATCGGACACCGTGGTGCTGTTGACTCGCATCTCGCCGCCCACAGCGGTCCCATCGGCGGCGTAACGCTGGGCATAGATACCATAGCCGCTGCCGTCAGCGGACATCCAGCTCAGCACATAGCCGCCGTCGGCCAGGCCGGTGATCATCGGCTGAATCTGATCGAACACCGTGGTGCTATTGACCTTCAGCTCGCCGCCCATGGCGGCCCCATTGGCGGTGTAACGCTGGGCATAGATGCCATAGCCGCTGCTATCCTGGCCGAGCGACATCCAGCTCAGCACATAGCCGCCATCGGCCAGGCAGGTGATCGTCGGATAGAGCTGGTCCAAGGCCGTGGTGCTGTTGATCCGCACCTCGCCTACGGCTGCCCGCAAACGCACACCATCGGCAAATTGCAGCGCCTCGAAGTCATAAAGTGTATCGACGTCTTCCTCGCCATCTGCAGCTTGCAGATCCGTCAGCACCCATACATGAAGATTGTGAGGGACCAGCTCAAAATTCTGCTGACTGCCTTGGTAGACCGCCACATCCAGGCCATCACCGCCGAACAGGCTGTCATTACCACCACCACCCAGCACGCGCTCGTCACCACTGCCCAATCGGATCACATTGTTGCCCGCGTCGCCCTTGAGCAGCAGAGTGTTCTCGATCGGGTTGCCACTGGCATCGTAACGCTGGGCATAGACGCCCCAGCCGCTGCCGTCCTGGTCGAAGGACATCCAGCTCACCACATAGCCGCCGTCGGCCAGGCCGCTGATCATCGGCTGCTCCTGGTGATTGAGGGTAGTGCTGTTGACCCGTACCTCGCCACCCACGGCGGCGCCATTGGTGGCGTAACGCTGGGCATAGATACCCCAGCCGCTGCCGTCCTGGCCGGCGGACGCCCAGCTCACCACATAGCCGCCGTCGAGCAGGCCACTAATCGTCGGCTGTTGCTGGCTGTCAAAGGTGGTGTTATTGACCCGCACCTCACCGCCCACGGCAGCCCCATCGGAGGCATAGCGCTGGGCATAGATGCCCCCGTTGCTACCGTCCTGTCCGAAGGATATCCAGCTCACCACATAGCCGCCGTCGGCCAGGCTGCTGATTGTCGGCTGCTCCTGGCTATTGAGGGTGGTGCGATTGACCTGTACCTCGCCGCCCACGGCAGCCCCATCGGCGGCGTAACGCTGGGCGTAAATACCGTAACCACTGCCGTCCTGGCCATTCGACATCCAGCTCAGCACATAGCCACCGTCGGCCAGGCCACTGATTGTCGGCTGTTGCTGTGCGGACACCATGGTGCTGTTGACTCGCAGCTCGCCGCCCACAGCGCTGCCATCGGCGGTGTAGCGCTGCGCGTAGATACCCCAGCTGCTGCCGTCCTGGCCTGCCGATTGCCAGCTCACCACATAGCCGCCGTCACTCAGGCCAGTCACCGTCGGAAACCGACGATCCCCAAGTGTCGTACTGTTGACCTGCACCTCTCCGCTCTGTGCACTGCCATCCGCCGCATAGCGCTGCACGTAGATGCCATAATTGCTGCCGTCCTGGCTCCAGGACATCCAGCTCACCACATAGCCGCCGTCGGCCAGGCCGCTGATCGCCGGATAGCTCTGATCGGACAGCGTGGTGCTGTTGACCCGCACCTCGCCGCCCACGGCGGCCCCATCGGCGGCGTAACGCTGGGCGTAAATACCCCAGCTGTTGCCGTCCTGGCCGAACGACATCCAGCTCACCACATAGCCGCCGTCGGCCAGGCCGGTAATTGCTGGCTGGTACTGATCGGACACTGTGGTGCTATTGACCCGCAGCTCACCGCCCGGTGAACCGACGACCGTGAGGGTGCCGTCGGCGAAGCGCAGCTGCTCAATGCGACCGACCAGGTCCAGCCCTGCTTCGCTGCTGCCAGCATCAGCTTGTATCGCCAGATAGCCACGCGGGTCGAAGATCAAGGTGTACTGGTCCATTGCGCCAGCAAAGGCAGCACTGTCGCTGCCAGCGCCGCCATCCAGCAGATCGCTGCCGGCACCGCCGTCGAGCAGGTCATCACCGTCGCCGCCGAACAGGATGTCGTCGCCCTCCAGGCCGAGGATTTGGTCGGCAAGAGCGGTGCCATTCCGTGTATCGTTCCCCGGTCCGCCCTCGATCAGGTTGTACGCAGCGGCGACTGCAGCGGTGGGCGCGCTGGCAACTGATTCGAGGGTGCCGCCGCCATCGGTGAAGTTTGCCGATATGCGCACCAGCCTACCGACCTCGGCGGCGCCCAGGGTGAAGGCTTCGCCGTTGGCGCCGACGATATCGCTCCAGACGTTACCGTCGACTGACACTTGCCACTGGTAACTGATGACGCCCAGCCCGTCGGCGTCGGCCAGGGTCTGGCCGGCGGTCAGTACCTGGCCGGCGGTGGCAGTGCCGGAGAGGGTGACATCCCCGGTCGGTGCGTCATTGACCGGCTGCAGGTCCAGGCTGGCCGAGGTGTTGACGCTGGCCGTGCCGTCGCTGATGACCACCGCAAAGCTCACCGCGCCATGGCGGTTGAGTGCCGGGGTGAAGGTCCAGGTGCCGTCGCCGTTGTCGACCAGTTCGCCGTCGGCCGGATCGACACTGACGCTGGTGACGCTGAGCACATCGCCGGCATCTTGGTCACTGGCATGAGCCAGCAACTCGGCGGCAGTGAGCGTATAGGCCACATCCTCGGTGCCGGCGGCCAGCGTGACCGGACCGCTAACCTCCGGCGCATCGTTGCTGTTGCCGATGTTGAGGTTGAAGTCGGCGCTGGCGCTGAGGCTGCCGTCGGTCGCAGTGACGCGCAGGCTCAGGCTGCCCACCTCGGCATTGCCCGGGGTGCCGCTGAAACTGCGAGTCGCTGGATCAAAACTCAGCCAGCTCGGCAGAGGGTCGCCATTGGCGAGCGTGGCGCTGTAGCTAAGTGCATCGCCATCGACGTCAGCGAAGGTGTCAGCCGGCACGGTGAAGCTGAACGGGCTGTCTTCGCTGGCGGTTTGGTCGGTCAGGGCAATGGCTAGGGTCGGCGCGTCGTTGACGGGAGCCAGGTTCAGACTGGCCGAGGTATGCACCGCCGCACCCGCAGCATCGACAATCACCACGGCAAAACTCGCCACGCCGTTGCGATTGAGCACCGGAGTGAAGGTCCAGGTGCCGTCGCCGTTTTCGGCGAGGCTACCATCAGCCGGATCGACACTGACACTCTGTATGCTCAGGGCGCTGGCATCGCTGGCGGTGGCCAGCAGTTGTGCGGCACTCAAGTTTACAGCTGTGTCTTCGCTGCCCTCTGGCAAGGTCACCGGACCCGACACGGTGGGGGCGGTGGTGTCGAGGATAAGAGGGGAAGCGACGAAGCTGAGATCGTCAACGGCGAAGGACGCGCCGCCATTGTGGATCGCCAATTTAACAATCGGGGCTCCATGGGAAGTCACCGTCAGCAGGGTGTTGCTCTCTGAGAGGACCGATAGCAGCGACTGGCCGACCAGGTTGCCGGCGCTGTCGTAGGCAAACAGCCCGGTGTTCTCCACGCCGGTCACATAAGCCGACAGGTGATAAATGTTGCCGATCATGGCCGGGTTGAAATCGAACTCCATCAACCCCGTCGGCGAGTAGGCCAGCCTGGTGCCGGAATGGGCAGGCCAAAGAGTGCTTGCGGCCTCTATGACCACCGCACCGCTCGCTACGACGCCGCGTGGAAGGTACTGAGTCCCCAGATTGCCGTTCGCCACATCGTCGAGCGTCAGCGTTTGCGTGCCTCCCCGTTCGCGGGTCGTGCTGTTGCCCGCCGTATCGGTAGCCGTGACCTTCACGCTGATTGCGCCATCCGCGAGGCTGGACAGGTCGGCGACGCCATCCACGCCCAGCACGATGTTGACGCCGTCGCTGAACGTCACGGTGGCGTCGGCGTCGGCGTCGAGTCCGGTAACGCTGTAGCCGACGGCGGTCTTCTCGGCGTTGCCGATGAGCCAGTCGTCAAGCAATACCGCCAGATCGCCGCCAATATCGGCGCTGGTATCGAGCGTCAGGCTACCGGCGGTGCTGAAGCTGAGATCGTCGACGCCGAAGGTCGCGCCGCCGTTGTGAATTTCGACCCGGACGATCGGACTGCCCGAGGAGGCGACGTTCAGTAAAGTGTTGGCCGGTGCAGCAGCGGGTAACAACGCCTGGCCGACCAGGTTGCCGCCGGCGTCGTAGGCGAACAGCCCGGTGTTCTCCACGCCGGAGACGTAAGCCGAGACGGCAACGACGTCGCCGGTGATGGCCGGATCGAGGTCGAAGGCCATAAACCCGTCTGACGAGTAGACGAGATTGGCGCCGGATTGCGTCGGCCATGGCGCAAAGGTAAGAACTACTGCACCGGTTCCTGATACACCAAGGAACTGGTACTGGGTCGTCAACTCATCACCGGCAGCCACGTCGTCAAAGGTCAGCACTCGCGCCTGTTGTAGCGCGCCGCTGGCGCTGTTGCCGGCCGCATCCGTGGCGGCGACCGAAACACTGATCGGCCCGTCGGCGAGGCTCGAGAGATCGGCACTGCCGTCGACGCCGACGACACTGTTGACGCCATCGCTGAAGGTGACGGTGGCGCTGGTGTCGGCATCGAGCCCGATAATGCTGTAGCCGACGGCGGTCTTTTCGGCGTCGCCGATCAGCGGGTCGGCGACTCGCACGGCCAGGTCGCCGCCGATATCGGCGCTGGTGTCGAGCAGATAAGCATGGGAGCTGCCATGGGTGGCATTGCCGACGCTGTCGACGGTGCGCACACTCAGCACGCCGCTACCGATGCCGATGCCGATGCCGAGGATGATGCTGGCACTCCACGTCTGGCTTGCTGGGTCGGTCAGCGCCACGACCCAGGTACTGAACCCGTCGACTGAGAGCTGAATCGTCTCGTCGGCGCCGAGTGTGCCGCTGTAGCTGCCGCTCACGACCTGTGCAGCGACATTGGTGATGAAGTCGGTCGCACTGACACCGCTGTCCTCACTGAGCGCCGTGATCGCGGCAACCACCGTGGGCGCATCGTCGACTGGTTCGAAGTAGGCGCTAGCCGAGGTATTCACTGTGGCGCCGGCGGCATCGCTGATCACCACGGAGAAGTTCACCAGACCATTGCGGTCGAGCGCCGGGGTAAAGGTCCAGGTGCCGTCGCCGTTATCCACCAGCTCGCCGTCGGCCGGGTCGACGCTGACGTTCTGCACGCTGAGGGTGTCGCCGGCATCGACATCACTGGCGTTGGCCAGCAACTGGGCGGCGATGAGGACGTAGGCCACATCCTCGGTGCCGGCCTCCATCGTGACTGGGCCGCTAACCGTGGGCGCGTCGTTGCTGTTGCCGATGTTGAGGCTGAAGTCGGCAGTGGCGCTGAGGCTACCGTCGGTGGCGGTGACGCGCAGGCTCAGGCTGCCGACCTCGGCATTGCCCGGGGTGCCGCTGAAGCTGCGGGTGGCTGGATCGAAGCTCAGCCAGGCGGGCAGCGGCTCGCCATTAGCCAGCGTGGCGCTGTAGCTGAGTGCATCGCCATCGACATCGGCGAAGGCGTCGGCCGGCACCGTGAAGCTGAACGGGCTGTCTTCATTGGCGGACTGGGCGCCAATGACCTGGGCCAGGGTCGGTGCGTCATTGACCGCCGCCAGCTGCAAGCTGGCCGTAGTACTCACGGTAGCGCCGGCTGCATCGGCGATCACCACGGCAAAGCTCACCGCGCCATTGCGGTTCAGCGCCGGGGTGAAGGTCCAGGTGCCGTCATTGTTATCGACCAACTCGCCGTCGGCGGGATCGACGCTGACGCTGGTGACGCTAAGCACGTCGCCGGCATCCGGGTCACTGGCATGGGCCAGCAACCCGGCGGCAGTGAGTGTATAGGCCACATCCTCGGTACCGGCCGCCAGCGTGACCGGACCGCTAACCGTGGGCGCGTCGTTGCTGTTGCCGATGTTGAGGCTGAAGTCGGCAGTGGCGCTGAGGCTGCCGTCAGTGGCGGTGACGCGCAGGCTCAGGCTGCCGACCTCGGC
>NZ_SCOK01000067.1:0-24986 GCF_005502555.1 Pseudomonas sp. D(2018)
GGCATACACGCTGGAGAAACTACCCATGTAATCGGGTACCAGGACCGTCGATGCCGACAGGACTCCGCCAATTGCCAGAGCCAACAAACATTTCTTGAGCAGCATGATGCACCTCCGCTTGGAGTTGCGTAGTCATCTCCGTATCGAACGCAATGACCAGTGAGTTACCAGCCGCCCATTGGAGCGGCCTGCCAACCGGCGCGGCCATCCATCTGCCGCATGAACGAGCAGCTGCGGTTTCCGCAAGATCCCTCTGGACCAGTTAATGCAGCTGCGTGGGAAATTTTCCCACATATTTAAAACTAGTCCTGTCAGCCTGAGTGTCAACGACCGAATATCAGGACTCGCTGTGCATGGGCTACAACTAGAACCCTAGTCCGCGCACGCCTGCCATGGAGTGAATCGTTAGGTGCCCAGATAGAACGGCAGCTTTCGTCCCAGGCCGTGTAAAAATCTATGGTCACCCCCAGGTTTGCAAGACTGAACAAGGGTGGAGGGCCTACACGCGGCCTCGCAGATGGCCTCAGCATCCACGAAATCGTTCTTGTTGCTCTTGACGAACGATCGGACAAACTGCGGTGAGATCAGCTTGGCGACATGTCCGAGCTTGTTGAGCACCCGCGCCGTGAAATGGGCTCCGGCACAGGCCTCCATGACCACCGTGCAGGCCGGCAGATTGCCGAAGAGCCGCATCATCTGCAGGCGCGAGAGTTTCTTGCGAAAGACCGCCCGACCTGTCGCATCCTGAGCGTGCAGATGGAAACTGTGCTTGCCGAGATCGGCACCCACCAATGCAACGGTATTCATGGTGATGGCCTCCGAGATGTACCCGGCGAGAGCGTAGCCGTCGCCGGGGGTGGGGGTGACCATCTCATTACGCAGTTGGTGATGGCTGGCTGGATGGTGGATTGTTTTAGCGGCACCCAGAGGCCCGTCGGCACCTGGCGTGTCGATTAGAGTCATTCAATTGGTCCGGATAACTGTGGCTTCCGCGATGCAGTTCGACGAGTGCCGCAGTCACGCCAACAGGTTTACAGGCCTTCATCGCCGCCATCAGGACGTGGCGCGCTCACGGGCCTGGCTGCGAATCTCAGCGTTGCGCGCCTATTTGGCTTTGTCCGGCTCGGCGATGGCTATTTTTTTCAACATTGATCACGGCGCACCCCTACTTGAAGAACTGTGGCTGGCCACTGCAGGCCCTTCGTCCCTTTTTCACGGCGTTGGAGATGATGGCTTTGGCGACTTCGATCTTTCTGGAGCCGGTAGGGTTCATCAGCATCTGCCCCTTTTGGCCAGCGCTGATGCCTTGGCGAAGTTGAACGAGTTGATCGGCCTGGTACGGACGAAGTTGCATGGGGTTCCTGATCATTGGCTATGAACAGGAAGCCATCAAGTCGGAGAGACCCGGACCGGGATCGGAGCAGCGGCTGCTAGACTGGCTGCATGCCTGTGACACCGTCTTGACCTCATGATCAGCCGCACGCACCTCAAGGCTTCGTTCATGCACTCTGTCGCACAACTGGTCGCCACGCTCGTACTTGCCGCAGGCCTGTTGGGCTGCAACGAATCACCACGTCCCGACTTGAAACGGCTCTACCAACTCAGCAGCCCCCAGACCGAAACCGCGCCGGTCATCTTGATTCCAGGGGCCTTCGGCACGCGTCTGCGCGACCGGGTCAGCGGCGAAGAAATCTGGCCGGGATCCTGGTGGCGCATTCTGTTCTCGTCCTATCCGGAACTGGCCCTCGACATCGATCCGCAAACGAATAGGCCGCTCCCCTCGAGACTGGAACCCTCGGGCATTGCCGAGCAGGCGCTACGGCGCGACTTTTACCGGCCGATCCTGCAAACGTTGACGCAATTCGGTGGCTATGTGCGCGCCCAACCCGGGACGCCGGCGCGCAAGGGCGAGCGCCGCTACTACGTCCTGTCCTACGACTGGCGCCAGGACACCTTGCACAGTGTGCGAGAACTGGATCGGCTGATCGAGGCGGTGCGTCGCGACTACGCTGATCCCGCGCTACGGGTCGACCTCGTAGCGCACAGCATGGGTGGTCTGATCGCACGTTACTACCTGCGCTTCGGCACCCGCGACGTGCTGGACGGCGAGCCTCACCGGGTAACCATGGATGGTGCGCCGCAGGTGCGCAATCTGGTGTTGCTGGGCACACCCAATGGGGGGTCGGTCAGCTCGTTGCACGCCTTCATCGGTGGCGAAAAGGTCGGCCTGGGGCGTATTACACCGCGCACCCTGGCCACCTTTCCGAGCGGCTACCAGCTGTTTCCCCATCCGCTCAACACCTGGCTGGTGGACATCGACGGTAAGCCGCGCCACGACAATTTGTTCGACCCCAAGACCTGGCAGAACATGGCCTGGTCTATTTATGCACCCAGCCTGGCCGCCGCTGTCGACGCACCGGTGATGCAACGCTATTTCGCCTATAACCTGGAGCGCGCCCGTCGTTTGGCTTGGATGCTCTCCGTGGCCGAGCCGGAATCGCCGATCCGCTACGTGCTGTTTGGTGGCGGCTGCCACATGACGCCTGCACGGCTCCTGGTGGAGCAGCGCGATGGGCGCGACACGGTACGCCTCACCCCAGCGGACATTTCTGCACCCCGGCCCGGTGTGCCCTACGACGAACTGATGATCGAGCCAGGTGATGGACGCGTCACCAAGCCGTCGCTGCTGGCACGCGAGACGCTGGATCCGGGTGTGCCACAGAATGAGGACAGCTTTCTGCCGGTCGCTTATGCGTTTTTCCTGTGCGAGAACCATACCGACCTGACCAGCAACATCAATTTTCAGGACAACCTGCTCAATGTGCTCCTGTCGAACCAACCCCGGCACTGAAGTTGGCTCCGTAGGGGGAAATCGACTTTCATTTCCACCCTTCACCGCCCAGTCGGGGCCCCAATGGTAGATCGATACAGCATGGTCCACCCCGCATCGCCCTACATCCTATGGAGCGCCTCGTTTTGTGGGCGCGATTTCAATCGCGAAGCACACTTTATTTGTCCCTGCCCGCTTATAGGCACCTTCTGCATGAGGGCACTGGCGATTATCTAGACGCGCGCGGGCCAGCGACGCTGGCCACGGTTCCAGTCGCCACGCCCGGTCTGCCCCCTCACCCCGGGAGAGCGGTCTATGCTTGTTGGTTCCAGAACCCCGCGCACCGAGGAGCAGCCTGTTGAGCCACAAACCCGATCAGTCCCCCCTCCTGCACGGCCTGCTGGCCGCCTTGCTGGTTGGGGCCGCCGTCAACGCCGCGGCTGCTGACAACACCGTGGCGCCCGACCAGGTGGTCGGCGCCATCGAGAAGGTTTTCGGGGTGACCAAGGGCGAGCGCCGCAACCACACCAAGGGCACCTGCGCGGAGGGCGAGTTCGTCGGCCTGCCGGCCGGTGCGCAATACTCAGGTTCGGCGCTGTTCACCGGAAAACCGGTCCCGGTGGTCGCCCGATTCTCCTTGGGCGGCGGCAACCCCAAAGCACCGGATGCCGGCAAGAGTCCGCGCGGCATGGCCCTGGAGTTCCGTATGCCGGGCGGCGCGCTGCAGCACATGACCATGCTCAACGTACCGATCTTCGGGGCATCGATTCCGCGCACCTTCTTCGAGCAGATGCAGGCGCTGCAACCCGACCCGAAAACCGGCAAGCCAGACCCGGAAAAACTCAAGGCTTTCGCCGCCAGCCATCCGGACAGTCGTGCCTTGGGGCAGTTCCTGGCCAGCCACAACCCACCACCCAGCTACGCCAACAGTGCCTACTTCGGCATCCACACCTTCAAGTTCACCAACGCCAAGGGAGAGACCACCCCGGTGCGCTGGCGCTTCGTTCCCGCCGATGGCGAGAAGCAGTTGAGCAATGCCGAGATGCAGTCGCTGCCGGCGAATTTCCTCGAGCAACGGCTGATCGAGCGTGCGACCCAGGGACCGGTACGCTGGGACATGTGGGTCGCGGTCGGCCAACCCGGCGACCCGGTGGATGATCCGACCAAAGCCTGGCCGGAAGACCGCAAGCAGGTACAGGTTGGGACCCTGAGCATCACCAAGGTCATGAACCAGAAAGGCGCCGCCTGCGAACCGATCAACTTCGACCCGATGGTGATGGCCGATGGCATCTCACCGACCAATGATCCGATATTGCGCTTCCGCTCGCCGGCCTATGCCGTCTCGTTCGGCAAGCGCATGAGCGAGCAGTAGTGTGGCCCGGGTGTTGCGTGTCCAGCCGCTCCCCGCGCCGCAGGATGCGTTCGTGTTGGCTGGCCGGCACGCCGGGACCATCATCTTCGACTGTCTGCTCGCAGTACCCGCCGTCCGCGCGCGGTCGCGGGTCACGCGGCACAGATTGTCCATGAATTGGGAGGTGCCGCCCGAGTGGACTTGTCCCAATCAAGCCGGACACCGGCACCCCGTTAAGCTGATGCCACAACCAAGCGCCTGATGATGTCAGCGAGAAGCTGGCAATTGCGCGAGAGTACCAGCAGGGGATTCCAGCGCGGGCCTGGCTGCCAAGCCGCCAAAGGAAATGGCGGGGTCGATGTAGCGCATCGCCGACTTGATGTCCTTCCATCCCACGTAGGTCATCAGCGCTTTGAGGTCCCAGCCATTCGCCGTGGCCCAGGTGGCGAAGCCGCGCCGCAATGAGTGGCTGGTATACAGCTCGGCCGGAATGCCGGCGCGCCGGAGGATCTGCCGCAGCAAAGTGATCAGGCTGCCGGGATTCAAACCTGCCTCATTCAAGTGGCCCCAGCGATCCAGCCGGCGAAACACCGCCCCGCGGGCGATCCCCGCCGCGCTGATCCAATCGAGATAGGCTTGCACCGGACACAGGCGCTTCAACGCGGGCGCGTAGTGGGTGGTCCCCAGGTTGTGCCGGTCCCCCTTGCTCCAAGGCAGAAACAGCGTCATGCCGGCGCCGGCTTCGGCCTGGATGTGCTCGACCTGCAAGCGACATAGCTCATCGCTGCGAAAGGCCCGCCAGAAACCGATCAGCAGCAGTGCCGTGTCCCGCCGGCAGCGCAGATAGCCCGCCAAGTCTTCGGCTTGATGTGTGCGTGCCGCTTCTAGTTCCAGCCATTGAACCGCCTGCTCCAGATGCTGCAACTGCAGCGGCGCTGCCTGCTTGGCCGGCGCCGGGTGCAGGGTGCGGATGCCTTTGAGGACCTGGCGCACCGTCGGCGTCTTGGTCGGATCGGGGAAGCCTTGGGTGATGTGCCACTGCGCCAAGGCCGCCAAACGCTGCTTGAGCGTGCTGAGGCTCAGCGTGTCGGCGTAGTCCACCAGGTAGCGCAAGATGCTGTCGCTGGTGGCCGGCAGGAAGCCGCCCCAGCTCACCTCGAAGTGCTCGACGGCGGACTGGTAGCTGCGCCGGGTGTTCTCCCGCGTGCCGGCCTGCAGGTAACGCTCAACATCCTTCATCGCTCATGCCCGCGCGTTGCGTACCGAAAAACGGCGATCCAGCGCCCGGACAGGCCACTGTTATCGAATAACACTTCATTATTTTATCAGAAAGAATGACTCCAATTCGGGTGGATTTACCTCGTATTCAGAATGTATATACGTAGTATGTAAACCAATACGAAATCGTAGGAGCGCATCATGGCCCGTGGTGGTATCAACAAGGCGGTTGTGCAAAAAGCCCGTACCGCCCTCCTCGCCCGCGGCGAGCATCCGAGCATCGACGCGGTACGGATCGAGTTGGGAAATACCGGCTCGAAGACCACCATCCACCGCTACCTGAAAGAACTGGAAGAAGCCGATCACGGCCGGGGGACAGCGCCGGCGACACTCAGTGATCAACTGGCCAATCTCGTCGCCCAGATGGCCGCGGAGCTGCAGGACGAAGCCCGTGCCGCCGTGGCCCTGGAACGTGAGCAATTGGCCCAGGAACGCCGCGGTTACAACGACCGGATTCACCAGCTGGAAATCCGCAATCAGCAGCTTGAAGCGTCCTGCATTGGTCTCACCGAGCAGCTACAGGTCGCGCAGCAGGGATTGCAGCAGGAACAGCAGTTACGCCAGTTGGCGGAAGTCGAAGCGGCACGGCTGCAGCAGGCGGAGCGCGACCAGGCAACCCGCCTGCAGGATCGCGAGGGGCAGATCCGTTCGCTGGAGGAGAAGCATCAGCATGCCCGGGATGCTCTGGAACACTACCGGCAGGCCAGCAAGGATCAGCGTGAACAGGAACAGCGCCGGCATGAAGCCCAGGTCCAACAACTGCAAGTGGAGCTGCGGCACTTGCAGCAGACCCTGCTCGTCAAGCAAGACGAACTGACCCTACTGAACCGTGACAACGCTCGCCTGCTGACCGAGGCTCGCCAGCAGCAGAAGGATGTGCAGGCCTTGGAGCGGCGATTGGAGCAGGGCCAGCGATCTCTGGCGGACGGGCAGCGCGCTTGGGCGCACGCCGAGCAGGCGAACAGTGCCTTGCGGGAACGTTGCGATACGCTACAAGGTGAAGTGACCGGCTTGCGCGAAGCCAGAGCCTCGCAGGGCCAGCAAGTGCAGAATCTTCAGGAACGTCTGGTCGAGGCCCTCATGCAGTTGAAACTCCTGGGTCATCCCCCGGCGGATGTCGGCAACACGAATCGCACCTGATCCGGCGCAGACGGCCGGGAACAGTGCGGAGGCGCAAATAACACGCCCTCACTAACGCACCCGCTCCGTGGTGCAAACCCGCGAGTTCCTCGTCGAACTGTCGCGCAACACTGACCTCTCCGAAGCCATCCGCAAGGAAACCAAACGACTGCTCCGCCACTTTCCAAGCAAGGCTGATGTATTGCTGGCCGGCAAGATTGAGGAACAAGCGGGACATTCAATCTTCGAGCCTATATTCATCTCCTCAACGATGGGTGATCGTCCTCAACCGTGGCACCAGTGCCTTCCTGAAGGGCCAGAAGGGCCCGGCGATCTCGGTAGGCTTACTGCGGATGCGCTTCGGTGTTGGGCGTCGTGTACGCAATGGACCTGTGGACTCAACTTCGCATTGGCTATGCTGAGTTGTATCGCCAAGGGGGAAGCCAGATGGACGACGACGCGCAACTGATCCAGGAGCTGCGGCGGGGAAACCCCGCTGCATACGAGACAGCCATCCGCGCCTATCACCAGCTCCTAATCGCCGTCGCCGCCCCCTTGGTGGGCCGGGATTTAGCCAAGGACGTGGCGCAAGAGACCTGGTGCAACGCCTTTGCGAACCTCGATCAATTTGAGGGACGGTCGAAACTGCGCACGTGGCTGGCGCGCATCGCCGTGAATGAGGCGTTGACTCTGCGAAAGCGCCGTCAGCGCGAAATCCCTTGGACCGATTGGGGCGGCGACACGAGTTCCCCCTTCGAAACGCGGTTCAACAGCGACGGCAGATGGGTCATTCCACCGACCCAATGGCATCACGACACGCCGGAAGACCTGCTGACGGCGGTGGAATTACAAGAGTGCATTCGCCAGCATCTGGACAAGCTCCCCCGTGACCAGCAGTCGGTCTTGGTCATGCGCGAACTTGTTGGCCTGGACATCTCGGAGATCGCGGCACTATTGGGGGTTACGTTGGTCAATACGCGAGTCCTCCTACACCGCGGCCGACAGCGGATGTACCTTATGCTGGAGCGCTACGAGGACGTCGGGACATGCTGAACTGCCGCGAAATGGCTGAGCTGGGCTCGGCCATCGTCGACCACCAGGTGGACTTACGGACCCGACTGGCCGTGTACCTGCATCTTCGGCTGTGCGCTCGCTGCCGCCTATACATCCGGCAACTCCGGTTGACCTCCGACACGTTGAAGCAGCTGCCACTCAAGCTAGAGCCGGTCGACACGCGCTCCATCCTCGACGCCATCCGCAAGCCAGACCAGCCTGGCTGAGTGAGTTGGCGTGCCGAGGATGGCAGCAAACACCGGGGCATCCAGCAAGAGGTTGCCGCCGAGGTCGCTGACGATTAGGTGCAAGTGTGCAGAAGTTTTGCCAATGTCTCATGAACACCGTGAGGCGGAAGTAGCATGACGAGAATAACTGATGACAGTGACAAACTAAGATGCCGCGAGCTGACGCGCGAAGCGGCGGAGGACGTGGATACTGGTCGGGTGGTCGCTCATCTGCTGGTCGAAGCCTGGGCCCAAAGTCTTGGTAGCGAAAGTCCTGCGCCCCTGCCCATGCCAACTCGGCCGGCGTGACACCCACTAAAAACGGCCCTATCCGTGAGGTTGTCTGGATGAGCAACTTTCACCAGTCAGACAGCCGCTTTGCCGAGATCATGGAGGGCAAGGCTCGCCGTCGCGATAAATTGATGAACGCCATAAGGGAGGCAGACTCCGCCGTCCTGGCTGAGCCGCCGAACGTCTCAGGAAAGCGATGCGCAAGAAAGAACCGAGCCAGCGGCGCCGGCGGCTAGGTCCACCGGCCTTCAGCAAGTGATCCGGACACCTCTGGCAACTACGCGAATTTTTCCATTATCTCGGCATGCCCCCTATTTCGCTCCGGCGGCGACCCAAACGACCTAATCCGCCTGAGAGGCAATCTCGCCCACATCCAGGCCTCGGGTAAGACAGCGGCACAGTACAAGCACATGCTGCAGCGCTTCGAGCAGAGGCCATATCCTCCCGGCCAACTGCTCTATTGGCCTGTCGTAGCGATGTCGCATACCTCGACCTCGCGATGGACAGGCTAGAACTCAGCCCAGCCACACACTAAATGTCTTTCTGCAGCTTCTCCCCCCTCCGGGCCTAAAGAGGCTCCGAGCAGGGCGCTTAACGCCAAATAATACTCGTCGAATCAATGGATTGGACCGTATTTTTCACTTATTGGGCGTTGGGCAAAAATAGCCAAGTTAGCCTCCTCTGTCCCCGTGGCAAAGCATCAGGACAGTGGTGGTCCCTCAAGTCTGCTAGGCAACCTTCGCCAAATTGAAGTGGAAGCTGATGGCGAGGAGATTGAACGTCCATATTCCACTGGCGAGATACGCTGGTGCCAATGACAACTGATCGGCAACATGTACCTCCCCCTTAGTCGCCTCGTCCCCAGAATTGAGGACAAAGGCTCGTCGCGGGGCGATAGTGGTGTTCTGGCCCAGACACCGCTCGTGGGAGGTCGTTTTGCCACAACGAGATTTTCCTGGATACATCGCTTGGAGCGAGGCCCGCCTGAATGGTGACCATGCCCTAGCGTTCGTCGCCGTCCAACCTCAGGCAATGGATGCCGAACCCTCGTTCCACCTGGTCTACGGCGCAATGCAGTTCTCCCGCCTGGCCGACGCGATCCAAGCGGCAGAAGATGCCCTTAGCAGGCTGCTACACATCGACGAGTTTGGCAGGCCAGTGTTCAGCTCACCCGACTGCTGAAGAGCGGGACTTCTGTGCACTGATCAACCAGCAGGAGTACCGACGTGCCTGATGTCATGGCGTATATCGATGGTTCCGAGTTTACACCTGCGGCGTGTGACTATGCGGCATGGGCAAGCCAGCGACTGAACAAGCCGCTGTCCTTCGTCCATGTGCTGGAGCCGCAGCGGTACCCTAGCGAAGCCGACCTCAGCGGCAATGTCTGGCTCCGGAGTCGCGACAGCCTGCTCCAGGAGCTGGCGTCCGTGGAGGAGCGGCGGAACCGGCAAGCTCTCGAGCAAGGACGGCTGATCCTGCACGTCGCGCGCGAGCGTGCGATGGCAGCGGGCATCCGCGCGCCGGAAGTGCGTCAACGGGAAGGCGACCTGGTCGAACGCCTGCACGAACTGGAGAACGAGATTGAGCTGTTGGTGATTGGCGCGCGTGGCGAGCGTCACGCAGCCCAGACGTCGGCGGTGGGCAGTCAGCTGGAACGCGTCGTGCGCAGCATGCATCGGCTGATCCTCGTGACGCCCATGGAGTTCAACGCACCGGAAAGCGTGCTGTTCGCCTTCGACGGCAGCGCAACGATGCGTCAGGCAGTGACCACGCTAGCTGCCAGCGCGTTGTTCCAGGGGCTCCCCATTCATCTGGTCATGATTGGCGGCGCAAGTGATGAGCATTGGGCACAGCTTGATGCAGCGTGCGATGAACTGGCCGTCGCAGGCTTTACGGTGTACACGGCGATCCGCGCTGGGGAGGTCGAAGCGGCGTTGCACCGGTATCAGGCCGAGCAACACATTGACCTGTTGGTGATGGGCGCCTATGGCCATTCACGATTCCGACAGCTCTTGGTGGGTAGTTCGACGGCGCGCATGTTGCGAACGACTCGGACGCCATTGTTAGTGCTGCGCTAAACCAATCCTCTGCCGCCACCACGGTTGGCGACGGTGGACGGCGAGAAGAATCCGGCGAATTCCTCGACAGAAGCGCCGCCGCTGCGGCTATCGGCAGACGGTGGTGGCTGACTGCCAACCTCCTTTGCAAAAAATGGCCGCACAGGGCGGCCTAAACGAGGGTGGCTAGCAAAGGGAAAAAAACACTTGTGACCTTGCCCACCAGGGCTGCGGTCTGCTCCGTACTTTCAGTTGCCCGACATTATAATAGTGTTAGCATCATATGGTAATCACCGTCTAGCTGAGGCTCATATGACGACCGACTTCAAGAAGGCTGCCCTGGATTACCACGAGTTTCCGAACCCTGAAAAATCAGCGTCGAGCTGAGCAAACCGGCGGATACGGCGGCCCAGTTGGCGCTGGCGTACAGCCCCGGTGTCGCCGAGCCGGTGCGCGAGATCGCGAGAGATCTGGAGAACGCCTACCGCTTCACCGGGAAGGGCAATCTGGTTGCGGTGATCAGCAACGGTACTGCCATCATCGGCCTGGGTGACCTGGGGCAGCTGGCCAGCAAGCCGGTGATGGAAGGCAAGGCCCTGCTGTTCAAGCGTTTCGCCGGCGTCGACTCGATCGACATCGAGGTCAAGGCGGAAAGCCCGCAGGCCTTCATCGATACCGTGGCGCGAATCGCCGACACGTTTGGTGGCATCAACCTGGAAGACATCAAGGCGCCGGAGTGTTTCGAGATTGAACAGGTGCTGATCGAGAAATGTGACATCCCGGTGTTCCATGACGACCAGCACGGCACCGCGATCGTGACCGCCGCCGGCATGCTGAATGCCCTGGAGATCCAGGGCAAAACCCTGGAGAACGCGAAGATCGTCTGCTTGGGTGCCGGTGCGGCGGCCACCGCCTGCATGCGCCTGCTGGTCAGCCTTGGCGCGCAGAAGAGCAACCTGTACATGGTTGATCGCATGGGGGTGATCCACAGTGGTCGGGACGGCCTCAACCCGTACAAGGCGGAGTTCGCCAACGATGGTGGCGCCCGCACCCTGTTGGACGCCATGCAGGGCGCCGATGTGTTCGTCGGGCTGTCCGGGGCTAACTTGCTGACGCCGGACGCGCTGCTGGCCATGGCACCCAAGCCGATCATATTCGCCTGCTCGAATCCCAATCCGGAGATCAAGCCGGAACTGGCCAACGCAACCCGCGACGACATGATCGTGGCGACCGGCCGCTCCGACTACCCGAATCAGGTCAACAACGTCCTGGGCTTCCCGTTCATCTTCCGCGGCGCCCTGGATGTCCGGGCCGCCCGGATCAACGAGGCAATGACGATCGCCGCCGTGGAGGCGCTGCGTCGGTTGGCCAAGGAGCCCACCCCGGTTGAGGTGTTGCGCGCGTTCAACATCGATCGCCTGAAGTTCGGGCCGGACTACATCCTCCCAAAACCGCTGGATGCGCGACTGTTAGGCGCGGTGGCCGGTGCAGTCGCCCAGGCGGCGGTGGACTCCGGAGTCGCTCGACTGCCTTACCCCGCCCATTACCCGCTGTGACCAAGCCGGATCGGGCTCCCGGGCGAGCCCGATCCACCTTGCCCCTCCCCATGGCGTCTGCAGTGACAGTCCAGGGCCCGTTAATTATAATTTGATTAACATCCGTCGACTGAAATCAGCAATCATCCCATGGAAAGCAAGACCGCCCGCCTCACCGTTCTCATCGACCCACACAAGAAGAAAGCGTTCGAAGAATTGTGCGCCGCGCAAGACCTGACGCCGTCGCAGGTGGTGCGACAACTGATCCGGGATTACCTGGACCAGCATGGCGTCACCTATGCGACCAAGAGCACGTTGGCGGCCAACGCCAAATCTTGACGCTTGGTGAGTCTTGACCGTCAGCGGGCCAAGGGCCCGCTCTAGGGCGAAGGCGGTGCTGCTGGCACCTCATCCGTCGCCAGCGCGGCGGCGAATTCATCGTGGTAATGCGCCGCTCCCAGGGACTGTAGGATTCCCGCCTTGTCGAGCTTGCTGAGCACCTTGCGGTTCGCTTCGCAGAGCTTCACCACGATCTGCCGCTTGTGCAACTGCTGGATGACTTCCTCCAGCGTCTGCAACCCAGTGATGTCCATGAACGGCACGCGCTTCAAGCGAATCACCAACAGACGTGGATCGGTGTGAGTCTGCGCCAGTACCCGCTCAAAGGTTTCCGCTGCGCCAAAGAACAGCGGTCCTTCGATCGTATAGACCAGTACCCCGGGCGGTAGCCGGAGCTGGCCATTGGCGCGCAGTTCGCTCGCCAACTCCTCCTCGACCACCTGCTGCACCTCGACCGACGAGGCCATGCGCCGCATGAATTGCAGCATGGCCAGAATGACGCCGATGTTCACCGCGATCACTAGATCGCTGAATACGGTCAGGCCGAAGGTGATGAGCAGGATCGCCACGTCGGCTTTTGGTGCTCGCTGCACCATGCGCTTGAAGTGCTTCAGCTCGCTCATGTTGTAGGCGACGACGAACAGGATCGCGGCCAAAGCGCAGAGCGGAATGTTCGAGGCCAGGGGAGCTAGGAATAGAATGATCAGCACCAGGGTCAGCGCATGCGTCACGCCAGCCAGCGGCCCGGTGGCGCCATTGCGGATATTGGTGGCGGTCCGGGCAATGGCGCCCGTGGCGGCGAACCCACCGAACAGCGGAACGGCCAGATTGGCGATGCCCTGACCGATCAGCTCCTGATTGGAGTCGTGCTTGGTCCCCGCCATACCATCGGCGACCACCGCAGACAGCAGCGACTCGATAGCGCCGAGCATGGCAATGGCAAACGCCGGGCCGATCAGCTCAATGACGCGTGACAGGGTGATCTGCGGCCAGACCACGTCAGGCAGGCCTTGAGGAATGCCGCCGAAGGCGCTGCCGATGGTGGCGACTCCATCGAAGTGAAACAGCGATTGGACCGCTGTGGCGAACACCATTGTCACCAGTGGCCCGGGTACGCGCGTCAGACTAGGCAATCTGGGCGCTGCGATGACCAGGACGAGACTGGCCGTTGCAAGCAGCGTGGTCGCGACATGCAAGTCCGGCAGCGCCTGGAGCAGGTGCCAAACCTTCTCGTGGAAGTGCCCACCGCTGACCTTGGGCAGGCCGAAAAAGTCCTGCCACTGCCCGACCCAGATGATTACCCCGATCCCGGCGGTGAAGCCGACGATTACCGGATCGGGGATGAACTTGATGACCGCGCCGAGGCGGGTGAGACCGAGGAGGAGCAACATGGCGCCGGCCATCATGGTGGCGAGCTGCAGGCCATCCACGCCGTATTGGGCGGTGACCCCCGCGAGAATCACGATGAAGGCGCCGGTTGGTCCGGCAATTTGCAGGCGACTGCCACCCAGCAGGGAAACCAGCAAGCCGCCGATGATCGCGGTGTAGATGCCTTGCTCCGGCTTGACCCCGGAGGCGATGGCGAACGCCATGGCCAGGGGCAGCGCCACGATGCCCACAATCACGCCGGACACCAGGTTGCGCACCCAATGTTCCCGCCCGAACAAACCGGCCTTCCACGCTTCGCGTACGGCAATCATGAGTGGATCCTTAATCGGAGCATGTGCATACGATTAACATGCAGTGATAATATTAGATACCTGGACGCCGTGGAACCAGCGGGAAGACCAGCCTAGGTGGATTCAGTGCCACGGCGCCGAGTCAGTCGGGACCTTTGTGTAGAAATGTGCGAGCGCAGACCTAGCGTGGTGACTTGAATGAAACGAAACGATGTGAAGGCCCGGCATGCCGAAGGGATATCCTTTGACACCCATGTGATCGCCAATCCGACCAACACCAAAGAGTGGATCGTGTTCTTCAAGAAGGACGCCGGAAGGAGTTTTTTCCTGGTCGATGACAACGAGGAGGTCGAGTCATTTGTCCATCTGGACGATCTGGTCCACGAACTCCGCGACCTCGGAATCAAGAACGCGGAAATCCATTTTTGACCCGCCGGCAGATATAGTGGCACGGTCATGTCAGTGAAAGCCGAGCATCTGACCAGTCAGAGTGAAGAGCTCTGGACGGTCCGCTTTGGTGTCCGCCGGGTGCGGTTTCGCCACGAGCGTGGCGCCCGGGATTTCGCGGCCAAACTCAAGCAACGGATCGAGGCACCGCATAGCTATCCACGGATAGCGCGTAGTGGCGTTGGTCGGCCAGCCAGATGAGTTGCACCAGTCGAAAGATCGACCAGTTGCGCCGGCAGATCCCGGCTTTCGCCTGCGAGCCCGGCTGCCACGATTGCTGCGGGCCGGTAACCGCGTCGTCCGAGGAAATGTCACGACTCCCCGCGAAAAGCGACGCCGAGCATGACGCGGCTCTTGCGCAATGGAACTGCGTACATCTCGGCCCGCAGGGCTGCGAGGCCTACGAGCAGCGCCCGTTGATCTGCCGCTTATTCGGGACTACCCCGAGCTTGCGCTGCCCGCGCGGTCGTGGGCCGGAAAGACCGACGGAAGTGCATGTTGAACACCAGGTGCACGAACTGATCGCCAGCACCCGCCAAGTGCTTGTTTAGCCGGCCAGCGTGAAGAGCATTGCCAAGTGCAGTCGTCGACCGAGTCCTTTCAGGCTCCATGGTGGATTTCTTGCGTTAGCTATGTATGCCCCTTCAAGAAGTACGCCGGACGACGTTTCTTCCTCGTGGATGACGAGAACGAGCAGGTCGAGTCGTTTTCGCACCTGGACGACCTGATCCACGAACTCCGCCGCCTGGGGATCAAGCGTGCAGAAATCCACTTCTCACCCGCGAGTACTAGATGAGTCTATATGACGGTCAAAATTGAGCATGTATCAAGCCATAGCGAAGAGGACAGGGTCGTGCGCCTTGGTAGTCGCCACTTGCGGCTCCCCCATGAGCGCTGCGCCAAAGACTTCGCGGCCAAACTGAAAGCGCGCATCGAAGCACCGCACGCCAATCTACAATGCAATCAACCGGCAGATCGTAGCGGCCGATTGGTGCCAAGAGCTCGGTGAAAAATGATGGTCGACACGGTCGAAGAGCGGTGCGATTCCTGCACGCTGTTGATAGTTAGCGAGCAGCATGCGGAAGTGTGCAGGCTAAAGACACTCATCGGTAATTTCGGGTATCGCTGCACCGCATGTACCTCAAGCCAAGAGGCCATCCAGCGTTTCCATGACAGCGATGAAATCGGCATCGTCCTCTGTGACCTGCATCTGTCCGGAATGGATGGTATTGCGTTAGTTCAGGAGTTGCGGCGTGCGAGCGCACCGAGTCGGGTGTTTGAGGCAATTATTCTCACCGGACGAACCGAGCTGTGCGAGGTGACCCGTGCCATGCAAGCCGGAATCGCCGATTGCCATCAACACCCCGTCGATCCTGATCAGTTGTTGCTCGCTATCAGTCGCTTAGCACAACGCCTACAGCGGCACCAACAGGACAGGTCGCAGCGACAGCGGTTCACCCGAAAGCTACGCGACCTGACGGAGTCACTTGACGAGCTCCACGATGCAGTGGACCAGTACCGATGCAAATCGCTCGCCCCCTCAGCTCACAGCTTGGCTACCGCCATGCCGCCGCCTTTCGATCAGCTTTCACTACGGCAGATAGAGATAGCCCGACGTATCAGCATGGGCCTGACCAACGGCCAGATTGCTCGTGAATTGGAGCTTTCCGAAAATACGGTGAAGCTCTATGTCTCACAGATCCTTCGGATATCCCATACGCGGAGCCGCACACAACTGGCATTGGCTTTAGCACAAGTCAATCTCGCCGATTAATACCGCGTGATGCCTGGCCGCCACGCGACTGATATTGCTGCCTCATTGTCGACTGTCGAAGGCGCCAATGACGCCACACGCCTTGGCTGCATAATGGCGGATCAACCGTAGGCGAGTAGCCTGTAATGGAAAAGACTCTGAGTCCGTCGTTACATATCCGATTGCGTTTCCTTCGGGCGTTTGCCTGGTTGGCTGCCGGTTCCGTGGCACTGGTGGGGGGCGCCGTTCTGTCCGGCTGGGTCTTCGGGATTGGCTTCCTGAAGAGCGTGGTCCCCGGCTGGGTAACCATGATGATCAACACTGCCTTCACTTTAGTCGCCGCGGGCCTGGCGCTTGGGGCGGGCCTGCCGACGTCCCCAAGTCAACCGCGCCTGCTAGTCAAGCAGTTGCTCGCAGGGTTGATGACGCTGGTGGGCTTGCTGACACTGATTGAGTACACCTTTACGGTTAACCTCGGCATAGACCAGTTGCTGATGGCCGATGACTCGACCACGAAGCTCGCCAACCATCCTGGGCGCATGGCCCCGGCAACAGCGGTGTGTGCCGTGGCTTCCGGAGTGAGCCTGTTGCTCTTGGGAGTAAGGCCGCGGCTCTCGCAGGCGTTCGCGCTGGTGACTCTGCTGACGGCACTCGTCGCGTTGGTCGGCTACGTGTTCGATGTCGGGACCCTACGCACCGTGGGCGCATACACCTCGATGGCGATTCACACCGTCACCTCGTTCATGCTGCTCAGTTTGGGCATCATGGCGGCACAGCCGTTGGCTGGCTTCATCCGTGTGCTGGTCAGCGACACGGCGGGGGGGACCGTAGCCCGGGGTATGCTGGCGTCTATCCCGATTGTGGTGTTTTCGACCGGCGTGCTGTTGTTGTTCGGAGAGGCCCAAGGTCTCTACGACAACCGCTTCACCCTGGCATTGCTGGCGACCCTGAGCATCGTCTTCCTGACGCATGTGATCGTTCGAATCTCCTCCCGATTGCACCGCGTCGATCTGTCCCGGGAGCAGGCGCAAGCGGAACTGCAGGCGCTGAACGCCGCGCTTGAGCACCGTGTGGCAGAGCGTACCCAGGAGCTTGAGGCGGTTAACGCCAGCCTGGTGACCGAAATTGCCGAGCGCAAGCGCGCCGAAGACGATATTCGCAGGCTTTCATTGACGGACGAATTGACGGGGCTGCACAACCGCAGAAGCTTTTTCCTCCTGGCTGAGCAGGGCCTCAAGGCGGCGCGTCGCAACAACCTGGCCAGCCTGTTGTTCTTCATCGACCTGGATGGTTTGAAACGTACCAACGATACCTTCGGCCATGAGGCGGGTGATCTGGTGATTACGGCCGCCGCGCAGGTGCTGAAGGCCGGCTTTCGCGACACCGATGTGGTGGCGCGGATTGGCGGCGACGAGTTTGTGGTCCTGGCCATCGGTGCAGGGGAACTGCCGGAGGTCATCAGTGCGCGTGTGCAAGCGCTGGTGGACGAGTTGAACCGGAGTGGTCGCTGTCGTTACCCGTTGTCGCTGAGCATCGGCGTGACCAGCTGTCAGCCACAGGAGTTGAGGCGTCTTGACGAGTTGTTGGCGAAGGCGGACGCGCTGATGTACGCGAACAAACAGCGCCGGTGTGGCCAGGCAAGCTAGCAGCAGATTCCAATGGCCGTTCGCTTTCAGCTGGAGCGTGTAGTGGTCAACCCATCCCGGACAGTGGGTTAAGGTTTTCTTCGGCCATGGCGGGCGGTAGCCCGTCGTTGAATTGGTGCGGTCTGATCCAGTTGTAGCGGTGCATCAGGTAAGCCCTACCGTGAGTAAACCAATCGCAGGCGGGAGACAAAGAGTGCGATACCGCAGATACCGCAGCGCGCGTCTAGTGTCGGCCTGCTTCGTCTGCTTGCTGTGCGCCGGTTGCATGACGTACGGATACAACGCCTACGAGCCGTATCCGCATCACGGTTACGACGTGCCCGCCGGACACTTGCCCCCGCTAGGTGAATGCCGCATCTGGTATCCCGACCCACCAACAGGAACACAACCGCCACCCGGCAACTGCCGGAAGCTGGAATGGCAGGTGCCGCCTGGCGCGATCCTGATTCCCGGCTGAAGCACCTTTTTCAACAGAATCCGCCAGAAGAAGACAGTCAAAGATACCTACAAACAATGGGGCGATTCACCCCGAGCAGTGGCACGGCATGATCAACAACATGGTTAACACGCCGCTCCACTGACGTGACCTTCGCACTACAGACCGTGGCGCTTCCAAACAGCGGCGACGACGGGATGGGCGGTCACACCATCGTGGAGCGCCTTCAAGTTGGGATGCTTGGCGAAGAGGCCCGGCGGATTATTGCTCCAGCCGGCGATCATGGCGGCATAGATATCGGCTGCGCTCATCGCCGCACCGAGGATGAACGGGGCGCGGCCCAAGGCTTCGGCGAAGATGTCCCATTCCTTGGCCATCAGCCGGATCGCCGCCGACTTGACGCCGTGGGCGCCGTTGGGATCGTCGGTGTAGCCGCTAGGGAAATCCCATCGGCCTTCGGTCATATAGGAATTGGCAGCAAGGAACACCATCCAGCGCAAGTAGCGAGGGCGGAGCGGCGAGGCGAGGCCCGGCGCTAGCTGGGCGTCTGGAAAAGCGTCAGCGAGGTAGATGGTCATCGCTGCGCTTTCCGTCATCACGCTGCCGTCGGGAAGCATCAGAACTGGAACTTGGCCCATGGGGTTGAGCTCGATAAACCAGGGCGGAAAGCGCCGCTGGGCGTCTTGCTCGACATCGACGGCAGTAAAGGGAACGCCGCACAGGGCGAGCACCGCTTCGACCGCCATGGAACCCCAACTCCTGACTCCGTAGAGCTTGTACATGATTCCTCTCAAACAGCTTTTTCGACAAAAGACGGGCCGGCGTCATTTATCTTCAGGATAGTCCCTGCTTCGACCAACCAGCGCTCCTGCTGAGCGTTGGCGTCCCTGCGGATCGATAGTTCCATGGCTTACCCCAACAACTTTTCAGTATATGGATGTTAGCCACCACTCAGCTCTACTTAATAGTCAAAAAGGGCCAACCTTGGGGCCGGCCAATGCCGAGAGTCAGCATGGAGTTTACGACACTGCCGGCGTAGAGCCAGCGCCCTGCGAAGGCAAAGGCGGAAGCGGTTTGCGTAGTCTGGTGTGCCCCGGCAGCCGTCACGCCATGGGGTGAAAGCTCTCACTAGGTCGCGAGTTGACGCCGCCACGAGCGGGGCGCTCGGTCGATACGGTCAAACTGCTGCCAACCCGTTCACCTCTACTGCGCCAGGCGCTAACTCTTCACGAGCGCTGAATATTGCCGAGCGTGGTCAGCCACCAAGACATCTGTGCCGTCCGCAGGTCGTGCTGGTCAGCTGTCACGGAAAAAATCTTCGCGACTTACCAGTCCAAACTCTTCCTCGACGCTCTCGGTTTGCTCATCGAAGAGCGTATTGACCCGTCGCTCGTGCCGGGCGCTCACCATCATGTCGAGCGCCGAAGCCCCAGCGCGCCTGGAGGGTGCCGTACTGCAGCCCGTAGCCCTCCGCCCGAGTGCTCTGCCCACAGACATCACAAGTAATGTCTGCCACGACTTCCGTCGGTTGAGTGACTATGTGCTTCACCATCAGCACCTCCGGTGACATGACCCTCCAAGTGGAACCAGCAGGGAAAGGCATCCAGCCCTACGACGCTTGGCTGGACCGGCCTAGACCCAATCGCAGTCCGGTTTGCCTCGGCACAGACGACGGTCAAGGCTCCAGGCGCCACCGCCGGCCGCCACCAGGTACAAAAAAATGAAGCAGAACAGGATTGCCGGTTCGCCGCCATTCAACAGCGGGATCACCCCCTTGGGGGCATGGCCGATGAAATAGGCAAATGCCATTTCGCCGGACAGGATAAAGGCCACCGGGCGCGTGAAGAGGCCGAGCACCAACAGCAGTCCACCGACCACTTCCAGCACACCAGCAAAGCCGATCAGGGAGAACAGGCTCAGCTCATCAAAAAATGCGACATGCGGGAAACCAAATAACTTGGCGCTTCCATGCTGGAGGAACAGGAAGGCCGTGATGATTCGCAGCATACTAAGCAGGCGCGGGGCCCAAAGCGTATTGAGCTGGGCAATGAGGGCGGACATGACCTGATCTCCTGAGCGGGGTTGAGCGCTGGACGCCACTCAGGAAAGCCGTAGCGTATTGCGCAGGAGCAATTGTAGTCGTCGGGGGTGGATGCGAGCGCCAAGCATCCACCGGCAATCGTGCGCGTTCATACCCTGTTAATTATCAAGTCATTCGATTGATGGTGGCAATCTTGCTTTATCTCGGCACGCCCTCCCTTAACCGGCGGTGCCTCAGATCAAGGCTTGGGTAGGAAATGTGAAGCCAATCGTGAGCCGCACTGCCCAAAGGTCCATGCTAGAGCTTTTTCAACGATGGAAAAATGTGAAGCGGGCTGAAAGCTGGCCGGGACTGTGGTGTGGTCGACTGCGCTGACAACTACCCCTTTCGGCCCGCAAAATGGCGTGCGCTATGTTCAAGAGAAGTGACGGTTGTCGTGATGGCCACCAGAAACACCCCCCCCAGGTGCGCAGTTCGGGAGAAATCTCCTCCGAAGTGTGAGGGTTATGGTCTGCGTTTAGCGTATGGAAGTAGCAGCACCGTCAACCTGCGCACACTCACCCGTACTGGTAATTATGAATTTTCACATAATTGCACATAACTCCACAAAAAATGGGATTGCCCACCAATGACAGAGTACTTATCGATATTTTTCACGCCACTGGGGGCAAACAGGACAATTATTGTCGCAGCAAGTTGACAAGTGGGTTCGTACCGCATGAGTACCGGGCAAGCCGCTCGTTGATCCTGGGGCAGGCATCACGAGGCGCGAATTGAAAAGTTTGGTTGGGCGGGGGAAATTTCGTCGCCGGATGATTTTAAAATCAAAAGCTTAGAAGCCGAATGTCCTAATTTTCCTTTATCTCGGCACAACCCGTGACCCTGGCGCTGCTCTGCCAGGAGTATCGACTCAGCCAGCCGCAGGGCTTCCAGTACAGCTGGTTCTGCGAGCATTACCGAGCCTGGGCCGGCAAGGTGGACGTAGTGATGCGCCAAGAGGGGGCCATGCCGAGATATCCCCTGTCTACGTAGGTCGGATATAACAATCGTCCACAAACCCTTGAATCCTGTGCTTATCAAGATTGTTATATAACGTTTACGTTGTAATTATTTCCGTCGCGCACGGTCTCCCCGCGCCGCTAGCCCCCTTGTGACGTCACTGATCCGAGGGTTACCTCCGTCAGGGGGTGAACACAAGCTATGCTTCACTAAATCGTCATTTGGCATGGCGGGCTAGGCTATGAACGGATTCCCACACCACTGTTTTGTCATCCTTGGCGCCACGCTATTTCTTCTTGGCAGTGACATCGTAAGTGCGGAGGATTTTCCTCGAACCGGCGCAGTCTATAACGCGAAAGATGTCCGCGAACTCAAATACAAATGCAATATGGTTGATGAATCGACAATTGACTGCGACCTCATCGAAATGGGAGTTAGAAAGGAGTCTAATTCTGCTGATCTGGAATCCAAACTCAAGGCTGCCCGTGAAGAGTTCCGCTCGGGTGTAAAGATGCCAGCAGATCAATGCAACATGTTCGCGACTCTTGTTGACATTATTGAGGGCCGCCAAAGAGCGCCACGGCAGGAGGGGTTTTCCGAGCTGACACCTGCGGCAAAGCAAGACTCTCTTGCTCTAGGCAAGGCAGGCTTGGAGTTCTGCAAAAGACCGACTGAGGAAAATTACCTAACCATTATTCGCCTAACGCACCAGAAAGAAACCCGGACATGTCTCGTTTTTTCAACATCCGCTAAGGAGCGATATCGCCTCGTGGACGACCCAGGGATTTGGGTGGCGAAAAGTGAACCCGAGGGTTCCTGTGGCATTGTCCAACTTTCGCGATTTGAGCCAGAGACGATGAAGAACAGCAACTACACCTTCTGGAAATACACTTCCCGAAAGGCCATCACCAATCCTCAAGGAACTTTTTTTCCTGGCGTAGCCTGCAAAGACCTTGATCAGGAAGAGTACCTTTATGACTGGCGAAGCAACGATCGATACTTAAGCTGTGACTACATAAAATTTTCACCGCGCTAGGTAATTATGCCCCATCACTGTCGATACCATGTCAATCGCCTGTTCTTTATCTCAGGGCCACCGCTACGTTAGGAGCCGCGCCTCCGACTTTTCCGCGCTCACACTGAACGCGGCCTGCCTGACGACGCAGTGGTCATCTATCGTTACGCCAAATATGGCATTGTGCGATTTCAGGGGGACCTATGGCACGTTGTAGCTCCACAGCCGAGTTCACCGACGAGGAGATGGGAGCGATTGAGCGCTTCCTGATCTCGTGTACCGTTCCGCTTATCTATCAGAATGCGCAGCGTACTTGTGTGCTCGGCACCGGAACATTTTTCGAAGTTAGTGATCGTCACTTCTTGGTGACGGCTGGCCACCTGTTTGAAGGCATCGATCCGAACAACCTCGGTGTGCCGGAGCGCTCGGGGCAAGACGTCCACATTGTGACCATTGGTCACGGCACGATCTACCATCCCAAGGATACCGATGAACACGATGTCGCAGTCATTGAACTGCTGGATACCGACTTTCTTCGGTTAGTTCAATCCGGCTGGCAATTCCTGTCCATGGCCAACGTAGCCACGCCTGATCCAACGACAACCACCTACATTGTTGCTGGGCACCCAGACGAGACTGTCTCCTACGACAGCGGTGTCTTAAGGCCGGCAGCGCTCTTCCAGATTTACACAGGTCGGTACGAAGGCGAAGTTGCCAGTAATCGCAGTAAGTTCGACCTGTACTTGCGCTATGGGCAGCAAGCATCAAATACCTATGGATTCAAGAAGGATACGCCGCATCTCGGCGGTGTAAGTGGTGCTTCAGTGTATGCCGTTACGCCATCCCAGAGCATCATCTGGGCACCAGAAGGAATCCTGCGAATAGTTGGGATACAGGTGGCATTCGTGAACGAGTCAAGAAAGTATTTACACGCGAAGACCTGGCCGCTAGTTGAACACGTCTTGAAACTGGCGCTGGACCCCAGCCCCAAGTAGTAGCTGCTCAATGATGATCAAAATTCGGTGAGTCTTATTCACTATATCAGCTGCCACAACCAGCGGCGTCTACGGCCGAGCGGCTATGGCCATCGAAAAATCAGCAGCTTAGTCTTAGCGCACTTTCTGTTCCATTGCTCCCCAAACCCCAGACCGAAATCGTTTAGTGTCCAAGGAGCAAAGCCAGGATTTTCGAAGCGAGTGGGGATCAGGAACTGCCCCTCTGAAGGCCTGGCCTGGAATACGAATTTTCTGGATTCTCCCTCATTACGCAGATTGGCAATCAATCGCGGTTCGGAGAGATCGAGGTGCATTGATGCGTTGGACCAGCCCATGCAGAATCCTCAACTGTTATGACCTAACGCCCTACTTTAGGGAAATCCTGAAGAAGACTTCCCGAATCTGGTGAAATACGCCGATCCCGTTGCCCGAGTTTCCCGATGAAGCAGATGACTTTTGCCGACGCCGAGTACGCCGGCAAGCGCAAGCAGACCCGTAAGGAATTGTTCCTGATCGAGATGGATCAGGTGGTGCCGTGGAAGGGTTTGGTTGCCCTGATCGAGCCGCACTACCCCAAGGGTGAAGGCGGTCGTCCGGCGTATCCGCTGATGGCGATGCTGCGCGTCCATCTGATGCAGAACTGGTTCGGCTACAGCGATCCAGCGATGGAGGAGGCGCTGTACGAGACCACGATCTTGCGCCAGTTTGCCGGGCTGAGCTTGGAGCGTATCCCGGACGAAACCACCATCCTCAACTTCCGTCGCCTGCTGGAGAAGCACGAGTTGGCGGCTGGGATTCTGGCGGTGATCAATGGTTACCTGGGCGACCGGGGCCTGTCGCTGCGCCAGGGCACCATCGTCGATGCCACGCTGATCCATGCGCCGAGTTCGACCAAGAATCAGGACGGCAAGCGCGACCCGGAAATGCACCAGACGAAGAAGGGAAACCAGTATTACTTCGGCAGTGCGACCTGAAAGTCGCATGGATTTCTGTTCCGCAGGTTAACGCCCGACGGAACCGATTGTTCCACCACTCGTTCCCTACCCAGACAGGCGCAGCCGGTAACAGCTGGGGCTGAAGCTCTGGGGACAATGTAACCGCCGATATTTCGGTAGGTCGAACCGCGAGGCCAGAGTGAATCTACCAGCATCAAGGCGGAGAGGCGCTAGGGATGAACGGGAACGGCTAACACACGTGAACCTCATATAAACGCCGTCATAACAGCCAAGCCAAAGATGCTGACAGGCTTGAACCAAAAGGTATGCGGACAGGCAGGGGCTCTTACCGATAACCCCTCGTGGATGTAGTGCCGCCGGCGAAATCGAGGAGCCCGACCCGTTCGGAAATCCATGCGGAACAGGGTAAGCCCGTAGCGTTGCCGATTTCGGCAGGTGAGCTGTAAAGCAAGCTGTTGATGCTGCGGGTAAAGGAATGTGGAAAAAAGCGAAGGTCACCCTGTAATGGGGTGAATACAGATTGAAACATCATCTGGCGCGAAAGCGAGCAGACTTCCACGCGGTCTTCCATGGCGAAATAACCTGATCAACCGTTGTACGGAGGGAAGCAGATGACAGTGTTCCTACCCCATGCTCTGGCAGCGGGAAGCACTGGTGCACCTTCGAACTTCGCATCAGCCTGGCCCCACTGCTGGAGCCAGATCGAGGCGCAAGTGAAACGACTCCAGGTACGTATCGCCAAGGCAACACGAGAAGGCAGGTGGGGCAAGGTGCAAGCCTTGCAGCGACTGCTGACTCGCTCGTACAGCGGCAAGATGTTGGCCGTGTGCGGATTCCACGCCATTCGGACACTCAGCCCACACTGATCCGGACACCTGTTCCACGCTCATTCGGACAGGCAGTCGGAGCGCAGCGACGCAGGGCTGGCATTGTTAGTCT
>NZ_SCOK01000068.1:0-24076 GCF_005502555.1 Pseudomonas sp. D(2018)
GCGAAGGTGGCGAGCGTCCGGCTCGTGGCCCGCGCAGCGAAGGTGGCGAGCGTCCGGCTCGTGGCCCGCGCAGTGAAGGTGGCGAGCGTCCGGCTCGTGGCCCGCGCAGTGAAGGTGGCGAGCGTCCGGCTCGTGGCCCGCGCAGCGAAGGTGGCGAGCGTCCGGCTCGTGGCCCGCGCAGCGAAGGCGGCGAGCGTCCGGCTCGTGGCCCGCGCAGTGAAGGTGGTGAGCGTCCGGCTCGCGGTCCTCGCCGTGACGGTGATGAACGTCCTGCCCGCGCTCCGCGTGGTACGCCGGTAGCTGATCGTCCGCGTGACGAGAACAAGAAGCGCCCGGCCAAGTCTCACGGTGAGCGTCCGGCCGTGGAGCTGGCGGACCGTCCGACTCGCAAGCCCCAGCGTCCGCCGCACAAGCGCAGCGGTCCGGCGGGTGGCGAAGGTCAGCGTCCGGGCTTCGGTCGCAAGCGCTGATTCAAGGCGGAATGAAGAAGGGGCTCTCATGAGCCCCTTTTTACTGTCTGCTTCTCTGTGCGAACTCGTTCGCGACTGGCTACAAGGTACCTCAGCCGGCCATGGAGAGGCGGTTGCGGCCTTCGCGCTTGGCCACGTAGAGCGCGTTGTCCGCACGGCGTAGCAAGCTCTCCACGGATTCCGCCGGCAGAAGCGTGGCGCAGCCGAGGCTGATCGAGAGGTCCAAGGGGTGACCCTGCACCAGGTATTGCAGTTCAAGGATGCCCAGGCGCAGGCGTTCACCTACCAGGGCGGCGGCTTCGCGGCAGGTGCCTGAGAGCAGTACGAGGAATTCCTCTCCGCCGAAGCGGAACACCATATCAACGTTGCGCAGGCGTGCCTTGAGCGTGTTGGCGACGGCTTTCAGGACTTCATCGCCGGTGCCATGGCCGTATTCGTCGTTGATGCGCTTGAAGTGATCAATGTCCAGCATCAGTACCGACAACGGCTGCAGATTGCGTCGGGCGAGGTCCACTTCACGCTGCAGGGTCTGCTCCATGGCGATGCGATTGCCCGTGTCGGTCAGCGGGTCGCGCAGGGCACTCTGGATCGCGGCACGGTAGAGCAGGGCGTTGCGCAGCGGAAAGAGCAAAGTGGCGAGCAGGGATTCCAGTTGGTTCAGTTCCTGTTCGTCGAAGCGCTGGTTGCGCCGGAAAATCAGTTCGCCCAGGTACTCACCTTCATGGGTCAGACGATAGCCGGCGGAGTGGCTGGAGCGGCTGCCGTACTCGAGGCGTAGGTCACTGCTCTGGTGCTGGTAAGCCAGGGCGTCGAGGGCAACCAGGCGCTGCACTTCGCTGAAGAACAGGCTGATGATGCGCTCCACCTCCAGGCTGGTCTGCAGTTGCAGATTCAGCTGGCGACGCAGCTCCGCCAGGCTGAGGGGGCGCAGCGTGGTCTGACGCTTACCGGAGAAACCGAGGCGCTGCAGCTTGGCGGCGTCAAAATCGATGGTGTTGGACTGTGTGGGAGGAACCATGGAGTTGAACCTCTGACGCAAATTGCGACGACACCAGGCATGGAGCTATTTTCGTGCCAGGAGTTCGTTGATTATAAAAAATCATTTAATTTCAATTGCTTAGCTGTTGTCTGTCGGCTTGCGAGGCAAGCCTTTGCCGGGTTAATGGCGAAACAGTGGCAATGTGATGCCGTTCACAGGGAGGGTCGCCGGAAATCTGGCGAAGGCTGCGGCGGTCGGATGACCGCCGCGGAGGGAAGTCATTGCGCGTCGAAAGCCTGGCCGTTCACACCAGCGCTGTCCGGCCCCATGAGATAGAGGTAGACCGGCATGATCTCGGCGGGTTCCGGATTGTTGTCAGGGTTTTCACCTGGATAGGCCTGGGCGCGCATATCAGTGCGCGTCGCGCCGGGGTTGATGCTGTTGGCACGTACGCTGGCGATGCCGTCCACTTCGTCGGCCAGGACCTGCATCAGGCCTTCGGTGGCGAACTTGGACACCGCATAGGCGCCCCAATAGGCCCGTCCTTTGCGGCCGACGCTACTGGAGGTGAAGATCACCGAGGCGTCCTTGGACAGCTTCAGAAGTGGCAGCAGGGTGCTGGTCAGCATGAACATGGCGTTGACGTTGACTTGCATGACGCGCATGAAGTTGTCGCCCGAGAGCTGCTCGATGGGGGTGCGGGGGCCAAGGATCGAGGCGTTGTGCAGCACGCCGTCGATGCGTCCGAACTCCGTCTCCAGGGTTGCTGCCAGTTCGTCGTACTGGTGCGGCTGGGCGGTTTCCAGGTTGAAGGGGATCACCGCGGGTTGCGGGTGGCCGGCGGCCTCGATCTCGTCGTAGACGGCGTTCAGGCTGGCCTCGGTCTTGCCCAGCAGCAGCACGGTGGCGCCGTGAGCGGCAAAGGTCTTGGCGGCCGCTGCGCCGATGCCGCGGCCGGCTCCGGTGATCAGAATGACCCGGTCCTTGAGCAAGTCGGGGCGGGCGGAATACTGGAACATGTGAATCTCCTTCGGGGCGCTGCCGGTGTCAGCAGCTGCACAGCGCGCGGTCGAGCACGGCGCGCAATTCGAGCGGGTGGTCGACTACTACATCGGCGCCCCAGTGGGCGGGGTTGTCGCTTGGGTGGATATAGCCGTAGCTGACCGCCGCAGTGCGGGTGCCGGCGGCGCGGCCGGACTCGATGTCGCGAAGGTCGTCACCGACGAAGAGCACACTGGCCGGGTCCAGGTTCAGCTTGCTGCAAGCCAGCAGCAGCATTTCCGGGTCCGGCTTGCTGTTCTTCACGTGATCGGGGCAGATCAGCACGGCGGAGCGTCCGGCCAGGCCGAGCTGCTCCATGATCGGCTCGGCGTAGCGTACCGGCTTGTTGGTCACTACGCCCCAGATCAGCTTGGCTTGCTCGATATCCGCCAGCAGTTCGTCGATGCCGTCGAAGGGGCGGGTGAGCACTGCGCAGTGGCTCTGGTAGCGCTCCAGGAACTCCAGGCGCAGGGGCTCGAGCTGCGGGTCTTCCGGGTCCATCTCGAAGGTGATGGCGACCATGGCGCGGGCGCCGCCGGAGACCACGTCGCGGATCAGCTTTTCGTCCAGGGGGGGCAGGCCGCGTTCGGTGCGCATGGCCTGGCAGATGGCGATGAAATCGGGCGCCGAGTCGAGCAGGGTGCCGTCCATATCGAAAAGTACCGCTTGAAGGCGCATGCCGGTCACTCCTCGCGCAGGGTCTGGATCATGTAGTTGACGTCGACGTCGCCTTCCAGCTTGTAGTGCTTGGTCAGCGGGTTGTAGGTCAGGCCGATGATGTCTTTCACCTGCAGGCCGGCGACGCGGCTCCAGGCGCCGAGCTCGGAGGGGCGGATGAATTTCTTGAAGTCGTGGGTGCCGCGCGGCAGCAGGCCCATGATGTACTCGGCGCCGACGATGGCGAAGAGGTAAGCCTTGGGGTTGCGGTTGATGGTGGAGAAGAACACCTGGCCGCCCGGCTTGACCAGGGTGTAGCAGGCGCGGATCACCGAAGCCGGATCGGGCACGTGCTCAAGCATTTCCATGCAGGTGACCACGTCGAACTGACCGGGCATCTCGGCGGCCAGGCCTTCAGCCGTGATGCGGCGGTATTCGACCGGCACGCCGGATTCCAGTTGGTGCAGTTGGGCGACCGCCAGCGGGGCTTCGCCCATGTCGATGCCGGTAACGGTGGCGCCACGCTGCGCCATCGATTCGCTGAGGATGCCGCCGCCGCACCCGACATCCAGCACCTTCTTGCCGGCCAGCTTGACGCGCTCGTCAATCCAGTTGACCCGCAGGGGGTTGATGTCGTGCAGGGGTTTGAACTCGCTCTCGCGGTCCCACCAGCGGTGGGCGAGGGCCTCGAACTTGGCGATTTCGACGTGATCGACGTTGGTCATGGGATGTCCTCGAAACAGAATTCAGCGGCCGGCGATGCGATCGCCCCAGGCGCGGGCAGTGGCGCCCAGGCGCTCTTCGTCCAGGCGCGTCAGGCGGCCGTCGTCCAGCAGTTGCCTGCCGTCGACCCAGAGGTGCCGCACCGAGTCGCGCCCGGTGGCATAGATAAGTTGGGAAACCGGGTCGTAGACCGGTTGCTGGGCGAGCCCGGAGAGGTCGAAGGCCACCACGTCGGCGGCTTTGCCTACTTCCAGGGAGCCAGTGTCCTGGTCGATTCCCAAGGCGCGTGCGCCGTTGAGGGTGGCCATGCGCAAGGCGCGATGGGCATCCAGGGCGCTGGCCGAGCCGGACACGGCCTTGGCCAGGAGGGCCGCAGTGCGGGTTTCGCCTAGCAGGTCCAGGTCATTGTTGCTGGCTGCGCCATCAGTGCCAACGGCGACATTAACGCCGGCCTGCCAGAGGCGTTCCACTGGGCAGAATCCGCTGGCCAGCTTGAGATTGGATTCCGGGCAGTGGATCACGTTGCTGTTGCTTTCCACCAGCAGGGCAATGTCCGCGTCATCTATCTGGGTCATGTGCACGGCCTGGAAGCGCGGGCCGAGAAGGCCGAGGCGTGCAAGGCGTGCCATCGGACGTTCGCCGCGCAGGTCCAGGCTTTGCTGGACCTCGAAGGCGGTTTCCTGGACATGCATATGAATGCCGGCGTCCAGTTCTTCGGCGAGTACGCGGATATCCTCGAGCTTGTCGTCACTGACGCTATAAGGTGCGTGGGGGCCGAAGGCGACCTTGATGCGCGGGTGGTGCTTGAGATCGCTGAACAGCTCGACGCCTCGACGGATTGCTTCGGCTGCGTCGACGGCGCCCGGGATGGGGAAGTCCAGCACCGGGATCGCCAGTTGGGCCTTGATTCCGGCGGTATGGATGGCAGAACTGGCCTGGGCCGGGAAGAAATACATGTCGGAGAAGCAACTGATGCCGCCCTTGATCTGCTCGGCCACGGCCAGTTCGGTACCGTCTCGGACAAATGTCTCATTGACCCACTTGGCCTCGGCGGGCCAGATGTGTTCCTGTAGCCAGGTCATCAGCGGCAGGTCGTCGGCCAACCCGCGGAACAGGGTCATCGCGGCATGGCCGTGGGCGTTGATCAGGCCGGGAGCCAGCAGCATGCCCGGCAGTTCGCGGCGCTCATGGGCGTTAGCGCGCAGCGCTACGTCTCTGGGTGCGAGCAGGGCGATACGACCGTCGCGAATGCCCAGCGCATGATCCCGCAGGACCACGCCGGCAGGCTCTACCGGAACTATCCAGGACGGGAGCAGTAGCAGATCGAGCGGGGCGTTGGGGCTGGGCATGGAGGCGCATCCTGGGCGCAAAATGAAGTGGCGGCAGTATACCCGAGCCAGATAGGCTCCGGCTCGCTATAATCTGCGGTTTTTCCGCGAGTTACGGGTGGCGAGGTGGGCGATGCGTGAACAACTGTTAGCAGCCGAGAAGGTGAAGGCCATCGACTGGCGTGACGGCGTGCTCCACCTGCTCGACCAGCGTTTGCTGCCGGCTGAAGAGGTCTGGCTGGCCTACGAATCCGCTGAAGGCGTGGCCCAGGCCATTCGCCAGATGGTGGTTCGCGGCGCGCCAGCCATTGGAATCAGTGCTGCCTACGGTGTCGTACTTGGCGCGCAGGCACGCATCGCAGCTGGTGGCGACTGGCGCGAGGCGCTGGAAGCCGACTTCAAGGTCCTGGCCGAGTCCCGGCCGACTGCGGTCAACCTCTTCTGGGCGCTGAACCGTATGCGTGAGCGCCTGGAGCGCGTGCGTGACGGCGAAACACCGCTGCAGGCGCTGGAGGCTGAGGCCATTTCCATTCATCTGAGCGATCGGGAAGCCAACCTGACCATGGCCCAGCTCGGTATGGAGCTGATTCGCAAGCACCAGGGGAGTCCCCAGGCGTTGCTGACCCATTGCAATACGGGGGCGCTGGCGACGGGCGGTTTCGGCACCGCCCTCGGGGTGATTCGTGCGGCCCACCTGGATGGCTTGGTGGAGCGGGTCTACGCCGATGAAACGCGTCCCTGGTTGCAGGGTGCGCGACTGACCGCCTGGGAGCTGGCCAACGAAGGTGTGCCGGTGAGTCTCAATGCAGACGCCGCCGCTGCTCACTTGATGAAGACTGCCGGCATTACCTGGGTCATCGTCGGTGCCGACCGCATCACCGCCAATGGAGATGTGGCCAACAAGATCGGCACCTACCAGTTGGCAGTCAACGCTATGCACCATGGCGTGCGCTTCATGGTGGTGGCACCCAGCTCCACCATTGATATGTCGCTGGAAAGCGGGGACGACATCCCGATCGAGGAGCGCGACGGTTCAGAGCTGCTGGATCTGGGCGGCCGCCGTATTGCTGCGGAAGTGCATGCGGTCAATCCGGTTTTCGATGTGACTCCAGCCGATCTGATTGATGCCATCGTGACCGAGAAGGGCGTGGTCGAGCGTCCTGATGCAGCCAAGATGGCTCAACTGATGTGCCGCAAGCGCCTGCATTGAGCCGTCGGTGCGACGTTTTCACCCTGCCGGCAGGCCGCCCGGCGGGGTAGGTGCAAGACGGTGACTATGGTAAGCTCCGGCAGTTATTGCCGCCCCTCCATTGAGGCGGCCCAATTGCACAGATCCTTGGCTTAACTCGTTGATTTGTCGTGAGTCGCTGCAGCATCAGGCCGCAGTGGCGAGCTTCGCGCCGCTCAGGACGAGCGGGGCGGAGTTTCATCAGAAAAAGGAACCAGGCTTCTCATGGGCGAACTGGCCAAAGAAATCCTCCCGGTCAATATCGAAGACGAGCTGAAACAGTCCTACCTCGACTACGCGATGAGCGTGATCGTCGGGCGCGCCCTGCCGGATGCGCGCGACGGTCTCAAGCCGGTGCACCGTCGCGTCCTCTTTGCGATGAGCGAGCTGGGCAACGACTGGAACAAACCCTACAAGAAGTCCGCCCGTGTGGTGGGTGACGTCATCGGTAAGTACCACCCGCACGGCGACACCGCGGTCTACGACACCATCGTTCGTATGGCCCAGCCGTTCTCGCTGCGCTACATGCTGGTGGATGGCCAGGGTAACTTCGGTTCGGTCGACGGCGACAACGCTGCGGCCATGCGATACACCGAAGTGCGCATGTCCAAACTGGCCCACGAACTCCTGGCCGACCTGGACAAGGAAACCGTGGACTGGGTGCCCAACTACGACGGCACCGAGCAAATCCCCGCGGTCATGCCGACCAAGGTCCCGAACCTGCTGGTCAACGGTTCCAGCGGTATCGCTGTGGGCATGGCGACCAACATCCCGCCGCACAACCTCAGCGAAGTCATCGACGGTTGCCTGGCGCTGATGGATAACTCCGAGCTCACGGTGGATGAGCTGATGCAGTACATCCCGGGCCCGGACTTCCCCACGGCAGGCATCATCAACGGCCGCGCCGGCATCATCGAGGCGTACCGCACCGGCCGTGGCCGCATCTATATACGTGCCCGCGCCGAAGTCGAGGACATGGAAAAGGGCGGCGGCCGCCAGCAGATCGTGGTCACCGAACTGCCCTACCAGCTGAACAAGGCGCGTCTGATCGAGAAGATCGCCGAGCTGGTCAAGGAGAAGAAGCTCGAAGGCATCACCGAACTGCGCGACGAATCCGACAAGGATGGCATGCGCGTGGTGATCGAGCTGCGCCGTGGCGAAGTGGGCGAGGTGATCCTCAACAACCTCTACGCCCAGACCCAGATGCAGAGCGTCTTCGGTATCAACGTCGTGGCCCTGGTGGATGGCCAGCCGCGCACGATGAACCTGAAGGACATGCTCGAAGTGTTCATCCGTCACCGCCGTGAAGTGGTGACCCGTCGTACCGTTTACGAACTGCGCAAGGCACGTGAACGCGGCCACATCCTCGAAGGCCAGGCAGTCGCCCTGTCCAACATCGACCCGGTGATCGAGCTGATCAAGAGCTCGCCGACTCCGGCCGAGGCCAAGGAACGCCTGATCGCTACCGCTTGGGAGTCCAGCGCGGTGGAAGCCATGGTCGAGCGCGCCGGTGCCGATTCCTGCCGTCCGGAAGACCTGGACCCGCAGTACGGCCTGCGCGAAGGCAAGTACTACTTATCCCCCGAACAGGCCCAGGCCATCCTGGAACTGCGCCTGCACCGCCTGACCGGCCTGGAGCATGAAAAGCTGCTGGCCGAGTACCAGGAAATCCTCACCCTGATCGGTGAGCTGATCCGCATCCTCACCAACCCTGAGCGCCTGATGGAAGTCATCCGCGAAGAGCTGGAGAAGGTGAAGGCCGAGTTCGGCGACGCCCGCCGTACCGAGATCGTCGCGTCCCAGGTGGACCTGACCATCGCCGACCTGATTACCGAAGAAGAACGCGTCGTCACCATTTCCCATGGCGGCTATGCAAAGTCCCAGCCGTTGGCCACCTACCAGGCCCAACGTCGTGGCGGCAAGGGCAAGTCGGCCACCGGCGTGAAGGACGAGGACTACATCGAACACCTGCTGGTCGCCAACAGCCACGCCACACTCCTGCTGTTCTCCAGCAAGGGCAAGGTGTACTGGTTGCGCACCTTCGAAATTCCGGAAGCCTCGCGTACCGCGCGTGGCCGTCCGCTGGTCAACCTGCTGCCGCTGGATGAGGGCGAGCGCATCACCGCCATGCTCCAGATCGACCTGGAAGCCCTGCAGCAGAGCGCAGGTGCCGAGGAAGACCTGGAAGAGAACGAAGGCGTGGTGATCGAAGGCGAAATCGTCGAAGCCGAAGGTGGCGACGACGAAGGCGCCGACCTCGACGACGAGCAGGACGAGCCCACCGGCGCCTACATCTTCATGGCTACCGCCTTCGGTACCGTGAAGAAGACCCCGCTGGTGCAGTTCAGCAAACCGCGTACCAGTGGCCTGATCGCCCTGAAACTGGAAGAGGGAGACACCCTGATCGCCGCTGCTATCACCGACGGCGCGAAGGAAGTCATGCTCTTCTCCGACGGCGGCAAGGTCATTCGCTTCAAGGAAAAATACGTCCGCACCATGGGTCGTACTGCCCGTGGCGTGCGCGGCATGCGCCTGCCGGAAGGCCAGAGCCTGATCTCCATGCTGATCCCGGAATCGGGCGCGCAGATCCTCTCTGCCTCCGAGCGTGGCTACGGCAAGCGTACCCCGCTGGAAGACTACCCGCGTCGCGGTCGTGGCGGCCAGGGCGTGATCGCCATGGTCACCAACGAGCGCAACGGCAAGCTGGTGGGCGCCGTACAGGTGCAGGACGGCGAAGAGATCATGCTGATTTCCGACCAGGGCACCCTGGTGCGTACCCGCGTGGACGAAGTCTCCAGCTCCAGCCGTAATACCCAGGGCGTCACCCTGATCAAGCTGGCCAAGGACGAGACCCTGGTCGGCCTGGAACGCGTCCAGGAGCCGTCTGGTGTCGACGAGGGCGAAGAGCTGGAGGAAGGCGAAGAGCAGACCGTTGACGTCTTGGCCGATGCCCAGGCGGATGACGTTCAGCAGGACGACGTTCCGCCGGCTGGCGACGAGTAATAGTTGTAGAAACGGGCAGGCCGTCAGCCGGCCTGTCCATTCGGTAGGTAACAATTGGCGGGGGCACCGGTGCCCCCGCGCTACCCAGTGAGAATGGATGTGAGCAAGCGAGCCTTTAACTTCTGCGCCGGCCCGGCCGCGCTTCCGGAAGCTGTTCTGCAACGCGCCCAGGCGGAACTCCTTGATTGGCAGGGCAAAGGCCTTTCCGTCATGGAAATGAGCCACCGCAGCGACGAGTATGTTGCCATTGCCGAAAAGGCCGAGCAGGACCTGCGCGACCTCCTGTCCATTCCCTCCAATTACAAGGTGCTGTTCCTCCAGGGCGGTGCCAGCCAGCAGTTCGCCGAGATTCCGCTGAACCTGCTGCCGGAAAACGGTGTCGCCGATTACGTCGAAACCGGCATCTGGTCGAAGAAAAGCATCGAAGAGGCCAGCCGCTTCGGCCGCGTCAACGTTGCTGCCAGTGCCAAGGGCTACGACTACTTCGCGATTCCCGGTCAGAACGAGTGGCAGCTGTCGAAAGACGCGGCCTACCTGCACTACGCCTCCAACGAAACCATCGGTGGCCTGCAGTTCGACTGGATTCCGGAAGTGGGCGACGTGCCCCTGGTCGTGGACATGTCCTCGGACATCCTGTCCCGCCCGCTGGACGTTTCCCGCTTCGGCCTGATCTACGCTGGTGCCCAGAAGAACATCGGCCCCAGCGGCCTGGTCGTGGTCATCGTCCGTGAGGACCTGCTCGGACGGGCCCGCGCCAGTTGCCCGACCATGCTCAACTACAAAGTCGCCGCCGATAACGGCTCCATGTACAACACCCCGGCCACCTTCTCCTGGTACCTCTCGGGCCTCGTCTTCGAGTGGCTGAAGGAGCAGGGCGGCGTCGAGGCCATGGAGCAGCGCAACAAGGCGAAGAAGGAATTGCTCTACGGCTACATCGACAAGAGCGATTTCTACACCAACCCGATCGCCCACAATGCCCGCTCCTGGATGAACGTTCCGTTCCGCCTTGCAGACGAGCGCCTGGACAAGGACTTCCTCGTCGGCGCCGACGCCCGTGGCCTGCTGAACCTCAAAGGTCACCGTTCGGTAGGCGGTATGCGCGCCTCCATCTACAACGCCGTCGGCCTCGATGCGGTCGAAGCCCTGGTGGCCTATATGACGGAGTTCGAGAAGGAGCGCGGCTGATATGTCGGAGCAAGAACTCAAGGCACTGCGCCTGCGCATCGACAGTCTCGACGAGAAGATCCTCGATCTGATCAGCGAGCGCGCTCGCTGCGCCCAGGACGTCGCTCGCGTGAAAATGGCCTCCCTGCCGGAAGGCGAGAAGCCGGTCTTCTACCGTCCAGAGCGCGAGGCCTGGGTCCTCAAGCACATCATGGATCGCAACCAGGGCCCGCTGGACAACGAAGAGATGGCGCGGCTGTTCCGCGAAATCATGTCTTCCTGCCTGGCCCTGGAGCAGCCGCTCAAGGTCGCCTACCTCGGTCCGGAAGGCACTTTCACCCAGGCCGCGGCGCTCAAGCATTTCGGCCACGCGGTGATCAGCTCGCCGATGGCCGCCATCGACGAAGTGTTCCGCGAAGTGGCCGCCGGCGCGGTCAACTTTGGCGTGGTACCGGTAGAGAACTCCACCGAGGGCGCGGTGAACCACACCCTCGACAGCTTCCTCGAACACGACATGGTGATCTGTGGCGAGGTGGAGTTGCGTATCCACCACCACCTGCTGGTGGGCGAAAGCACCAAGACCGACAACATCACCCGCATCTACTCCCACGCTCAGTCCCTGGCGCAGTGCCGCAAGTGGCTGGACGCCCATTACCCGAATGTCGAGCGCGTGGCGGTTTCCAGCAACGCCGACGCTGCCAAGCGGGTGAAGAGCGAGTGGAACTCGGCCGCCATTGCCGGTGACATGGCGGCCAGCCTCTACGGCCTGACCAAGCTCTGCGAAAAGATCGAGGACCGCCCGGACAACTCCACGCGCTTCCTTATCATCGGCAGCCAGGAAGTGCCGCCCACCGGCGACGACAAGACGTCGATCATCGTCTCCATGCGCAACAAGCCGGGCGCCCTGCACGAGCTCCTGGTGCCGTTCCACAACAACGGCATTGACCTGACCCGCATCGAGACCCGCCCGTCCCGCAGTGGCAAGTGGACCTACGTGTTCTTCATCGACTTCGTAGGCCACCACCGTGATCCGCTGATCAAGGACGTGCTGGAGAAGATCAACCAGGAAGCCGTTGCCCTGAAGGTGCTGGGTTCCTACCCCAAAGCGGTGCTTTGAATTAGCGACGGGCCGTCGCGCTCCAGCCAGGGTTGGGGCGCGCTACGGCGGCCCCTAGCCCGTAGTTGAGGCTGAATCCATGAGCTGTGACTTCCTCGCCCTTGCCCAACCGGGCGTGCAGAAACTTTCGCCCTACGTACCCGGCAAGCCGGTGGATGAACTGGCCCGCGAGCTGGACCTCGACCCGGCCGGCATCGTCAAACTGGCCAGTAACGAGAACCCCCTCGGCCCAAGCCCCAAGGCCCTGGACGCCATTCGCGCCGAACTGGCCGAGCTGACCCGGTACCCGGACGGCAATGGTTTCGAGCTCAAGCGCCGTCTGGCCGAGCGCTGTGGCGTTACCCCGGCCCAGGTCACCCTGGGCAACGGCTCCAATGACATCCTCGACCTCGTCGCCCGTGCCTACCTGGCTCCCGGCCTGAACGCCGTGTTCAGCGAGCACGCCTTCGCCGTCTACCCCATCGCCACCCAGGCCGTGGGCGCTACCGGCAAAGTGGTTCCAGCGGTGAACTACGGCCACGACCTGCCGGCCATGCTGGCCGCCATCGATGCCAACACGCGCGTCGTGTTCATCGCCAATCCGAACAACCCCACCGGGACCTGGTTCGGCCCCCAGGCCCTGGAAGACTTCCTCGTCAAGGTCCCGGAGAGCGTGCTGGTCGTGCTGGACGAGGCCTACATCGAGTACGCCGAAGGCGAAGAGCTGCCTGATGGCCTGAACTACCTGGCCCGTTATCCGAACCTGCTGGTCTCCCGCACCTTCTCCAAGGCCTACGGCCTCGCCTCGTTGCGTGTGGGCTACGGCCTGTCCAGTGCCCAGGTGGCCGACGTGCTGAACCGCGTGCGCCAGCCATTCAATGTCAACAGCCTGGCCCTGGCTGCCGCTTGCGCTGCGCTGGACGATGCCGACTACCTGGCCGAGAGCCGCCGCGTCAACGATGCCGGCATGGCCCAGCTGGAAGAAGGCTTCCGCGCCCTGGGGTTGTCCTGGATTCCCTCCAAGGGCAACTTCATCGCTGTCGACTTCGGCTGCGACGCCGCCCCGATCAACCAGGCCATGCTGCGCGAAGGCGTGATCCTGCGTCCGGTGAGCGGCTACGGCATGCCGACCTTCCTGCGCGTCTCCATCGGCCTGCCGGCAGAGAACGCCCGTTGCCTGGAGGCACTGGCCAAGGTGCTCGGCCGTGGCTGATGTCATGACCCTGAAACAGGGCGCCCCTATCTTCGGGCGCCTGGTGGTGATCGGCCTCGGCCTGATCGGTGGTTCCTTCTCCAAGGGGCTGCGCGAGAAGGGCCTGTTCGCCGAAGTGGTGGGCGTGGACAAGGACCAGGAGTCCTGCCGCATTGCCGTCGAAACCGGCGTGGTCGACCGTTGCGAGAGTGACCTCGCTGCGGCCTGCCGCGGTGCCGACGTTATCCAGCTCGCGGTTCCCATCCTCGCCATGGAAAAGCTCCTCGCTGAACTGGCTTCCCTCGATCTGGGCGACGCTGTGCTGACCGATGTCGGCAGCGCCAAGGGCAATGTGGTGCGCGCGGTGCGTCGGGTTTTCGACGGCATGCCGGCGCGCTTCGTGCCCGGCCACCCGATCGCCGGTTCCGAGAAGAGTGGGGTGGAAGCGGCCAACGCCGGCCTGTTCCGTCGTCACAAGGTCATCCTTACGCCGGTGGAAAACACCGATCCATCCGCCTTGCAGTGCGTCGACCAGCTCTGGCGCGCCCTCGGCGCTGACGTTGAACACATGGAGGTCGAGCACCACGACGAGGTGCTCGCCGCGACCAGCCACCTGCCGCACCTGCTGGCATTCGGTCTGGTCGACTCGCTGGCCAAGCGCAGCGAGAATCTGGAAATCTTCCGATATGCCGCCGGTGGCTTCCGCGACTTCACGCGGATTGCCGGCAGCGACCCGGTGATGTGGCACGACATCTTCCTCGCCAACCGCGACGCCGTGCTACGCATCCTGGACGCATTTCGCGCCGACCTCGACGCCCTGCGCGGCGCGGTCGACGCAGGGGATGGGCATGAACTGCTGGGCGTGTTCACCCGCGCCCGCTTCGCCCGCGAGCATTTCAGCAAAATCCTGGCCCGCAGGGCCTATGTGGACGCCATGCACAACAACGATCTGATTTACCTGGCGCAGCCGGGTGGCAAACTCGCCGGCCGTATCCGCGTACCGGGCGACAAATCCATTTCCCACCGCTCCATCATGCTCGGCTCCCTGGCCGAAGGCACCACAGAAGTCGAAGGCTTCCTCGAGGGCGAAGACGCCCTGGCAACCCTGCAAGCCTTCCGCGACATGGGCGTGGTCATCGAAGGGCCGCACCACGGCCGCGTGACCATCCACGGTGTCGGCCTGCACGGCCTGAAGCCGCCGCCCGGCCCGCTCTATCTGGGTAACTCGGGTACCTCCATGCGCCTGCTCAGCGGCCTGCTGGCAGCGCAGCCGTTCGACACCACCCTGACCGGCGACGCCTCGCTGTCCAAGCGTCCGATGAATCGCGTGGCCAAGCCGCTGCGCGAAATGGGCGCTGTGATCGAGACTGGCGCCGAAGGCCGCCCGCCGCTGACCATCCGTGGCGGCCAGCGCCTCACTGGCATGAACTACGAAATGCCCATGGCCAGCGCCCAGGTGAAATCCTGCCTGCTGCTCGCCGGTCTCTACGCCGCCGGTGAAACCGCGGTCACCGAACCGGCACCGACTCGCGACCACACCGAGCGCATGTTGCAAGGCTTCGGCTACCCGGTGAAGGTGGACGGCAACACCGCCACCGTCGAGAGCGGCCACAAGCTTTCCGCTTCCCGCATCGAAGTGCCCGCCGACATCTCCTCGGCAGCCTTCTTCCTGGTCGCCGCCAGCATTGCCGAAGGCTCCGAACTGGTACTGGAACACGTTGGCATCAACCCGACCCGTACCGGCGTGATCGACATCCTCAAGCTGATGGGCGGCGACATCACCCTGGAAAACCAGCGTGAAGTGGGCGGAGAGCCTGTAGCCGATATCCGTGTGCGCGCAGCCAAGCTGAAGGGCATCGACATCCCTGAAGACCTGGTGCCGCTGGCCATCGACGAATTCCCCGTACTCTTCGTCGCGGCTGCCTGTGCCGAAGGCCGTACCGTGCTGCGTGGCGCGGAAGAACTGCGGGTGAAGGAATCCGACCGCATCCAGGTCATGGCCGACGGCCTGCAGGCCCTGGGTGTGAAGGCCGAGCCGACTCCGGACGGCATCGTCATCGAAGGCGGTGTCATGGGCGGCGGAGAAGTCTGGAGCCACGGCGATCACCGTATTGCCATGTCCTTCAGCGTGGCGTCGCTGCGTGCCAGCGCGCCGATCCGCATCCATGACTGCGCCAACGTCGCCACCTCCTTCCCAAATTTCCTCGGTCTCGCGACCCAGTCCGGCATCCGCGTAGCGGAAGAGGGCAAGGCATGAACGCCAACCTGCCCGTAATCGCCATTGACGGGCCCAGCGGCTCCGGCAAGGGCACCGTAGCTGGCCTCCTGGCCAAGCGCCTGGGCTGGCGCCTGCTGGATTCCGGTGCGCTGTATCGCCTGCTGGCATTCGCCGCGCGCAATCACGGGGTCGACCTGACCAACGAGGAATCCCTCAAGGTCCTGGCCGCTCACCTGGACGTGCAGTTCAACGCCAAGACCGGTGGTGGCCAGAGCATCATCCTGGAAGGCGAAGACGTCACCGACATCATCCGCTCCGAGCAGGTGGGCGCCGGCGCCTCCCAGGTCGCTGCACTGCCCGCCGTGCGCGAAGCGCTGCTGCAGCGCCAGCGTGCCTTCCTCGAACCCCCCGGCCTGGTGGCCGATGGTCGCGACATGGGCACCGTGGTCTTCCCCCAGGCGCAGCTGAAGATCTTCCTCACCGCCAGCGCTGAAGAGCGTGCCCGTCGCCGCTACCTGCAGCTCAAGGGCAAGGGCATGGAGGCCGACCTGAGCGCTCTGCTGAAGGAAATCCAGGACCGCGACGAACGCGACAGCCAGCGCTCCGTCGCCCCGCTGAAGCCGGCTCCGGATGCGATCATCCTCGACTCCACCAGCCTCAGCATCGAGGAGGTGCAAGGCAAGATCCTCGAAGCCTTCGCTGCCCTTGGCCTGGACGACTGAGCCCCAGCTGATGCAAAAACGCCGCAGTCATCGACTGCGGCGTTTCTGTTTGTGGGGCAAGGCCATGGAGATGAGTACCTCGGCGATGCTTTACGGCCTGGCTGAAGCGTCAGCCGGGGAAGTGAGAGGGGCCAGTTCCGGCCGCTGTGCATAGCGCTGCGCCAGTACGGCACAGACCATCAGCTGGATCTGATGAAACAGCATCAGCGGAAGAATGAGTACGCCGATGCTGCTCCCGGCGAACAGCACCTGCGCCATGGGAACGCCAGTGGCGAGGCTTTTCTTCGAGCCGGCGAAGAGAATGGTGATGCGGTCTTCGAGGTCGAAGCCCAACCATTTACCCAGCAGATGGACGATCAGCAAAACCAACGCCAGCAGCAAGCAGCACCCGGCCACCACGCCCAGCAGCTTCAGGGCCGGAACCTGCTGCCAGAGTCCGCCGATCACCGCTGCACTGAATGCGGTGTAGACCACCAGCAGGATGCTTCCCTGGTCGACGTTCTTCAGCCACCCCTTGTTGCGGGTCACCCAGTTGCCGATCCAGCGGCGGGCGAATTGGCCGGCAATGAAGGGCAACAGCAGCTGGATGCTGATCTTGCGGATAGCCTCGACAGTCGAACCCCCATCTCCGTGAACACCCATCAGCAAGGCGACCAGCACGGGCGTGATGAAAATGCCAATCAGACTGGAAGCGGCGGCACTGCAGACTGCCGCCGGGAGATTGCCGCGCGCCAGTGAGGTGAAGGCAATGGCCGATTGCACGGTGGCGGGCAGGGCGCAGAGATAGAGGAATCCCGCGTAGAGCTCGGTTCCCACCAAGGGCAGAAGCACCGGTTTCAGGGCCAGGCCCAGCAACGGGAACAGGCCGAAGGTGCAAGTGAATACCAGGAGGTGCAGGCGCCAGTGGCCGGCGCCGGCGATCACGGCCTCGCGGGACAGCTTGGCGCCGTGCAGGAAAAAGAGCAGGCCGATGGCGATATTGGTGATCCAGCTGAACGCCACTGCCACCTGGCCTTGAGCGGGTAGAAGGGTGGCGGTAGCGACGACGGCGATCAGCGTGAGGGTGAAGTTGTCCGGAAGGAAACGCGAGCGGGCCATGGTGTGAGTCCGATTATTGTCATTGAGGCTCGGGATACTCTAGCCTTGGTCAGGTATGCCGACTAACGCGATAGGGGCAAGAAATGCCTGCAAACGGACAGGGTGTGTGGCCCGAGCGGCAGGTCCCACGACTCGAAAAACTGCCTCGCCCGCTATTCGCCCGCAATGAGTCGCTGGAGAACGCGGTGGGGACGCCGCGCCATACCCATGCCTGGGTGCAACTGTCCTATGCCATTCGCGGGGTGCTGCATGTGCACACCGCTGAAGGGAGCTTCGTCGCGCCGCCGCAGCGTGCAGTGTGGATACCGGCGGGCGCGGAGCACGAAGTGTTCAGCTCCCCGCATACGGAAATGCGCAGCCTGTACCTGGACGCCGCAGTCACTGGCAGCGGGCTCGACAGCTGCCGGGTGATCGAGATCGACGCCCTTACGCGAGAGCTGATCCGGCGCTTCTGCGAACTGCCAGTGGAATATGACGAGGACGGCCCCGACGGTCGGTTGGCGCAGGTCCTGCTGGATCAGCTGTTGGTGGCCCGCGAGGTCAGCTTGTCCTTGCCGTTACCCAGTGACCCTCGGTTGCTGCGGCTGTGCCGGGCGCTGCAGGAAGCCCCTGACGACGCCCGGACGCTATTGCAATGGAGCGAGGATATCGGTGCCTCGGAAAAGACCCTGCGGCGGTTGTTCCTGCGTGAAACCGGCCTGACTTTCCGCGTCTGGCGCCAGCGGCTGCGGCTGCATGGCTCGCTGGAAGCGCTGGAGCAGGGGCAGCGAGTCACTGAAGTCGCGCTGGCCTGTGGTTACGATTCCACCTCTGCCTTCATCGCGGCATTCCGACAGCACTTCGGCGTGACGCCGGGGGACTTCTTCCAGTCCTGAACCGGGCATCGATTGTGTGTGGTCCCGGCCGCATTCCTTTTCTCTCCTGCCGACCCCCATTCCACTTCCCCAAGGGCCGACCGACACAACGCCTGGCAGGGCAATTCGGTGTGCGTCACTGTGAGTCCCCGGCATTCTTTCAATCAATGATGCTTGAGCGCACGGGGCGCCCTTCACATAGTGGGGGCGACCACAATCGGGAGAAAGGCGTTGAGCGATTACCAGAGCTTCACCCGCGAAGATCACGATGGCGTTGCCGTGGTGCGTTTCGATCATCCACCGATCAATCTGGTCGATCGCACCATGGTGATCGACCTGCTGCACCTGGCGAAGAGCCTGGAGGGTGACGTTCAGACCAAAGTGGTGATCTTTCGCAGCGATAATCCCGAGTTCTTCCTGGCTCACTATGACCTGGGCAGCCAACTGGATGCCGCGCCGATGGCCTTGCCACCCGGCGTGGCCAGCCCCCTGAGTGGGCTCTTCAGCCGTTTCAGTCGCCTTCCGCAGGTCACCATCGGCGAGCTGCGCGGGCGCGCCCGTGGGGCGGGAAGTGAGTTCCTCCTGGCGCTGGATATGCGGTTTGCTGCTGAAGAAACCGCCGTACTGGGGCAGCCGGAAATCGGCGTGGGGCTATTGCCTGGCGCCGGTGGCACGGTGCGGTTGACTCAAATGCTGGGTAGGGCTCGGGCGCTGGAAGTCTGTCTGGGCGGTGACGACTTCGATGCCAGGCTGGCGGAGCGTTATGGCTGGATCAACCGTGCGTTGCCAGGTGAACAGCTCGGTTCGTTCTGCGATGCACTGGCCCGTCGCATCGCGGGCTTCCCGGCCGGCGGAATCTCCAACGTCAAAGCAGTCGTGGAGCGTGTCAGCAGTGCCGACGACGATGCGCTGGTAGACGAGTCGCAGCGCTTCGTGGCTGACATGCAGGCCCCGGAAACCGTTGAGCGGGTCCGCTGGATGCTGGCGCAAGGCGGCCAGACCCAAGGCGTGATGGAGCGTGAACTGGGCGCCCTTTTAGGGCGTTACCCACTCCCCTTGAACGAATGATCGGGTCTGTGGCCCGAATGGAATAACGGAATGGCTTTACCGCGATTGCGACATGCCATGCTCCAGACCGCCGCAGGATGGTCTGAGCCTGTGACTCCCATCAATCGGCGGTAGGGGCGTCACTTCACTCGCGAAACGCTGCCCGTCCCGTCCTACGAACTAGAATTTCAGTAAGGCTCCGCGGAGAAGGGCCCCTGGCCGTCGTAGCGGTTTCCCCATCCGCGATTGTTCGCGAAGCTTCGGCGGCCCCTTTTAGGGGCGTGAGACATTTCTCCTTCCTGATCACTTGGGGTTGATGCCAGCCGCTTTTTCAGTCCGACAAGCGCGGTATTCCCCGCCGAACGACCGGACGTGATCACCAGGATGGATTGCTCATATCCGCTCTGAGCCGGTTCCAACCGCTCAACAGTCGCGCCGTGCGCGTCCTGTCATCGTGCCAGCTATCAGCGGGGCTCGAACGACCGGAAGGACGCGCAAGGCGTATCCGTTCCAGAGCTGATTGGCGTGGGTTGCCTCACGGCCATGGTTCGCGCAGCGCGCACTTTCGCGTAGCGCGCGAGCCCGACCTTGATGCCGATCAGCAGGGGAGCGGCGATGACAAACAGCAAGGCAACTGCGTTGAACGCTGTGTCGAAGGCAATCACCGTGGATTGGCTCGACACGGCCCGGCCTAGAAGGCTCGTCGCCGCCCGGCCTGCGGCTACTGCATCCATCCCTCTCTCCGTCAGCATGGCGGTCGTGCTTGTCAGGCGCTCGATGACCGCGCTCCCTCCTGCGGTGACGTTCGCGCCGAGGATCACGCCATTGGCGACGACGTTATGGTCGATCAGCGTCTGCAGTGCGGCCACCCCCATAAGGCCGCCAAGCTGGCGCCCCGTATTGAAGAGTCCGATTCCGCAGGCGAGGTTTCGGCTGTCGAGGTTGCTGAAAGCGATCAGGGTGATCGAGAGAAACAGGAAGCCCAGGCCCAGGCCGCGCAAGAGGATGGCGGCCATCATGTCGTCCGTGCCGCTTTCGCTGGTCGAACCGGACAGCATCCACATTGCAACCATGATCATCAGGATTCCAAAGGGCACCGTGGCGAACGGCGGGACCCGGCGCACCTGCATGAGAAAGGCAGAAATGAGGAGCGCGCCGATGAAAAACGCGCCACTCGGCAACAAGAGCTGGCCAGCATCGGTAGGCGTGAACGCGAGGACTGACAGGGCGAATGTTGGAATCAGGAACGCACTCCCGAACAAGGCGGCGCCAGCGACGAAACTGACGATGAAGGCGAAGGAAAAATCGTCCGATCTGAACAGGGTGAAGTCGAGCAGTCCCTTGCCGCTGGCCAACACTTGCTGGCCGAGAAATGCCAGCAGAGCCGCTGTGCCTATCGCCGTCAGCCATAGGATGTGAGGCTCCTCGAACCAGTCCCATCGACTGCCCTGGCTGAAGACGTAGGTGAAACAGAACAGGGTGGCCGCGATCAGTGAGAAACCGATCCAGTCGAACGGACGGCGCCGGATACTGGTGGGCATCGGGCAGTCGGCGATCAGCAATAGTCCGGCAGCCGCCAGGGCAACCGGCACAATGCTGAAAAAGATCCACGTCCAGGATTGGCTATCGATCAACCACCCTTGAAGCGCTGGTGCAATAGTCGCTGGCGCGACAACGGCCCCCATGGCAAACAGGGCCTGCAGGGTTGGCTGATGGGCACGCGGGTAGGCGAGGAAAAGGATCGTCTGGCCGGCAACCAGCAGGGTGCCGCCGCTGAAGCCCTGCATGATGCGAAGCGCGACCAGCAGGTCCAACCGAGCGGTGATGGCGGCAATGCCACACGCGAGGCCCATGAGCAGGGTGGAGGCGATCATCACGTTACGCGGAGTGAAACGGTTCAACAGCCAGTGAGCGGTCATGAACCCGACAAGCTTGAGCGCGGTGTAGCCGACATCCAGCCACGCGAACTCATCAGGCGTTGCATAGGTGTCGCCGATGATGTCGCTTCGCCCGAGCGACAGAACGGTGCTGGCGATCGCTTCCGTCAGCGTGGCAATCAAAATGCCCGCAATGAGCAGGACTCCGGTCGTCGACCGGCTGTCGTTCGGTGTCGTGAAAGCAACGCTGGTCATGAGCCGCTCCCGCCTGCAACTTCGACGCGTGCGGACAAGCCAGGCACGATGCGCCCCGGCAACGGATTGTCGGCAAAGCGGATCTTTACCGGAACGCGCTGCACGACGCGGACGAAGTTACCTGTTGCGTTGTCTGCGGGAAGCAAGCTGAACGCCGACCCACTCCCAGGCGCAAAGCTGTCGACCACACCTTCGAGTACCCCGCTCGGGTATCCGTCGATGGTGATGCGCACACTCTGGCCGGGCCGGATATGTTCGAGTTGCGTTTCCTTGAAGTTCGCCACGACCCACACATCATTGACCGGCACGATATCGAGCAACGACACGCCCGGCGTCACGAAGCGGCCGATGCGGACCTGGCGGTTACCGATAACGCCATCGATAGGCGCACGGACCACGGTGCTCTCGAGATCGATCTGGGCGAGATCGCGCGCGGCCAGTGCCTGTGTCACGGCAGCAACGGCAGCCTCCCGCTGGGCCACCAGGACGACGATGCGTTGCTGCTCCGCCTCTACCGTTGCGGAAGCGGCCGATACGCTGGCCTCGGCGCGCGATCGCGCCGCGTCGCTTTCATCGACGAGCGCTTGGCTGACCGCGTTGCTGCGGATGAGTTTTCGGCTGCGATCGTGAGTCTTGATCGCCAGATTCATCTCGGCCACGGCCGATCGTTTCTGCGCCTCGGCCTGTCGAATCAGGGCACGTTGGAGCTGGGCTTCCGCATCGACATTGGTCAGGCGAGCCTGGGCAGCTATGACATTCGCCGTTGCTTGCGCAAGCCGTGCGCGGTAGTCCCGATCGTCGATCCGGAACAGGACGTCACCCGCCTGGACGGTCTGGTTGTCCGCGACCTCTACCGCGGTGACATAGCCGGCCACCTTGGCGGCGAGCGAGGTGACGTCGCCGCGGACATACGCGTTGTCGGTCGAGGTCGCGCCGCTGGAACGGGCCATGGCCCATCCGGCCACCACGACCACCACGGCGCCGACGCACAGCAGCACGCCGATCGTCTTTCTCTTGTTTTGGCGCGCCGCGGCGACACCGATCTCGGAGTTTGCGCTGGTGGCAACGGCGACTTTGTCCTCGAGCGATTTCATTTTCCTGTTTCCTGTCAATTGCCGATGCCCGGCAGCAGGGCGGCAGCAGCCTGCCGCCGGGCTGTCGAACGTCGATCAGGGCGTTGATCGGATCACTTCGTCGGGTTGATTCGTACGCGGGAGTCTCAGCGGCCCGCTTGGGCTGTCTACCGGCCGAGCCAGTCCTCGAAGCGAATCGCGCCGAGGCGCGGGTTCTTGCCGGGGGTCAGCGATTGATCGTCGAGAATGGAGCCGAAGTAACGGGCGCGCACGTCCGGCACGACCTTGCTCGTGTCCTGCGATGCCCGCAGGAAGCGCCGGATCAGTTCGTCGAGCGGCATGGCCTCGGGCCCGGCGACTTCGACCGAGCCATTGACCGGCGTTTCGAGCACGACATCGGCGAGCGTTGCCGCCACGTCGTCCGACGCCACCGGCTGGATCAGCGCCGGCGACAGGTGAAGCTCCTCGCCGACGATGGCCGACTGCGCAATGCCGCCGACAAACTCGAAGAACTGCGTGGCATGCAGGATGGTGTAAGGAATGCCGGACGCCTTGATCAGGTTCTCCTGCGCGACCTTTGCTCGGAAATAGCCGCTTTCAGGAAGCCGTTCGCTCCCGACGATCGAGAGCGCAACATGATGGCGAACACCCGCGGCCGCTTCGGCAGCCAGCAAATTACGACTCGACGTTTCGAAGAAATCGAGGACGGCCTGGTCCTCCCACGACGGCGCGTTCGCCACGTCGACGACGATCTCGGCGCCCTCCATCGCGTGGGCCAGGCCCGCGCCGGTGAAACTGTTCACGCCCGTGCTGGGGGCGGCTGCGAGTACGTCATGGCCGCGCTCGCGAAGGTTCTTCACAACTTTCGATCCGATGAGGCCGGTGCCTCCAATGACGACGATCTTCATGGGGTCTCTCCGCTTCTCGACGGCAACCATTGCTGTCGGTGTAGAGATAGGGTGCCTGCACCCCCCCTGGGAAGTCCTTGTGCCGGCCTTGAGTTTCCCGTTGGAGAAGCTTGGTTTTTTGTCCAGAACCCACTGCTGGAGCGGCATCCGTCTTGGACGGTGCGGCTTGCCAAGCCCTGCCGTATCATCCATTGCAGAGACCAACCAGCAGTCGCCTCGGACAGGAAAGCCAGGGCACTCGTCCAGGGGATACTGACGTTGCAATTCGCGTTTGGAGACTACGTGCTCGATCAGGAGCGCCGGGAATTGACCCGGCGCGGGCAAGTCGTGGCAGTCGGGCCACAGGTCTTCGATCTGTTGCTGCAACTGGTCAGAAGCCGCGATCGCGTGGTCAGCAAGGATGACCTGCTGGAGGCCGTGTGGGGCGGCCGGATCGTCTCGGAATCGACGATCACCAGCCACATCAATGCGGTTCGCAAGGCCATCGGCGATACCGGCGAGGAACAGCGCCTCGTTCGGACAGTCGCCCGCAAGGGCTACCGCTTCGTCGGCGAGATCAGGGCCAGCTAGACCGGGGAAACGCGACAACCCGACCGGCCAGGCGGCGGCGAACTCGCGCCCGTCGACCCCCAGGAAACGCCTCCCTCCGCGCTTGTCCTCCCGGACAAACCCTCCATCACCGTCTTGCCCTTCCAGAACCTGAGTGGCGATCCGGAGCAGGATTATTTCGCCGACGGCGTGGTGGAGGACATCATCGGCGCCCTGTCACGTATCCGCTGGTTGTTCGTCATCGCGCGCAATTCGAGCTTCACCTACAAGGGCCGGGCAGTGGACGTTATGGACGTCGGCCAGGAGCTCGGTGTGCGTTACGTGCTGGAAGGTAGCGTGCGCAAGTCCGGGAACAAGGTGCGCATCACCGGACAACTGATCGACGCGACGACCGGGACACATATCTGGGCGGAGCGCTTCGAGGGAACGCTCCACGACATCTTCGAACTGCAGGATCAAATCGCCGAAAGCGTCGTTGGCGTGTTGCCGCTGACCGAAAACTGACCCAGTAAAGCCCGTTGTGCTGACTGAAAACTGACCCAGGTGTTCCACTGCCCCTGCTCAATTTTTGAGCAGGAGAACACAGGGGTGATC
>NZ_SCOK01000069.1:0-23976 GCF_005502555.1 Pseudomonas sp. D(2018)
CTCCAGCAAGGACGGTGCAAAAGCCCTTGCCGCAGCGCTGGAGCAACGCATCGAACAACTGGACATCCTGGTGAACAACGCCGGCACCACCTGGGGCGCCCCCCTGGAGAGCTACCCGGTGAAGGGCTGGGAGAAAGTCATGCAGCTCAACGTGACCTCGGTGTTCAGCTGCATCCAGCAATTGCTGCCGTTGCTGCGCAAAGCCGGTAACGACGCCAGCCCAGCGCGGGTGATCAATATCGGATCAGTGGCCGGCATCACCTCCCACGGCGAGGACGCCTACGCCTATGGCCCGAGCAAGGCCGCGCTGCATCAACTGTCGCGGATGCTGGCGCGGGAACTGGTGGCCGAACACATCAACGTCAATGTGATCGCTCCCGGGCGCTTCCCCAGCAAAATGACCCGCTTCATCGCCAACGATCCCGACGCCATGGCGCGCGACACCGCCCTGATCCCAATGAAGCGCTGGGGCCGGGGCGAGGAAATGGCGGCGCTGGCCATCAGCCTGGCGAGCACGGCGGGAGCCTACATGACCGGCAACATCATCCCCATCGACGGTGGTTTCCACCTGTAACGCATCGCTTGCGCGGCGCATGGGCCGGCGCTAGGGTAGCCGCGCTATCCACCGGACTTCGCCCATGCGTCTCGCTTTCCTTACACTTCTGTTCGCTCTCGCAGCCTCAAGCCATGCCGCGCCGGCTCCATTCTTCATCTGGCAAAGCAAGCTGGACGGTGCGTTGACCTGTGCCCAGACCACCCCTGGCGAAGGCTGGCTGCGCCTTGGCGGGCCGTTCCGTGATGCCGGCTGCCGCGTGCCCTACTGATATGCAGCACAGCGTTTCGCCCGTCGGCTACGTCCGCTCCTGTTTCAAGGAGAAGTTCGCCATCCCCCGTCAGCCGCACCTGGCGCCCGCCGCCCGTGGCGTGCTGGAGCTGGTACCGCCCTTCGACACCGGCGATGCCGTGGCGGGGCTGGAACAGGTCAGCCATGTCTGGCTGCTGTTCCTCTTCCACCAGGCCCTTGAAGACAAGCCACGGCTGAAGGTGCGTCCGCCGCGCCTGGGCGGCAACCAGTCCATTGGCGTGTTCGCCAGCCGCTCCACCCACCGCCCCAACGGCATTGGCCAGTCGGTGGTGAAGCTGGAGAACGTGGAAGCCGGTCGTCTCTGGTTGTCCGGCATCGATCTGCTGGACGGCACCCCGGTCATCGATATCAAACCCTACGTGCCCTACGCCGACCGCCAGGACGGTGCGCTGAACGCCATCGCCGACGCGGCGCCCGAGCTGATTCCCGTGGAATGGGAGCCCACAGCCCTGATCCAGGCTCGCGAGCATGGTCAGCGCCTGGGCGAACCCCTGGCAGAGCTGGTGGAACAGTGCCTGGCCCAGGACCCTCGCCCGGCCTACCAGAAGCCCGAACCCGAACGCCGCTACGGCGCTCGCCTGTGGGATGTGGACGTGCGCTGGCACTATCCCGAACCGGGGCGGATTCGCGTGCTGGAGATTGCGCGGGGCTGAACCGCCACGCGCTTGCCAAGGGTGGGTCACGCTTCATCAACCCACCATTCGTGCTCGCCCTGACGACGACGGTGGACAGACAAGCGCTGTCCACCCTGCGGCTGGGCATCGCTACCGCTAGCGGGAGGCGTTGAGCGCCAGGCTATCGGCCTCGATGGCGTCCTGTTCGAGGATCAGAGGTTCCACCAGCGGTCGGCTGGCGAGGAAGTGCGCGGTCTGCATATGGGCCTCGAACGCAGCTTCGTCGGTGTAGACCTCATACAGCCAGATGAGATCGGGATCGCTGCGATCCAGCAGCACATCGAAAACCAGGCAACCCGGTTCGTCACGCACCGAAGCGGCGGCGTTGACGCGCATGGCGTCCATGAAGGCGTCCAGGCTACCGGGGCGCAAGCGGGTCTTGAGAAGAAGGCAGTACACGTTGAACTCCGTTTTGTCTTATATTTCTCACAAATTGTATACAAAAATGGAGTCCCAGATATGCCCAGCCGTCCAGGCCGCCTCAACGGCCTTCGCCACATCGCTATCGTCGTGCCCAACCTGGAGGAGTGCGAACGCTTCTACGTGGATGTGCTGGGCATGGAAGTCCTCAACCGCGCCAACGAAGACCTGGTCTACCTCACCTGCGGCAACGACAACCTGTCCCTTGGTCGCGCCTTTGCACCCAGTAGCGGTGCGCAGGCGGTGGATCACTACGGATTCGTAGTCGACAGCCTCGAAGAGCTGGACGCCTGGTACCAGTACCTAAAAGCCCGGGGCGTGACCATGCTCGACCGCCCTTTCGCCCATGGCGACGGCGCCCACAGCTTCCACGTGCTGGACCCGGCCGGGAACAAGATTCAGCCGATCTACCACCCGGCGATCTCGGGGCAACGCTTCAGCTCTCCGGTCTGACGCCCCCGAAAACGACAAAGCCCGCCAATTCAGGCGGGCTTTGTTGTTGAGCGGCTGGCGATTACTTCTCGACGAAGGCGCGCTCGATCAGGTAGTCACCCGGCTCACGCATACGCGGGGAGATCTTCAGGCCGAAGCTGTCGAGCACTTCGCTGGTCTCGTCGAGCATGCTCGGGCTACCGCAGATCATGGCGCGGTCGTCCTGCGGATTGATCGGCGGAAGACCAATGTCTTCGAACAGCTTGCCGCTACGCATCAGGTCGGTCAGGCGGCCCTGGTTCTCGAACGGCTCACGGGTCACGGTGGGGTAGTAAATCAGCTTGTCCTTGACCGCTTCACCGAAGAACTCGTTCTGCGGCAGGTGCTCAGTGATGAACTCGCGGTAAGCGACTTCGTTCACGTAGCGAACGCCGTGGACCAGGATGATCTTTTCGAAGCGTTCATAGGTTTCCGGGTCCTGGATCACGCTCATGAACGGTGCCAGGCCAGTGCCGGTGCTCAGCAGGTAGAGGTGCTTGCCGGGGTTAAGGTCATCGAGGACCAGGGTGCCGGTGGGCTTCTTGCTGATGATGATCTCGTCGCCTTCCTTCAGGTGCTGCAGCTGGGAGGTCAGCGGACCGTCCGGCACCTTGATGCTGAAGAACTCGAGGTGCTCTTCCCAGTTCGGGCTGGCGATGGAATAAGCGCGCATCAGCGGGCGGCCGCCGGGTTGCTGCAGGCCGATCATGACGAACTGGCCGTTTTCGAAGCGCAGACCCGGGTCGCGAGTGCACTTGAAGCTGAACAGCGTGTCGTTCCAGTGATGAACGCTGAGAATGCGCTCGGAGTTCATGTTGCTCATTTACGGGGCTCCGAAGATTTGGAAGTCGCCAGCGCCACTCAGGTCAGGGGGCGCAATTGCGCGACATTGTAATGACCGCCACAATATCTGTTAACTGAATTATCAAGATATAGGTTATCGGTTATATAGATATGCGATTTACCCTCCGTCAGCTCCAGGTATTCGTCGCCGTTGCCCAGCAGGAAAGCGTTTCCCGTGCTGCCGAACAGCTGTCTCTGTCGCAATCGGCCACCAGCACCTCGCTAACCGAACTTGAGCGCCAATCCGGGTGCCAACTGTTCGACCGCGCCGGCAAGCGCCTCAGCCTCAATGCCCTGGGCCGCCAATTGCTGCCTCAAGCCGTGGCGCTGATGGACCAGGCGCGTGAAATCGAGGATCTGCTCAACGGCAAGACCGGCTTTGGCTCCCTCGATGTCGGTGCCACGCTCACCGTGGGCAACTACCTCGCGACCCTGCTGATCGGCTCGTTCATGCAGCGTCATCCGGAATGCCAGGTCAGCCTGCATGTGCAGAACACGGCGAATATCGTCCAGCAGATCGCCCTCTATGAACTTGACCTGGGTCTAATCGAAGGCGATTGCCAGCACCCGAGTATCGAAGTCTTGCCTTGGGTAGAGGATGAACTGGTGGTGTTCTGTGCACCCCAGCACCCCCTGGCCGCCAAAGGCCAGGCAAGTCTGGAAGAATTGAGCCGCGAGGCGTGGATTCTCCGGGAAAAGGGTTCGGGCACCCGCCTGACGTTCGACCAGGCCATGCGCCACCACCCTACCCCGCTGAACATCCGTCTGGAGCTTGAACACACCGAGGCGATCAAGCGCGCAGTGGAGTCAGGCCTGGGCATCAGCTGCATTTCGCGGCTGGCGCTGCGCGACGCCTTCCGCCGTGGCAGCCTGGTCCCGGTTGAGACGCCGGGAATCGACCTGCGTCGGCAGTTCTACTTCATCTGGCACAAGCAGAAATTCCAGACGGCCGCCATGCGCGAATTCCTCGACCAGTGTCGTGCGCTGACTGCCGGAGTCAGCCGGAGCGACGAAATCGTGCTGCCGTCGATCGCCTGAGCACTTAGCCCAGCAGGATGGTTGCCCAGACTGCGGTAATCAGGGTTAGCGCGGTGAACTGTGCGGCGCTGCCCATGTCCTTGGCGTTCTTCGACAGCGGATGGTGATCAAGGGAGATACGGTCGATGGCCGCCTCCACCGCTGAGTTCAGCAGCTCGACGATGAGCGCGAGCAGGCAGGCGCCAATCATCAGCGCGCGTTCGCCACGGCTGACATCGAGGAAAAACGACAACGGAATCAGCACCGCATTAAGCAGCACCAGTTGGCGAAAGGCGGCTTCGCCGGTGAAGGCAGCACGCAGGCCGTCGAGGGAATAGCCGGCGGCGTTGAGGATGCGTTTGAGGCCGGTCTGGCCTTTGAATGGCGACATAAAAAAAGGGGTCACTGAAAGGAGCGCGCAGCCTAGCGCAACGCGCTTCAAATTTGCATGAAAAGCCTGGTTTCAGGCCGTGGGAATAGATTCCATCTGTTGCAACAGCAGGGCTGCCTGGGTGCGGGTGCGCACGTTGAGCTTGCGGAAGATGGCGGTTACATGGGCCTTCACCGTGGCTTCCGACACGTGTAACTCATAGGCAATCTGCTTGTTCAGCAAGCCTTCACAGACCATGGTCAGCACGCGGAACTGCTGGGGTGTCAGGCTGGCGAGACCTTCGCTAGCGGCCTTGGCTTCGTCCGACAAGGCTTGTGCTTCCTCCAGCTGCGGCGGCCACCAGGTGTCGCCATCGAGCACCGAACGGACGGCGCTCTGGATGACTTCCAGCGGGCTGGACTTGGGGATGAAACCGCTGGCACCGAATTCACGGGAGCGAGCGACTACCGATGCTTCCTCCTGGGCGGAGATCATTACCACCGGAATCTGCGGGTACTGACCGCGCAGCAGCACCAAACCGGAGAAGCCATAGGCACCCGGCATGTTCAGGTCGAGAAGGACCAGGTCCCAGTCGGCGCGCTCGGCCAGGCGAGCCTCGAGTTCGGCGATACTCGCCGCTTCCACCAGCCGCGCGTCGGGCCCGAGGCCCAGCGTCAGGGCTTGCTGCAGCGCGCTGCGGAACAGCGGGTGGTCATCGGCGATGAGGATTTCGTATGAGGCCATGGGCATGTCCTTTTTGTAATGGGCCCAGACACGCCTCCCCGGGGTGTGGAGAGGCATTTCGGCACGACGGGATACGCTGGCCAGACCCGAAGCTTGATACGGGCGGGCCGTAAAGCGGCGCCCAGCATGCCGAGCCGGAACGGGGTGGTCAAGTCGAACGCTTTGCGGCAAAGTTCTCGGCTTTTCCCGTCGAGAACCACCATGCGAAGCCAAGCACTGCGCGCCGATATCCTGATGCTGATCACCGCGGCCATCTGGGGCGCAGCCTTCGTCGCCCAGCGCCTGGGCATGGATTCGATCGGCCCCTTCCTCTATACCGGACTGCGCTTCACCCTCGGCGCCCTCATCCTTCTCCCCCTGCTGCTGATTCTGCCCAAGCCCGCGGTTAAGCAACCGCTCAACCGCGGCATGCTGCTGGGCGGCCTGTTGATGGGCCTGGCCCTGTCGTTGGGGATCAACCTGCAGCAGGTGGGCCTGCTCTTCACCTCCGTCACAAACTCCGGCTTCATCACCGGCCTTTACGTCATCATAGTGCCGCTGCTGGGTCTGATCCTCGGCCATCGCACCGGCCTGGGGACCTGGCTGGGTGCGTGCCTGGCGGTGTTGGGAATGTTCCTGCTCAGCGTCGGCGAAGGATTCCACGTTGCGTCCGGTGACTGGCTGCAGCTGGCCGGTGCCTGTGTCTGGGGCGTGCATGTACTGTTGGTGGGGTTCTTCGCCAGCCGCTACGACCCGATCCGCCTGTCCATCCTGCAGTTCGCGGTCTGCGCAGTGGTCAGTCTGGTCCTCGCGGTCGTGTTCGAAGAGATCAAGGTCGACGCCATTCTCCAGGCCGGCCCCGCCATTCTTTATGGTGGCGTGATCGCCGTCGCCATCGGCTACACCCTGCAGGTGGTGGCGCAGCGTCATGCCATCGCCTCGCACGCCGCCATCATCCTCTCACTGGAAGCGGTGTTCGCAGCAATCGCAGGCGCGCTGATGCTGGATGAATCCCTGCATGCACGCGGCTATATCGGCTGCGCCCTGATGTTCGCCGGCATGCTGTTGGCCCAGCTCTGGCCGCAGAAACACCAGGCGCAGGCAGCCTCTGTCAAAGCCGAAGCCTGATCAGAGATAGCTACTGAGCGCTTGGTGTGCCGGGCTCGCCTCGTCCAGGGGCAGGGCCCGCTTGGCCCCCAGGTAGCGTTCGGTGAACACATCCAGATAGGCATTCAACGCACCACCGGCTTGTTCGTCTCCCGCCAGCTCAAGGCAAAGCGCCCCTACTTCGGCCGTGCAGAGATGCTCGTCACGCTTCGAGCGACGCAGGCGATAACGGGAAATCTGTTCCGGCGTCAGGCTGAGCACCGGAAAGCGATCCAGATAGGGGCTCTTGCGGAACATCTTGCGCGCTTCGGTCCACGTGGCGTCCAGCAGGATGAACAGCGGCCGCTTGCCCGCAGTCACATCCACCCGCTCGACCACCCGCTCGGGCTCCGCATACTCGCCTGGAAACACCAGGTAAGGCTGCCACTGCGGGTCTTCCAGCAAGGCGAGCAATGCCCCGTCCACCTCGGTGCGTGACCAACCGAACGCCCAGGTGTCAGGCACGAGATCCGCGATCAGCCAGCCGGTGTTGCTCGGTTTCATAGGCTCGGAGTAGTACATCATCAGGCACACACCGGATCGTACCTGGACCTCGGGGCGCCAGGCGCAGAAGCAGTAGTCGAAGGCCACCCGGCACTCCGGGCAACGCGGCGAGCGCGATCCGCGGGCGACGAAGGGACGGGTGCTGCGCGCAAGGCATTCGGCGCGCAGGCGGAAAACGGCGTGAGTCATCGAAGCAGGTTCCAGTACAGCAGCTGGCCGCCCTGCGCAGGCCGGAAGGCGGCGGACGGGATCGGGATGGCAAGAAGGATTGCGCGATTCTACCAGAGTCGCCAGAAGCAGATTTTTCACGCGACAAGCGCTGGCTGCGAACGCACAATTGCCGCGCTGGTCAAACAGCTATCGTTTGTTAGGAGATCCACATGCTGCGCCTCACCGCCATCGCCCTCTGCGCGACCTTGCCTTTCTTTGCCCAAGCCACATCGCTCAAGGACTATGAGCTGAGCAACATGCTCGAGAAAGTCGCCAAGGAGAGCAGCGCCGGCACGCCCCGCGCAATCAACGAGGACATCCTCGACCAGGGCTACACGGTGGAAGGAAACGAGCTGGTGAATCACCTCAGCGTTCGCGAAGCCCATGCCGCCCAGATGCGCTCCAACCCTGATGCGGTGCGTGCCCAGTTGGGTGCCAGCGTCTGTCGCAACACCGGCTACCGCCAACTGCTCGCGCGCGGCGCCGGCCTGCGCTACGAGTTCAGCGAGTACAAGACCAATCGCCCGGTCACCACCGAACGCTTCACTGCACGGGATTGTGGCCTCAAGGCCAAGACCAACTGATCGCGACTGCGGCGAGATTCTCCGGGGAGTGCCGCCCCCTTCCGCCCGCCGAGCCAGGGACCGCACTCATTTCGACATGCGTCGGACACGTTGCATTGCGCATTCCGGTGGCGGCGAACTGGAAAAGATCCAGCGCCTGCCGCAAGCTGTAGTTGAGCGGCTCGACTAGGTCGCCCGGTTTCCGGCCATTCCAGCAGAGCAGCTCCGAGAAGTTGATGAGCAAGGAGATTGCTATGCCCTATGATCCGGACGATTACCTCTCCCGGCACTTCCAAACCAGCGGGATCGACCTGACGCAGAAGGTCGATGAGTTGATCAACCTCACCGTCCCCTGCGGCAGCCCCAACCTCGCGCTCTACCGCGAGATGTTGATTACCGTGGTGCGCATGGCCCAAGCCGACCGCAATCGCTGGGACGCCAAGATCATGCTGCAAACCCTGCGCGAGATGGAGCACGCCTTCAGCGCCCTGGAACAATTCAAGCGGCGTCGCAAAGTCACCGTATTCGGATCAGCGCGCACCCCCGAGGGCCATCCGATCTACACCCTGGCCCGACAGTTGGGGGCCGAACTGGCCAAGCGCGACCTGATGGTGATCACTGGCGCCGGCGGCGGCATCATGGCCGCAGCCCACGACGGCGCAGGCCTGGAAAATAGCCTCGGCCTGAACATCACCCTGCCCTTCGAGCAACATGCCAACACCACTGTGGGCGGCACCGAGCATCTACTGTCGTTCCACTTCTTCTTCGTGCGGAAGCTCTTCTTCGTCAAGGAAGCCGATGCGCTGGTGCTGTGTCCGGGTGGCTTCGGCACCCTGGATGAGGCACTGGAGGTGCTGACCCTGATCCAGACCGGCAAGAGCCCGGTGGTACCGGTTGTTCTGCTGGACGAGCCGGATGGCAGTTACTGGGAAGACGCCATTGGTTTCCTCCACGAGCAACTCGCACGTAACCGCTACATTCTGCCCAGCGACATGAATCTGATGCGTCTGGTGCGCAGCGCCGATGAGGCAGCGGCGGAGATCGCACAGTTCTACAGCAACTACCACTCCAGCCGCTGGCTGAAGAACTGCTTCGTAATTCGCATGAATCACCCACTCAACGAAAAGGCCCTGGGTCAGATTCAGGAGCAGTTCACCGACCTCTGCCTGGAAGGCGACTTCAACCAGCAGGCCAATTCGGAATCAGAGACGGACGAGCCGGAGCTCAACGAAATGATCCGCCTGGCATTCCGCTTCAACGGCCGTGACCATGGCCGCCTGCGGGAGCTCATCGACTTCATCAATCTTCCGCAACACTGGACCAGCAAGGCCTAAACCGTTACACGAACGCACAGTCATCCTGCAATCAGCCATGCGCATCCGCGCATGGCTCGAGGTTGTGGGTGTGAGATCTCAGTCGTCGGAGTTGCCGCGCAGGAGACGGCTGATCATCTCCATGGAATAGCCGCGATAGGCGAGAAAACGCCCCTGCTGGGCTCGCTCGCGGGCATCCACGGGCAGCCGATTGAACTTGCGACACCAGACGTCACGAAGCTGTTCGCTCCAATCGATATCGGCCTCGCGCAAGGCCTGGTCAATATCACCACGGGGAAGGCCGCGCTGGGCCAGTTCTTCGCGAATACGCTGCGGCCCATAGCCGCCACGGGCGCGGCTGGCGATGAAGCTTTCGAGGTAGCGGGATTCGGAGAGCAGACCCTCTTCCGTCAAACGGTCGAGGGCACCGTCGATCAACTCGGGAGGGGCGCCACGCTGACGCAACTTTCGCGTCAGCTCGACTCGCCCGTGTTCGCGCTGCGCCAACAGGTCCATGGCGGCCCGCCGCACCGCGGCGGGGCTGTCGAGAACAACGGGCATGGGAGGATCAGAGGTCTACGTCAGCCAGGTCATCGACCGAAGCGTTCGCTTTGTTACTGGCCGTAGAGTTGACCAGCAGCTTCTCGCGAATGATCTTCTCGATGGCATTGCTGACTTCCGGATTGTCTTCCAGATACTTGGCGGCATTGGCCTTGCCTTGACCAATCTTGTTGCCCTGGTAGCTGTACCAAGCACCGGACTTTTCCACCAGGCCCTGCTGCACGCCCAGGTCGATGATTTCGCCGGTACGGTAGATGCCCTTGCCGTACATGATCTGGAACTCGGCCTGACGGAAAGGCGGGGCCACCTTGTTCTTCACGACCTTGACGCGGGTTTCGCTGCCCACCACTTCCTCGCCCTCTTTCACCGCGCCGGTACGGCGGATATCGAGGCGCACGGAGGCGTAGAACTTCAGGGCATTACCGCCGGTGGTGGTTTCGGGGTTGCCGAACATTACGCCGATTTTCATACGAATCTGGTTGATGAAGATGACCAGGCAGTTGGCGTTCTTGATGTTGCCGGTGATCTTGCGCAAAGCCTGGGACATCAGGCGAGCTTGCAGGCCGACGTGGGAATCGCCCATCTCACCTTCGATCTCAGCCTTCGGAACCAGGGCCGCCACGGAGTCGACAATAATCACGTCAACCGCGTTGGAGCGCACCAGCATGTCGGTGATTTCCAGGGCCTGTTCGCCGGTATCCGGCTGGGAAACCAGCAGGTCGTCTACATTCACACCGAGTTTGCCGGCGTAGTCAGGGTCCAGTGCGTGTTCGGCGTCGACGAAGGCGCAGGTGGCCCCCATTTTCTGGGCTTCAGCGATGACAGAGAGAGTCAGCGTGGTCTTACCAGAGGATTCAGGACCATAGATTTCGACGATACGGCCTTTCGGCAGACCACCGATGCCAAGCGCGATGTCCAGGCCCAGGGAGCCGGTGGAAATGGCCGGAATGGCCTGGCGATCATGGTCGCCCATGCGCATGACCGCGCCCTTGCCGAACTGCTTCTCGATCTGGCCCAGGGCAGCAGCCAAGGCGCGCTTCTTGTTCTCGTCCATTGAAGTCCTCACTAAAATCAAGAGGGCCTGGCGGCCACCAACAACTGTATAAGTAGACAGTATTATTCCATAGGGCAAGTCGCTCGCCTACCCCTGGGTGGCTTTTTCTCCTGCAGCTAGTCGGATCAATCCCTGGAGAGCCTCCACGACAGTCTGCCGGCGTACCGCTAGACGATCACCCGGGAACTGGCGGCGTACGGCCTCTACTGCACTTCCATTTCCCCAAGCGAGCCAAACAGTACCCACCGGCTTCTCCGGCGAGCCACCATCAGGCCCTGCAATCCCACTGACGGCGACGGCAAAACGTGCGCCGCTGCGCTGCTGGGCACCACGCACCATAGCCTCGACCACTTCACGACTGACCGCCCCCACCTGCGGGAACAACTCGGCCGGCACCGCCAATTGCGCGCTCTTCTGGTCATTCGAGTAAGTGACAAAGCCTGCCTCGAACCAGGCAGAACTGCCGGGAATGCGGGTAATCGCTTCGGCGATACCGCCGCCAGTACAGGACTCCGCGGTGCTCACCCGTTCATTGCGCACCTTCAATTCCTGGCCCAATCGGGCTGCCAGCTCGGTCAGCTCATCTTCGGTAACGGACATGTGCACTCCAGGGTTAAAGCGGGCCAGCGGGATACCGTACACTAGCGCCTTTTGCACGCAAGGCCAGCCCATGAGTCAGAGCGATCTCAGCGAACACACCCCGATTGTGTGACGGTATGTCATTGATTTTCCTGCTCTACCTAGTGCCTTCAGCCATCCAGCGCTTTTCTGCGACTACTGCGCAAGTTCGAATTTGGCATTGGACGGCATAGATTGGCGAATGGATTGCCCCAAAACTGCCCCAGACCAGACTCTTGAGACCGGCAGACAACATAACCGGCACTGAACCACTCAATGCTCGGTACAGTGATATAGAATCTCATATCGACTAAGGCGCACGCCTTGAGGGAGTTTCTCTGGAGAAGCAGGGAATGCACACTGAGCCAAGCCACTACAGACCTATGAGCAACCTTCAAATCGCGAACCTCTTCACCACCCAACCCGTTCAACCAGTGGACGAGATGTGTGCGTACGAGTCGCTCTGGCAGAGCCAAGGTGCCTGGTTTGCCAATTTGGCCGATCTATTCCGAAAGAACCCAGGCTCTCTGCCCTCTGAACTGGTGCCTCCGGAAATGGTCAAGGAGACGCGCCTCAGGCTCCTCGAGCTGCTAGGAGAGGAGAAGCTCAGAAGCATCGGTGTTCGAATTAACGGCGCCGGTGAATATCCAGCCAAACTCCGCGATGCAGATCACCCTGTCGAGCTACTTTATTACCGAGGCGATTGGGAACTCGTCGAAACCCCCTCTGTGGCCATTGTCGGAACACGCTCCCCCTCTCCAGAGGGAGAACTAAATGCGAAGCGCATTGCTCACGCTCTCTCCAAGAAGGGTTTCACAATCGTTTCCGGCCTGGCAAAGGGAATCGATACTGCCGCCCATACTGCGGCGATCAAGGCTGGTGGGAAGACCATAGCCGTAATCGGCACTCCGTTATACGACTACTATCCGAAGGAGAATCAAGTCCTTCAGGAAGTGATCGCAAAGAACTTTTTGCTAGTTTCCCAGGTTCCATTCCTTCGTTACCGGGAGCAGCACTACAAGGCAAATCGTCTTTTTTTCCCAGCACGCAACGTCACGATGTCGGCGCTCACCCAAGCCACCATTATTGTTGAAGCAGGGAACACATCCGGTACATTGGTTCAAGCCAGAGCCGCACTAAACCAAGGAAGGAAGCTATTCATCCTCGAAAGCTGCTTCAGAAATCCAGAACTCACCTGGCCCTCACGGTTTGAAAAGATGGGCGCAAAGCGCGTATTGAACGTAACCGAGATCACGGAAGAACTTGCAGCCGATGCGCCTAACGAACCTTGATCATCAGGACTTCCGTTACCTCGTTGACGGGGATAATTGCTGGCACTTCGGAGACTACACGGCTGGCGGTGGCTATGGCGTGAGCGAAACGAACCAGCAGATATTTAACCTGAAGAAGAGCCCCACCAGCCCAGAGCACCTATTGCGATGGAAAAGGCGGGCAATCCGGTACTGGGCTGATCACATCCTAACGTCAAACCTCAACTTTGCCGTATGCGCTAGGACTGTAACCTTTGTACCGATGCCGTGCTCAAAACCGGAAGGCCATCTTGAATATGATGACCGGATGCTCCAGATCCTGCGTTTGGTTGCAGCCCAACACCCAGGAATCGACGTAAGGCCAGTCCTTCGGCAGGCAGCGGCCCGGGAAGCTCAACACTTTGGAGCTCGCGCAACACCGGATGAGATAGCTGCTGGGTTAGAAATAGACGTTCGACTGATCCCCCCACCACTTCGCCCGCATGTCATTGTGGTTGATGACGTCATCACTCGAGGAGCGAGTTTTGCTGCTGCCAAATCGCTACTGCTTCAGCAGGCCGGCGTTGGAGTGGTTAGTGGTCTGTTCCTCGCCAAAACCATTCACCCAGCTCCCGACTTTGGCGATTTTGATTTAGAAGAACTCTGAGGATTCCTCGCCAACAGACCGGTGCCGCCAATCGGGCACCGGCATGATCCTCACGTTTCACGATGAAGCCTTCTTCGACGCGGCAGAAATTGCTTCCTGCAATCCAGGCATCGTTGGCCCGGACTCGGCTGCAAGCAGCCCTGTCTCGGAACGACTGAACAGTGCCTGCAGGACTACTTGGCGTGAGGCACTGTCGAACTGCCCTTCATGACCAAGCGCCAAATAAAGGTGCGTCAATTGCTCACGCTCTTCTGCATCACGCTGAAGGTGAAAGGAGCTAAATGCAAGTCTGGAGAAAACTCTGGCCAAGAAAATGAATGCTGAAAGAATTGCCGCAAAAATTACCGCTCCCTCCAACGTTGTCAAGCTCAAGGGGAGCCGCTGACCGTCGGCCCATGCAAGAAACAGCTCTCGAAAAAAGACCACTGACAGCGCAACAGACGCAAGAAGCGCCATAACCCATATAATCCCCTGGCAGCGGAATTTGTGAGCCTGTTTTTTCCAATACGCAGCAGGGCCTGAGAACCTTAGCTTTTCTCGATACGTATCCTCCAATCCAGTGATCTTGCTATCCCAGCTACGCATCGACTCCAAAAACTCATCAGAGTACTTTTGTAACAGAGAATCCCAAGTACCCTGCCCTTCATCTCTCCACTTTCCCACCTGATCTTGGACGTCCTCAAGCCAGGTATGGCATTCCTTTTTGAAGCCAGAAACCTCTCCCAACAAAGCGTCCTTGCTATCTATAAGCTGTTTTCTAATCATATCGATTGTTTGCGCTTCAGCGAGGCGCCTTTTCTGCAGATCGCTGTCATCCTGCAACATAAATTCGTAGGCCAAATTCGCCCCGACCAAGACATCAACATCCCCTTTTACAAGATCAACTTTATTCTTAATTATCACATCAAAGAATGAATCACCAACTCGCGGCGACCTCCCATAACATTCCAACCAGCGCTCTACAAATGGTTGATAGCTTGCAACCCATCTATTAGCAAGCTGCCCAAGCAACTTAAGAAGCTCGGGACGCTTTGATTGAAAATAGTTCCCCTTATCCAACCCATCTGGCACAGGAAGCCAAGACTGCACGCAATCAGCTGCTTGAATAAATGTTTGCGCGACGGAAATAGCAGAGCTCAGATATTGAGATCTCTGTTTAGCAGGATTTCCATCTAGCCGCGTAGATACATCCGACCAATACTTTGATTCAGCCCTAGCAAAATCAATGAACGCCTCAGCGCTCGCAAACTCCCTAGTGACTCCAGCGACATCTACAAGGGGAAGATTAAGTCCGTCCGTCATATTCTTTCCTTTTTCATAATCAGCCAACTCCAGGATGCACCTTCTTTTTATCTGAAATACTCCCCCCTAAACAAGTCTCCAGTTTCAGCCGACTCCCAGTTCATGATTACCAACTCCCCAGTCACCTCTGCCTTCCCCTGCCGCTGATTGGTGTTGCTGTAGCGAATGTCGGTCCGCTCCAGATTGAACCCCTCAAACACGCGCCGAATATCGGGATGATCGTTGATGCTCACCATCACCCTCCCCTTGCAGCGCCGCATGAAGTCGGCCATCCGCTCATAGTTCTCGAACGGGAAATCCACGCCGTACCCCTCGGTCTGCCAGTACGGCGGGTCCATGTAGTGGAAGGTGTGCGGCCGGTCGTAGCGCTCGGCGCACTCCAGCCAGGGCAGGTTCTCGACGTAAGTGCCCGACAGCCGCTGCCAGGCCGAGGAGAGGTTTTCCTCGATGCGCAGCAGGTTGATGGCCGGGCCGGTGGTGGCCGTGCCGAAGGTCTGCCCCGACACCTTGCCGCCGAAGGCATGGTGCTGCAGGTAGAAGAAGCGGGCAGCGCGCTGGATATCGGTGAGAGTTTCGGGGCGGGTCATCTTCTGCCATTCGAAGATCTGGCGGCTGGAGAGGGCCCACTTGAACTGGCGCACGAACTCCTCGAGGTGGTTCTGCACCACCCGGTAGAGGCACACCAGGTCGCCGTTGATGTCGTTCAGCACCTCGGTGGGCGCTGGCATCGGGCGAAGGAAGAAGAGCGCCGCGCCGCCGGCAAACACCTCGACGTAGCACTCATGGGGCGGGAACAGCGGGATAAGGCGGTCGGCCAGGCGGCGCTTACCGCCCATCCAGGGGACTATCGGATTGGTCATTTTGTGCAAGCCTTTACTGTATGAATATCCAGTTGTTAGACTCGCCGCGCTTCGTGCACGAGGCGGGGAGCCTTGGCTGGGCTTGCAGGTACGGTCTGCGGGTTCAGCGACCGGCCCGGGTGCTGGAAACACCTGGGCCGGTCGCTTCTCTTGGTTTGACGTGAAGAGGCACTCGAAATGGCAAAGCGCCACTTGAGCATTAAGTCGTTGATCGTGGTGAAGGGCCGGGAGCACGACTGGACTCTGACCCCGGAAACCGCTGAGGACTTGGCCGCCTTTGCACTTCGGCTACTGGTGGACGAACTAGGCACTGAAGGCGCCCGACTATTCTTGCGCGAGAAGTTTTCGCAGTACCGGCCCGACTTCCTTGGCATTGGCCGGGACCAACGCAACTCGCGGAGGTAACGGGCCGCTCCGCATCCGCCTACTCTCTACTGCCAGGAGGAACGACCATGTGCGGACGCTATGTCACTCCCTCGGATCGGGCCATCGAGGACTTCTGGCACATAGGCGCCCAAGATTCGGGCCGATGGGTCCAGAGCTTCAATGCCGCTCCCACCACTCAAGTGCCCATGCTGCGCCAGAACGAGCAGGGCGAGCTGGAACTGGTAGGCGCCCGGTGGGGCCTGATTCCCTTTTGGTGGAAGCAACCCAAACCGCCAGGGCTGACCTTCAACGCCCGCAGCGAAGAAGCTGCCGCGAAACCGATGTGGCGCCAGAGCCTGCGCACCCACCGCTGCCTGATGCCGGCCCTGGGCTGGTACGAATGGAACGAGCGCCAGCAGGTTCGCAGCCGATCTGGGCGGCAGGTCAATCAGCCTTACTACCACCACGCAGTGAACGACGGCATGCTGGCCATTGCCGGGCTTTGGTCCACCTGGACCGGCCCGGAGGGTCAGGATGTAGTGTCCTGCGCTCTGCTCACCAAAGAGGCCGCCGGCCCGGTCGCTGCCATCCACCATCGGATGCCCGTGATTCTGGCACCGGAGCAGTTCGATCTCTGGTTGTCGCCCACCACGAGTATCGAGCAGGTGCATGGCGCAATAGCGCTCAGCCGAGAGGACTTCTCTGCCCACCCAGTTTCCACTGAAGTCGGCAACACTCGGAACGACTACCCAGAGCTGCTCACGCCCGTAGAGGTTATCCCCTAACGCAACTGCACTTCCTGTCGCACGATGCAGTCCAGCACCTGGCCGGCACAGCGCTGCAGCTCGCTCTCCAGCTCATCCACCGCCCGACGCCAATCCTCGTTGCTGCTCGGCGCTGCTCGCCCCGGCAGGCGACAGGGAACCAGCGGGCAGAACTGCCGGGCTTCGGTAGGCAGCGGGGTCGGCGGTTTCGGGGCGCTCGTACAGGCGGCCAAGGGCAGCAGGTACAGCAGCGCGCAGATAGTCGTTAACGCTCTGGTCATGGGCTTTCAGTTCCTCGATGGCGACGGCCTGTGCCGTGGCGTTGCGGTCTACGGACTGACCCAGCAGCCGCATGCGGCGCTCCAGGTCGGTGATGGCTCCGATCTGCTCTTGCTGCCGCTCCAACACGCGCGCCTGCAGGGCCGTCAGCTCCTTCTCGCTGGCCAATGCGCCCTCTGCCTGATCGGCCCGCTGGGCCTGCAGCTCGATGCGGGGGCCGAGGCCCCACCACACCAAGCCAGCCCCCAGACCGACCAGAGCCAGAAGCCCCGCGGCAATGGCGAACACACGCGCCGAAGGCATCATGCCGACACCTCCACACCCAGCACCTTGCGTGCTCGCGCCCAGATTTCACGGCGCTCGGTCAGGCCATTGGTGCCGCCGTTGATGATGCGGGTGATGCGCACGAACTCGCCGGCATCGGCCAGGGTGTTCAGCTCCTTGCTGAACCAGAACCAGCCAGCGGACTGCACCGCCCAATCCGGCTCCTCCAGCAGCCAGGGCTCCTTCAGCAGGCGGGCGTCGCCAAACAGTGCAATGCTGGCCATCTGGTAGTTGTATCGGCCGGTGATCTGGATCAGGCCCCGCCCCCGGTAGAGCTGGCCATCTCCGTCGGCCTCCGGGGTGTTACCCAGCCGCTCGGCCAACTTGCCGGTGTCGTACTTCGCCAGGTAGGCAGCGCCGCCCAGCTCGCGCACATACTTCAGGTGCCCCGACTCGTGGCCGACCTGGGCGAGAAAAGCCGCCATGCGCTTGGGCGTGTTGATCGCCCAGCGCCGCACTGCGCCATTGATCGCAGGCGTGAACAGCGCCACCCGCTGGCTGCCGGCGTTCGGCAGGATCTGGAGCAACTGCTCCCTGGTGATTTCCATGCGTCCTCCAGAAATGAAAAACCCCGCCGAAGCGGGGTTATGGGGTGATGGTTATTCAGTCGCCGGTTCAGGCCACTGGCGCCTGCGTCGCGTCGCGCTTTCGGGCGGCGTCCTTGTACTTGCTAGAGATGGCCACATAGAGCTGGTACTGCGTCATCTGGCCGATAACTTCGCCCGACTCCGGGTCTTCCAGGTCGAAGGTCGCGGCCGGGTCGAACATTTCCACCAGGTTGCCGAGCTTGGTGATCACTTCCCGGCCCTCGCCGAGCGCCAGCACTTCCTCCTCCACGTATGTGGCGGATGGCGTGCCGTCTTGCGGACGCGGGTTATTGATCGCGATGTAGCCGGTGCGTACCCAGCTCTTGCCAGCAACTTGGGTTTCTCGGTAGCCAGGCATGGTTATTCCTCGTAGGTGATTAGCACCGTGAATGCTTTGCTCAGAATGCTCTCGCTGTTGGTGGGGTGCAGGGCGATCTGCACCCCCAGCGCACCTAGCTGAACGCCGTACTCAAAACCCGCGCTGACTGTCCAGCCGGGGAGAATGGCGTTGGTGGAGGTATGAAATACCAGCACCTGCACACCGATGATCTTCGTCGACGTAACGCCGTGGTTGACCGTCATAGTCCCGCCTTCCGTGGCCGGCGTGGTCCCGATCAGCTTCTTCATCTTGATCGCAGGCGCGGTATCACCGAGCCGGGTGTAGCCGTAGAAAACGGCCTGCCCCCCTTCCGCGATCAAGAAGCGGGTCTGGGCAACACTGTCCTCCCGAATGGAAAACGAGGAGGCGTTGTTGACAACCAACCACGATTTTTCATTCGCAGTGAGGGTGTTGACAACTGATGTGCCGGAAGTCTGATTCAGGTTACCAGTCAGCGTGCCGCCCGACAGACCGAGCTTGGCATTGAGCTGGGTCTGGATGTTGGAGGTCACTCCATCGACGTAGTTCAGCTCAGCCACCGTGGTGGCAAGCCCTACCAGGGTGGTCGCGGTCGCGGCGTTCTTGCTGATGCTGATCGGCCAGTTGTTGGCAAAGTCCGTCACGTCGATGGTCAGCAGCAAACCACTAGCGGACCAGCCAATCTTCACATTGTTGCCCAACTGGCCAGCGCCAGTGCCCTGTTGGACTGGGTTGTATCCCAGCGCATTCTGCTTGGCATTCAGCGCAGTTTGAGTTGCTGTACTGATGGGCTTGTTGGCATCAGATGTGTTGTTCACCTGGTCCAGGCCAAGGCTGGCCTTGGTGGGCAGGTTCAGCGGGTAACTGACAATGGTCCCGGAGTGGTTGGTGGCGTAGAGGTCGTATCCGCTCCCCACACGCACCAGGTAGATCGAGTCGGCCTCCAGCACGCCAGGCAGGCTGGAGACCACCTTGTGCAGCTTTAGGTCGGCCATTTACTCACCAGTTGGTGGTGTTCCATTCGGCGGGGATGGCGGCGCCGTTGTAGCGCAGGGCAGCTGGCCATACACAACGTGATCCTCGTTGATCACGGCCAGAAGCGCCTCGACGGAGAACGCCTCGTCTTCAAAAATGCTGATTTCAGCCATGTGATGCTCCTGAAATGCAAAACCCCGCTGAGCGCGGGGTCCGAATGAGTTGAAAGTGGGGTTTGGGATCAGGTGCGGAGGATCAGGCCCAGGGCCTTGAGATCAGCGCGGCCGGGGGTATCCAGCCCCGCCAGCAGCTCTTCGATCACTTCGGCATCGCGAACCACCGCCACCGCTTTCACGTCGACTTCGGTGGCGTCGACACCGGCATAGAGGATGCCGGTGGCAGCTCTGCGGCCGTCGTCGGTACCGTCGTCGTCGTAGGCCGTCCACTCGCCCAAGTTCGCCAACACCGCGAGACTGAAGCCGTCGCCCTCGACAAAGTCGGTGGAGCCGTCGGACAGGGTGAAGGTCAGCCCACCCCCAGTGAAGGCCTGGCCGACTTGGCCCTCACCTACCAGTCGACCCAGGGGATCGAGTACCTGAAACTTGCCGCCATTGGCCACCGCCTCGGTGATCTCCAGGGTGTAGGTACCGGTGATCGCGGCGCTGGTCGGCGAACCGCTTCGGCAGCTGCTGAGCCACGAACTCATCGGACACTTCGAAGAAGTGCAGCGCCTTCTGGTATGAAGGCTTGCTGACGAAGGCCAGGATCATCTGCACCCTGTCGCGTCCTCGCCCCGTCCGCTCAGCTATGCCGATGAACTCGAAACCTCGCCGCATCACGAAGTAACGGCGGCCATAGCCCTTGCGCTGGCTGCGCGCACTGTCCGTGGCGTTCGCGTTGTAGCCCTGTTCGGTGAACCCGCGAACCCCTGACACAGCCTTGGTCACCTGGCCTCGGCTGATGTTGCCGAAGCGGTCGAGCTTGGCGCCGGCTCCCGGCACAACGTACTTGCCGGCCGGCAGGATGCCGCGCTCACGCAGCTGCCGCTCGATGCGCGTGTTGCGCCGATCACCGCCGAATATCTCCGGGGCCAGCCAGCGCGTTGCGGGCTCTGCCTTGACCGACTCATCCTTCATCCAAACCCGCGCCTCAAGTCGCTGCCGGGTGGCGGGGAACACCTTGAGGCTGTTCAGCGTGTAGCGGGTCGGGCGATCGAAGACCGATTCCATTTCCTGCTGCAGGCGTGCCCGGAGGTCGTAGGCCGTCTGGTTCAGCGCCAGCACGGTGGCCACGGGGATGTGGCGCTCCTCCAGGTCAGTGAGCATGGCCAACTGATCGAAGAGGCCCTTGGACGAGACCTTGAACATCGCGCCACCTACTGCTGTTCGCTATCGCCCGGGGCAATCTGCCGGAGCTTTACCCCCAGCAAGCGGATGGCTGCCCGGCGCACCGCCTCAACGCCGAAGAACCCCACCGTGCCACCGACGCCCACAGCGATGTGCGCCATCGGGGCCTGGAAGGTCGGCCACCAGAAGCTGATGAACAGCGCGGTGATCGACGTGCCTGCGACAGTGAGCAGGCCGCAGAGCAGCCCCTCCAGCGCAATGCGTTGCCAGGCTTTCTCTTTGCGGTCGTACATCACCCGCAGGACCGTGATCAGCAGAGCCATAAGAAACCCCTGCAGGGCCGGCGATGGTTCGAGCAGCCAGGCAAGGACAATCCCCCACAGGCTCGGGTCCTTCTCGGTCATCGTTCGGCTCTCGATAAAAAGCCCGCTGCCCGCGGGCGGAATGCGCCGGGCCACCGTGGCCTTCGGCGAGTTGGAAGCCCCGCAAATCAGCGGGGGGCAGTACCTGTCCGGACACAACCGGACTAGCTAAGATGCGTGCTTTTCAGGGAGGGACATCGTCATGGATTACGTGAACCTGGCACTCGCTGCTGCAGCGCTATTCGTGGCCTATTGCGGACTGAGCGACGATGGTCGGACTCGATTCAATTCGGCTCTGAACAACGGATTCGGGATCGCCAAAAAAGCCTTCGGCTTGTTCGTCAGGATCACAATCACCGTCTTGCCGTTGAGCGTTGTTCTCATTTCTGCATGGAACGTTTGGCGCTTCTACACCAGCTCCGAGCCAATCACGCGGCACGAGGTCGTCGTCCTAGTCGCCTGCAGCTTCAACTTTTTCTTCTATCTCAGCTTGCTCGGCGCTGTCCTGAAGCTCTGGTACATGCGGATCACCAATAGCTGGAAAGACGAAGAGTCCATCGAGCCCAACACCTGAAAAGACAACCCCGCCAAGCGGCGGGGTTCGAGGGTGCCGGGATTCCCGGCCTGGCAGCACAGCACAATGCTGGCGATCCGTTCAGGCGTTACTGTCGAATCGTGGGGACGTTGTACCCCCCGAGTGACAAACCGAAAACCCCCAGTTTTCGGTTGTTCCTGACGGGCGCCGACTGGCGCCGCACCGGCTCCCACCGGCGCCGAGTGACCCGACGAGCGGTCAAGCCTTCTCCCCCTTGAACAGCTCCACACCCCGAGCCCGGTGCGCCGCTTTGGCCTGGCGCACGGCTGCCGCCCGCACCTTGCCCCCTGCCCGCCCAGACTCACGGCGGCGCACCTTCAAGCGCTCCAGCCGCGCGAGCAACTCCGCCTCGAGGCGCACATGCAGGCGATCCAGCAGGCGGAAGTACGCCCTTCGCCCGGCATCGCCCCGGCCCAGCTCCAGAACGTCGATCTGCTCCGCCAGGCTCAACTCGCCCATCCCCTCGCCCGGCCGGTACCGCACACGAGCCAGGGTCATCAGGGCTTCGCCATCCGCCACGGCGCCCACGGCCACCAGCGCCGCCGTCACCTCTTCGGCCACATGGTCAGGCCCGGCACCGGCTACTAGCTCCCGCGTGCCATACACACCGCCACGGGGCGCGCACCCGCCGTACTCCAGGATGGTGCCGAGCGTGCTGCCCAGGCCACCGGCCGAGCCGTTCTTGCGGTGCTGCTCGCCCCAGTGCTTCAACAGGTCCTCAATGGCCTCAATCATGCGCGCTCTCCCTGGTCAGAACCCCAACCCAACACAAAAACCGCCAACCCAACACACACCCAACACAAAACAAACCCAATAAAAACAAGGCCTTGCCTATGTCTGTGTAATGTGTGTTGGGTTGGTAAGGTTTTTTCAGCCCTCGCGTGGAGAAAAACACCTCGCCCAGCAGACCGAAGGAAATGAATTCACGCAGGCGTGCGCGCACGTGCAAACCCAACACACCCAACACACACCCGCCACACCCCTCGCCGTTCGCGGCCTGCGGCTGTGTTGGGTTGAGCGAAACGACCCGACACACAGGCAACACACCCAACACACTTTCGGTCGTAGTCATGCCGCCACCGCCTTCACGTGGTCCCAACCGTCCACACTCCAGCCCGCCAGCTTGGCGCGCTCCCGCCATTCGGCGACGTGCTTGCCCAGCTCGGCCGATGATGGGGAAGGTGGCAGGAAGGCCAGCTCGTCCTTGGGGAAGAAGAACGCAGCGAACCGGCGCGTGTTGCGGTCCGTCCAAGGAATCGCCCGCGTCTTATCGATGCCGGCCGAGCTGATGAACAGACTGAACTTCGTCTGGCTCATCGCGTGTTCCTTGTTGCGGTGGCACCACTCGATGAACAGCGCATACAGGTCCGTGGTCAGGCAGGCGCCCCAGATCCCGGTGCCCAGCTCTCCCGTTCGCCACAGATGGATAAACGTCTGCCAGGTCGCTCGGCTCAGGGCCACCAGGCGCTCACGGGCCGGCGTCGACGGCGGCTTGGTTCGCTCGTCGAAGTCGCCCAGGTCTTGTTCCAGCAGCCACGCATAAAGCGCCTCGACGCCGCCATTAGCCAGCTCGTGCTTGATCGCCTTCTGCCGCTCCTCGGGCAACTTCTCTTCCGGCCACATCACCAGGAAGCGCCGATCATCCTGCCCGATGGGCCACGGCATGATCTCGTTCGAGAGGAACACCGCATTCATGTGCGACGCCTCCTCCCAACCGTTCACGAACTTCGACTCGATGCGCACCGTCTGCCCGGTGATCAACTGCTTGATCTTGCCCACCTGGTTGTAGCGCTGGTCCCGCGACACCACTTCCTCGAACACCGCCCACAGCTTGCCGCTCTGCCAGGCGTTGAAGTTCCCCTCGAGTTGGGTCTGCCCCACCGTCGCCGCGTACCGGCCGTAGAGAATCCCCATCACCACCGAAAACAGCAGGCTCTTGCCCGAGCCCTCCATGGTCGAGTGCATCAGCACCGCCGTGTCCATCTTGGCGCCCGTGTGCTGCAGCGGGAACGCCAGCCAGCGGGTCAGCCACTGCGCCACGTCCTCGGTGTGGTTGCACAGGAAGTGGATCAGCCAGCGCAGGTTCTCGCACGCCGCATCGTCGCGCTTCGGCGTCAGCGGCAGACCCTCGAAGGTGTTGATATACACCTCGGGGTCGTGGCTCAGGGTCGGGTCGAACACGATGTGATCCATATCCACCACCCGCCGATCCGGGCTGTTCAGCCAGAGGCTGTAGGCATCGCCCAGGGCCATCTTCACCGCGCCCTCGGCAACCCGGCGCTTCTTCGCGTAATCCCAGACGTCCTTAGTCCCGTCGATGTACACGTAGCGCACCAGCGGCGGCATGGTGATATCCCCCACCGCCTTGCCGGCCATCGTCCGGGCCTGCTCGATTTCACGCACCCACTCTTCGCCGACCCGCTTCTTCCGCTTGGTGTCGGTGACCGAGTCCCACTCTTTGAACAGCTCCTTGCCCACGTGCGCCACGAAGGCCGACTTCTTCATCTTCTTCGCGGTGTCCAGGTCCCACACATGGGTGGTGCCCTCTACCAGCGCATACCGCCGGAGCAGGCGCGCCAAAGTCAGGCC
>NZ_SCOK01000006.1:0-150428 GCF_005502555.1 Pseudomonas sp. D(2018)
GCAGCTCGCCGGCAGCGTGGCGGCGCCGCCAGCGTCGGGTGGCAAAGGACAGCGACGTAGGATGGGTAGAGGTACGAAACCCATCAATCCGGCGATGGGTTTCGCTGCGCTCTAGCCATCCTACCAACGGCCTTTCGGCCCGTTTCGCCTCTGTATTCGGACCCACAAAAAACGCAAAAAAAAACCGCGCTACGAAGCCCGTCCCACAAAGCTTCGGCGCGGTGAAAGCCCGCTGTGGCAGGCGTCGATGACCCCCTCACGGGAGCAGGAGTAACGCGTTAGAAACCCCAGTGCAGCATGGCCAGGACCAGGGCGGCGAGGAATGCGGTTTCACCCACCATCAGCAAGATCGGCTTGATACCCACCGCGGCCAGTTCCTTGAGCTGGGTCTTCATCCCCAATGCGCTGATGGCGATGACCAGGCACCAGCGCGACAGTTCGTTGCCGGCCTCCTGCACCGCCGGCGGAATGACGCCCGTGCTGTTGGTGGCGGCCAGCACCACGAAACCCACGGCGAACCAGGGCAGCAGCGGCGGCCGCTTGCTGCCGGGTTCGGCGCCACGGAGTCGGGTGATCATGGCGGCGCAGAGAATCACCGGCAGCAGCATGGCGACCCGCATCAGCTTGACCACCGTGGCGCTGTCGCCGGTTTCGTGGGACATGCTGTAGCCAGCGCCCACCACCTGGGCGACATCATGGATGGTGCCGCCGATGAACAGCCCGGCGTGCAGCGGCGACAGGCCAAGGGCCTCGGCGATCATCGGGTAGAGGATCATCGCCAGGGTGGACAGTGCCGACACACCGATCACGGTGAACAGCGTGGCGCGCTCTTTCTGCGGATGGCTGGGCAAAGCCGCGGCCAAGGCCAGGGCCGCCGACGCGCCGCAGATGGCAGTGGCGCCACCGGTGAGCAGGCCGAACAGGCTGTTGAAGCCAAGCAGACGCGCCGCCGCTACTGACACGAGGATGGTAACCACCACCAGTGCCACCACCATGGCGACTGGCTGCCAGCCGAGGGACGCGATCTGTTCCAGGGTGATGCGGATACCCAGCAGCGCCACCCCCACCCGCAGTACTTCGCGGGCGGTAAATTCGATACCGGCTTTGCACGCGCCTTCAGTCGCCAGGAAGTTCACCGAGAGACCCAGCAACAGGGCGAAGAGCATCACCGGAGCACCGTAGTGCTCGGAAAGGAAGGTGGCCGCCGCGGCGACCATGGCGCTGACGATCACACCGGGCATCAAGACCCGGGTACGCGACCCCAGCGCGGCTATTGCAGTTGCAGACATGCGAGAGTTTCCTGCGGCCGGGGCCGCGACAAATCGATAAAACAACGGCCTTGCTGCTGCTCCACCGCATAGGTGGCGACACCAAAACCGCTCACGCCCGGGACGCAGCCCGTGGCCAGGTCGAAGCGCAGGCCGTGGGCCGGACAATGCAGCAGGCGCCCGTCCAGCCGGCCCGAGAACAACGAGGCGCCTTTGTGCGGACAGCCTTCGTCGATGGCATAAAGCTCGCCGCCCAGGTTGAACAGCACCAGGGACTTCCCGTCATGGCGAAACAGGCTGCGTCCACCGGCCGGCGGTACCTTTTCCGCTGGGACTTCCACCCGCTGGTTCATGCCGGGCAGGCCTCCGTCGTCGGACGCAGTTCCAGGGCGCGCTGCAGCTGGGCCAACATCAGCCACGGCGGCTGGGCACCGGCCAGGGATGGGCGCTGGTCGATCAGGAATGAGGGCACCGCCTGGTTCGCCGGGACAGCCTCGCGGCCGACGTAGGGACGGCCATCGTCATACAGCGCGCTTTCCAGACGCCGCGGGTCGTAGCCGCACTGGCTGGCCAGGCGCAGCAACAGCTCGCCCTGGCTGAGGTCCTCGCCCGCCTCGAAGTAACTGGCGAACAGGCGCTCCAGCAACGCGTCGACCTGCCGGGCACTGCCCTGCCCCATCGCCAGCTCCAGCAGGCGGTGGGCATTGGCGGTGTTGGGCATGGTCGTGATGCGGCGCAGGTCCATGTCCACATCAGCGTGGTACGCGGCTTCCTGCACCTGCTCCTGGCGCGCCCGCACCGCCGCCTCGCTACCGAGCCGCTGCACATAGAACTCCATGAAGGGCACGCCCTGCGCCGGCAGGTCCGGCAGCAACTGCACACCCCGCCAGCGGAGCTCGACGGGAACGTCCGGCCGGCTCTTGGCCAGGGTGCCCAGGGCCCGCTCAAGGTTGCGTTTGCCGATCAGGCACCAGGGGCAGATAAAGTCGAAGGTCATCTCGACCAACAGCGGTTTCATGGGCGCTCCTCGCTGGCCATCATCGGTGCCAGCTTCTGAATGTCCCGGTGGTAGTGACGCTTGCCGTACCAGAACACCAGGGCTGCAGCGACGCTGATCAGCGGAACGAACTGGAAGGCGCGGTCGAGGCCGACACTGTCAGCCAGTACACCGGTGATATACGGCCCCGGCGCCAGGCCCAACAGGTTGTTGGCCAGGGTCAGGGTGGCGAAGGCCGTACCGTGGATCGAATAGTGCGTGAGGTTGGCAACCATCGCGCCGGCCGGGCCGGATGTGCCGGTCGCCACCAGCATGGCCAGGCCGATGATCACCAGTTGCGGCAAGCCGGGCGCCATGCGGAAGGCCACGGACAGCAGCACGCAACTGATCAGGCAGTAAGCGATGGCCAGGGCGATCTTGCGGTCCGGGGCGTTGCGGCACAGACGGTCGCTGAGGATGCCGCAGACGATCATGCCGGCGCCGCCGGTGAGCACGATGATGGCCGAGACCACGCCGGCCTGGTCGGTACCCATGTGGTAGTAGCGGTTCAGGTAGCTGGGGAACCACACCATCACCGCCGCCCCCACGAAGAGCTGCAGGCCGCTGCCGACGTAGGCGCAGATCACTGAATGGCTGGCGAACAGGGTCTTGAGCGGACGACGGCACGGAAACTCGTCCGTGGCGCTGGCTGCCGGCAGCGGATTGCCGAGGCGCGACTGCTTGACCACCAGCGGATAGATCACCGCCAGCGCCATGCCGAAGAATGCCATGCCGGCGAAGGACCAGCGCCAGCCCAGCTTCTCGGCGAGGATGCCGCCGAGCGCCATGCCCAGCACCGAGCCAAACATGCCACCCGCCATGAAGGCACCGGTAACGGTGGCGCGCAATTGCCTGGGGAAGACGGACAGCACCACGGCGATGCCAACGCTGCCATAGGCCGCCTCACCCACGCCCACCAGGAAGCGGGCAATGAACATGTGCTCGTAGTTCTTCGCCAGGCCGCAGCCCAGGGTCGCCAGGCTCCAGAGCATGGCCATCAGCACGAGGCTCTTTACCCGGCCAAAACGGTCGGCCAGGAGTGACAGCGGGAAGGTCAGCAGGCCTACCATCAGGGCGACGATTCCGCTCAGCAGACCGAGCTGGGAGTCAGTCAGCGTCCACTCGGATTTGAGCAGCGGGAAGACCGCGTTGAGTACCTGCCGCGACATGTAGTCGGAAATCAGCAGGCCGAACGTCAGGGCGAACACCACCCAGGCGTAGGTACGGGGGACGTTCACGGCCGAATCGTCGAACTCGGCGGTGGCAGTAGCATGGAAAGCCATTGGATTACCTTGAGTGTGCGTCTTGTTGTTCTTGTCACGCTGAGTTCAGTAGGAAAACGGCCTTCGCGCGGCGTTTTTTCCTACTGAACCAAACTGGCGGAACGGCGGATTGCCGCTCCACCTGGGCCGGCCTTGTGGGCCGGCCCTTGGTCTACGCAGGTCAGGCACGCATGGGAACGTGCTTCTGGCCCGGCTGGCGGTTCGGTGCCATGCCGTTCATGCGCAGGGTTTCTTCCACGTCCTTGTACTCCACGCCGATCTTGTAGATCTCGCGCGCTTCCTTGCCGCTGGCGATTTCGCGACCCAGCTCGTGGGCGATGCGCACGGTCTGCTGGATCTGCTGCACCGAGGTGAAGCGTTTGCCGTGCTGGTCGATGATGGTGTCCTCGATGCCGACGCGCGGGTGCAGGCCCATGGCCAGGGCCATGGTGTTGAACGGCAGCACGTTCTTCAGCAGCGATTCGGCGGTGAGGGTGCCGCCATTCGGTGCGCGGTGGATGAAGTTGAAGAAGTTGAACGGGTTAGGGCCGTCGAAGCCGCCGCCGATACCGATCCAGGTCAGGTTCAGCGGGCCCTTGTAGACGCCCTTGCGCACCAGGCGCTCAAGGGTTTCCAGGGCATGCATGCCGGTGAGCTGGAAGTGCGGCTGGATGCCATTGGCCATCAGGCGCTTGAGGTGCTCCTCGACCCAGGCCGGGCCGGCCGGCACGGTCATCTCACTGTAGGCGGCCTGGTAGACCGGGTTCTCCAGGGAGGTGCCCTTCAGGTACTCCGGATAGAGCAGCTCCATGATGTTCATCTGGGTGGTATTGATGGCCACGGTGACCTGATCGGGCTTCGGCGTCAGCTCGGCCAGCATGTGGCGGGTATCGTCGGACAGCCACTTGGCCGCCTCGCCTTCACCCTCGGGGGCGAAGGAGATGGAACCGCCCACCTGGATGATCATGTCCGGCACGGCTTCGCGCACACCGGCGATCAGCTCGTTGAACTTCGACAGGCGCTTGGAGCCTGTGCCATCCAGCTCGCGTACGTGCAGGTGCAGCACGGTGGCGCCCGCTTCATAGCAGTCCACGGCCTTCTGGACCTGTTCGTCCATGGTCACCGGGATGTCTTCCGGGAAATCGGCCGGCATCCACTCGGGGCCATAGGGCGCCACGGTGATGACCACCTTTTCCATATTTTCCGGGTGCAGGGAATCGTCGAAGAATTGCATGGGAATGTCCTCGGTATGTTCTTGTTCAGTAGTCCCGGCCGGGTGATGTCCGGCCGGGCGGATCGGTGGTCAGTAAGGCGTGTCGCCGATGATCCCGGCACGTTCCATCTTGCGAACGCAGGGCGGGTAATCCATCACCGCGTAATGCTGGGTGGAGCGGTTGTCCCAGATGGCCACGCTGTTCTTCTTCCAGCGCCAGCGCACCTGGTACTCCGGGATGTAGGCCTGGCTGACCAGGTAGCGCAGCAGGTCGCTGCCGCCCATGCTGAAGTCCTGGCCGTAGCGGACATGTTCCGGCGTATGGAAGTTGGTGAAGTGCGTGGCGAAGGCGTTGACGAACAGCACCTTCTCGCCCGTTTCAGGATGGGTGCGCACCACCGGGTGTTCGGCATCCGGGTACATGGCTTTGAGCGCCAGACGCTTTTCAGCGGGCATGGCCGCACCGAAACTGGCCTCGATGCTGTGGCGGGCGCGCAAGCCCTCGATGCGCTGTTTCACATCCTCGGGAAGCTTCTCGTAGGCCAGCGCCATGTTCGCCCACATGGTGTCGCCGCCCACTGGCGGGCACTCCACGCAGCGCAGCACGCTGCCCATGGGCGGTGCGTCGCGCCAGGTGGCGTCGGTGTGCCAGGAGTTCTCGTAGCGGTCGTTGGGCTTGTCGGGGGTCTTGTAGATGCGCACCAGGCCGGGATGCTCCGGGTCGCTACCGGCCACCGGGTGGTCCTCCAGCTCGCCGAAGCGACGGGCGAAGGCCACATGCTCGGCGCGGCTGATGTCCTGGTCGCGCAGGAACAGCACTTTGTGCTGGAGCAGCAGCGCCTTGATCTCGGCGAACAGGCCGTCGTCGCGGGACGCATGACCCAGGTTCACACCGCTGATCTCGGCACCGATGGCGCAGGTGAGTTGCTCGACTTTCATGGTCAGCGCCCTCAGATGACGAAAATGGACGAACCGGTGGTCTTGCGCGACTCCAGGTCCCGATGGGCCTGGACCGCATCTTCCAGCGCGTAATGCTGGTTGATGTCGATGTTGATGCGGCCGTTGCCGACGTGGTCGAACAGCTCGCCCACCAGATCGGCCTTCTCGGCCGGATCGGCGATGTAGTCGGCCAGCGCCGGCCGGGTGATGAACAGCGAGCCCTTCATGGCCAGCAGCACCGGGTCGAAGGCCGGAATCGGGCCGGAGGCGGTGCCGACGCACACCAGCAGACCGCGACGCTTGAGCGAATCCAGGGAGGCGTTGAAGGTGTTCTTGCCCACGCTGTCGAAGACCACGTCTACGCCGCGCCCGCCCGTCAGCTCACGTACGCGCTTGGCGATGTCTTCGTCGCTGTAGTTGATCACGTGGTCGCAGCCGTGGGCCCGGGCGACTTCCGCCTTGGCTTCGGTGGACACCGTACCGATCACGGTCAGGCCGAGCAGCTTGGCCCATTGCGAAACGATCAGCCCCACACCGCCAGCGGCAGCGTGCAGGAGGATGCTGTCGCCTTCCTTGAAGTCGTGGATGCGACGCATCAGGTAGGCCGACGTGAGGCCGCGCATGGTCATGGCGGCAGCCGTCTCGAAGGCGATGGTTTCGGGCAGCTTGATCAGCGGCGCCGCCGACACCAGACGCTCGGTGCTGTAAGCCCCGAGGGTGTTGAGGAAGCCGGTGTAGGTCACGCGATCCCCCAGGGCGACGTTGCTCACGCCCTCGCCCACTGCCACCACCACGCCAGCGGCTTCCACGCCGATGCCGTTGGGCAGCGGAATGGGATAGGTGCCATTGCGGAAATAGGTGTCGGCGTAGTTCAACCCTACGGCAACGTGCCGGATACGGACTTCACCGGGGCCCGGGTCAGCGACCTCGACCTCTTCGTAGCGAAGTACTTCCGGACCCCCGGTCTCATAGAAACGAACGGCTTTGGCCATGCCTTATTCTCCAATCTCAATTCTTGTAGGCGGGTCACGGACCCATGGATTGGACTCTAGGCATCCCCCCTATCGGCTGCTTCTCATAGGGCGTCAGGCGCTTCGCATTTCATGACAGGCCTGTCAGGCCGGCGAGGAAGCTGCGAGGCCCACGGCGGATTATTCGGCAGGAATCACTCGCGGCAGCGGCTGGAACTGGATGGGCTGGGTCCTGGTCTGCGTCAGGCTGTTTTCCACCTGCCCGGACAGGTGGATCACCCCGGCCATCACACCTACTTCCGGGTTGCGCATCAGCTCCAGCCACTCCTCGTCGAAGGCTTGGTTGAGGCTCTTGCGCAAGGTCGCTTCACGATCAGGCCGCCCTTCTTCATTGAGCATCGCGCTGATGCCGGTGAAGCCGAGGGACAACACCGGGCCAGCCACGCGCCCCATGAAGCTGGTGACGAAACTGGCAGCACCGCTGGTCGCCAGTTCCGATTCCAATTGCTGGCTGGTGTCCCGGGTGATGCGCGACAGGCCGTCATCGGTGGCCCAGGCCCCGGCGCCACCCGGCGCATTGCGGATCCGCTCCATGAGCGAGGAATAAGCGGGCAGTTCCTCCAGCGGGTCAGCCTTCAGCACCTGGTAGAGGGATGCGCTATGGCCCGGTGGCGGCAACTCGATGGCTGGGATCTTCTGCAAATGCAGGGCGAACTGATCGTCGGGCACGCCGAAACGCTGGGGAATAACCTGCAGACGCTCATCGAGCTGCTGGATGTAGGTTCGCGTGGCCTGCTCCATGATGTCGTCCGGATCGAGCTCCCGGGAAACCGGTTCCAGCACCTGTTCGTCATATTCCTCCTGCAGGTAGGCGGCCAGCCGGTTCACCGTTTCCTCGCGCTCGCCGTCGGAACTCAGGCGATACCAGCCCACCTTCATGCTCAGCCACTTGCGGGTCCAGAAACTGGAGAACCAGGGGAGGAATTCGCTATCGGTTTGCCGGTAGACCAGGTCCATCCAGCGTTCCATGGATTCCTGGGCATAGCGGCGAGCCTGGCTGGTGGCCGCCAGGGAAGCGGCGGCGATGTCCCTGTCCACCCGGTTCCAGGTGGCCTGGGATACCAGCACGGGAGGTGGTTCGGGTTTCGACGCGCACCCGCCGACCGTCAGCGCAAGGATGACGATCAGCATCGAAAGCAGCGTACCCGGAGTTCCGAGGAGCCTGCCGGGCACCTGCTCCACTCGGATTCCAAGGGAAACTTGCGCAGCGCTCATGAGGATTCGCCCACCCGTGTGCCTTTCGGCCCAGGTTCTTTGAGTATAGGTACCCCGTCCCTCCCCCGTCCCGTTGTCGGACACGCTGCACCACGGAGCAAAAATGCCGCCGCGCGGTCTTAAGCGTCGCCAGGTCGAGCATCGCGATGAGCGCGTGGGCACTGGCCAACTCCAGCCGTATCGGAATCGAGGTAATGAAATGAAAACAGGCCCGTTCGTGGGTGTGTTTGTTCTGGTCGCAGCCCTTGCCGGCACTGTGCAAAGTGCCCAGGCCGACCACAGATGGGACAGGGACGACGGCAGGGTCGAGCAGTATCGCGATGGCCCCTGCCGGGTAAAGGAAATCACCGACCGCGGTTATTTCAGGAAAGTCATCCGTTGTCCGAACGGTCGTGGCAAGACCTGGCGACGCGGCGACTGGCACCGCGACTACCGCGACGGCGCCTGCCGGGTCCGCATCAGCGCCTCGCGCGAAGTATTCGACAAGGAAAAGGTCTGTCGCGGGCGGAACCATTACGACGACTGATCGCTCCGGGGCCGGCCAATCGCGCCGGTCCCCTTCCCGCCTCAGATCACGAACAACTCCACGAATTGCTCCACCGGCATCGCCTCGAGCGCGGCCTGGTCCTTGCACTGGGCGAGGACCCCGGCGCAACGCTGGGGCGCGAAGCGGGTCGCCAGGCTGGCTTTGAACTTCTCTTCCAGCAAGGGCATCCCTTCGCTGCGCCGCCGGCGGTGGCCGATGGGGTACTCGACCTCTACCTTCTCCGTGCTGCGGCCATCCTTGTAGAACACCTGCACGGCATTGGCGATGGAGCGCTTGTCGGATTCCAGATATTCGCGGCTGTAGCGCGGGTCCTCGATCACCTCCATGCGTTCGCGCAGGCGGTCGATGATCGGGTGGGCCTGATGGAATCCGTCTTCATAGTGCTCGGCGGTCAGGTCGCCGAAGGCCAGGGCGACCGCTGTCATGTATTGCAGGCAGTGATCGCGGTCGGCGGCATTGGCCAGGGCACCCTCCTTGGCGATGATGCGGATGGCCGACTCCTGGGTATTGATGACGATACGATCGATTTCGGTGACGCGGTTGCGTACCAGCGGATGCAGGCGCACCGCTGCCTCGCAGGCCGTCTGCCCATGGAACTCCGCCGGGTAGCTCACCTTGAACAGGATGTTTTCCATCACATAGCTGCCGAAGGGCTGGGGCAGGCTGAAACGGTGCTGTGCCGAGGGTTTGGTCGCCAGGTCCTTGTTGGTGTGGCTGAAGGACACGTCGTAAAAGCCCCATTGGGGCGCCCCCAGCACACCGGGAACGCCCATCTCGCCGCGCAGGGCGATATCCGCCAGGCGCACGCCCCGGCTGGTGGCATCTCCCGCCGCCCAGGATTTGCGCGAGCCGGCGTTCGGCGAATGGCGGTAGGTGCGTAGGGCCTGGCCATCCACCAGGGCGTGGGAAATGGCCGAGAGCAGTTGCTCACGGGTCGCTCCCATCAGCCAGGCGCACACTGCGGTGGAGGCCAGTTTGACCAGCACCACATGGTCCAGGCCGACGCGATTGAAAGAATTCTCCAGGGCCATGACGCCCTGTATTTCATGGGCCTTGACCATTGCTTCAAGCACCAGGCGCATGTTCAGTGGCGGCTCGCCACGCGCCACACGCCGCTGGGACAGGTGGTCGGCAACGGCGAGGATGCCGCCGAGGTTGTCCGAGGGATGCGCCCACTCCGCCGCCAGCCAGGTGTCGTTGAAGTCCAGCCAGCGGATCATGGCGCCGAGGTCCCAGGCGGCCTTCACCGGGTCCAACCGATAAGAGGTGCCCGGCACCCGCGATCCCTGGGGCACCTGGGTGCCCTCCACCAGCGGGCCGAGCAGCTTGGTGCACTCGGGGAAGCGCAAGGCCAGCAGCGCACAGCCAAGGCTATCCATCAGGCAGTTGCGCGCGGTATCCAGCGCCTCCGCCGACTCCACGCGGTAATCCAGTACATAGTCGGCGATGTCCTGGATCACCTGGTCGTAGGGCGGTCGCTGGTTCAGGTCGACGTTGCTGCTCATGGCCCAGCCTCCCGCTTGCCAAGTGTTCTGGACCTAGATTCCACCATCGCGCCATTCACCGATACCCGAGGCGACCGACGGCCAGCGCATCCCTCGCCGTTGTGCTGGGCTTAGGGGGAAGGCGCAAACCGGAGAGACCCCCGATGAGCAGCGATCCGAATGTCCGCACACCCGCCCCCAGGCCACAGGGGCCCAGCCAGCCACCGGAACAGGTGCCGGCAGCAGACGTGAAACGCATCAGCGACAAGGCACCGAGCAAGGACAAGAAGCCGGATGATTGGGAGTGAAAGTTGGGGTGGCCCCTGATGGGTTTCGCTTTGCTCTACCGCATCCTACGACTGCCGGTTCGGGTGGGCACATCACCTCCAGGGTGAGGCTCCTTTGTCGAGTCAACGCAGAAAGAATCTACCTCCTAGCCCAGCTAGCCATTTCAGACAGGTCAAATTTTCCTGCAGTGGTGAAGCCTATAGCCTGTTAGCCCTATCAGCGGTTTCATGCGTTGTCGACGGGGGAAGTCAGGGGCGCACGCAAGGCACCGTTAACGCCTTTTTAACAACTTGAGCAGGATCGCCTCCAGGGCGGCGGGCCCCACCACGACTGTTAATGCCGCGCCGCTCGCCGCTGGTCCGTTGCATGCCTTGGGGTGACAAAATGAGAGCCTCCTTCGAGAGCGTTCTGAAGAGCAAGAACCTGGCGCACCTGGACAAGGCCCGTCGTTCAGGGCTGACCACTCCGGTCCGTCGCGTGTCGTTCATCCTGCGCGAGCACTTCTCGATGATGGCCTTCACTGGTGCGGTGGATGCCTTGATCACAGCCAATCTCATGAGCTCGGCCCCGGTGTTCGAGATTCAGGTCGTGGGGGAAGACAGCAACCTGGTAGTAAGTGATCTGGGCATTTCCATTTCCACCGATTGCACGTTGTCCCAGCTGGCTGAAAAAACCCAGGACATAATCGTGGTGTGCGGCGGTTTCCGCGTTCGCCTCGAAGGTGAGGTCCTGTTGCGGGCGAAGCTGCGATCAGCCGATGCGGCAGGGGCGGTGCTTGGCGGACTCTGGAATGGTGCCTACTTTCTTGCCGAGGCTGGATTAATGGATGGCCACGACTGCGCCTTTCATCCAGACGGCAGGGCGATGATGGCGGAAGTCTTTCCCAAGGTGAGAATGACGAATCATGCCCAAGTGCTCGACCGCAAGCGAATCAGCTGCGCCGGAGCGAACAGCTCGTTGGACATGATGCTGGACGTGGTGCGCCACAGTGCTGGCCAGGAGCTGGTGAGTGCGGTAGAGGAAGTCCTTAGCTGCGACAAGATGCGGGAAGTTGTGGATGTGTCTGTCGTGTCGATTGATTTCGATCCAACGTTGCCGAAGACACTCAAGCTTGCGCTGGAGCTGATGCATAGCAACATAGAAGACCCCATCGAGATCGAAGAGATCGTGCGCTATGTGGGTATCTCCAGACGACACCTGGAGCGCCTGTTCAGGCGCTACGTGCAGGCAACTCCTCCCCGCTACTACCTCGAATTGCGGCTCACGCGTGCACGCCAATTGTTGCAGCAGACCAACAAGTCGCTAATCGAAATTGCGGTGGCGAGCGGGTTCGTGACCCTTTCGCATTTTCAGCGCTGTTTTCGCGCAATGTTCGATATGCCCCCAGGACAGTTCCGAAAGCGCAACTTTTTCAAGGTTTAGCCTGCCGAGCTTCTTCTGCTTTAGACACTTGGTTGGCGACGACTGACTGGTTCTACCCCGGCGTTCTGGGTGTGTTCTGCATGGGTCTCTATCGCAGTACTTGTTCCTGAAGAGCCTGGACGGACTCGATGCGCGTAACGCAGAAATGATCATCGCTCTGGAGCCGGTATATGCGACTGCCTGCGCTTAGTGGTCCTTCGGGAAGCAGCCCTCGTCGCTCCTGTCAGCAGGAACTGCCTTGATTATCGTGACCACGGTCCTGTCTTGAGGTCTCGAAGCATATCCGCCGAACCGTCCATATCCACCTAATGGATGAGCTCCCGGGAGCACACAAACCGATGTCGATTTTCCTCTATGCGGTGGCGAGTATGGGCAACCGACCCCCGAACCAGGTGGGCTATACCAACCACGCGTGATGCCTACCAAAACTGAACTTCATCACGGGTTTGCCGCTGAGTCGAGGACGCGTCGAGAAGAGACTCGACCTCCCGACTTCCCAGCGACCTGCCGGCAACTTCGCATCTCCATAACAAGGCCAAGAGAAGAGATCAGAATGACCATCACTAGAGCGGAAAGCGCAAGCAGCGAGTTGGCGCAAGGCTTCAAGCCTCGCCACATCACCATGCTCTCGATCGCCGGCATCATCGGCGCGGGATTGTTCGTCGGTTCCGGACATGCCATCGCATCCGCCGGCCCTGCCGCGATCGTGGCCTATGCGATGGCCGGGACACTTGTCGTCCTGGTCATGCGCATGCTGGGGGAAATGGCGGTGGCCAGCCCCGACACCGGTTCTTTCTCCACCTATGCGGACCGGGCCATCGGCCGCTGGGCCGGCTTCACCATCGGCTGGCTGTACTGGTGGTTCTGGGTGCTGGTGATTCCCATCGAGGCGATCGCCGCAGGCGTTGTGCTGAACAACTGGTTCCCGCAGGTCGAGACCTGGTTCTTCGCCCTGACGGTCACCGTCCTGCTGACTGCCACCAACTTCTTCAGCGTGGCGAAGTACGGTGAATTCGAGTTCTGGTTCGCAATGCTCAAGATCATCGCGATCGTCGCCTTCATCGCATTGGGCGCCAGTGCCCTTCTCGGCGTCCTGCCTGATCGCGAGGTCAGCGGCCTGCGGCGTCTGATGACGGAGCATGGCGGATTCATACCCAATGGCTGGACCGCGATCATCGGTGCTCTGCTGACGACCATGTTCAGCTACATGGGTACCGAGGCGGTTACCATCGCCGCCTCCGAGTCGAACGACCCGGCCCGGAACATCGCCAAGGCCACCCGCTCGGTGATCTGGCGAATCAGCGTTTTCTACCTCCTGTCGATCTTCGTCATCATCTCCGTCGTGCCGTGGAACGATCCGCTGCTGCCCGTCCAGGGCTCCTACCAGCGCGCCTTGGAAATCATGAACATCCCCTACGCGAAGTTCCTGGTGGACATGGTGGTACTGGTGGCGGTGGCCAGTTGCCTGAACTCGTCGATCTACATTTCCTCGCGCATGATCTTCTCGCTCAGCAAGCGCTCCGATGCGCCGGCGTTTATCCAGCGGACTTCCGCCGCCGGCGTACCCCGCGCCGCCGTCATCGCCAGCACACTCATCGGCATGCTGACGACCGCCCTGAACTTCTTCGCACCCTCCCAGGTATTCTCCTTCCTGCTGGCCAGCTCCGGCTCCATTGCCCTGTTGGTCTACCTGGTCATCGCCTTCTCCCAGTTGCGCATGCGGTCGATGCTGCAGAGACAGAGCGCCGAAATCGCCTTCAAGATGTGGCTGTTCCCCTGGCTGACCTGGGCGGTCATCGCATTCATCGTCTTCGTCCTGGGCGTGATGTTCGTCATGCCTCAGCACCGGATCGAGGTGACTTCGACCCTGGGGCTGGCCGTAGCGATTATGCTGATCGGCATCACCACCAAACGGCAGCACCATCAACCCGAACGTATCGGCTCCGTAGGAAAAGCCGGATGACCTGTTAGCCGGAGCAGTCAGGCGACCGCTTCCGGCTCCCAATCCGACCGCCATAGCCGATAGGCGAGCCCGGCATAGCCGTTTTCGGCGCGACTCAACAGCTCGTTGGCGCGACCGTCGTCGTCGGCCTGCTCGATGCTGACCCACGCGCCCCCGGCCAACTGCTCCTGTAACCACCGCACGTAGTCTTCGGTCAGCACTGATGGGTTTCGCTTCGCTCTACCGCATCCTACGGCTGCCGATTCGGGTGGGTCGGGCTTCACCGGTCCGCCGGGCGCCGCGCCTCTGATGGGTTTCGCTTCGCTCTACCGCATCCTACGACTGCCGATTCGTAGGGTGGGCTTCAGCCCACCAACCAAGGTCAGTCAGCAGCCCGGGCGTTAGAACCCCACGCTGGCCTGCACGTACCAGGTACGCGGCTGGCCGACGTAGATGCCTGCGTTGTTGTCGCTGGAGCGGGTGAAGTACTGCTTGTCGAAGATGTTCTTCACACCTACCCCCAGCTTCAGGTTGGACAGCTGCTCACCGAAGTCATAAGCGCCGCGCAGGTTCCAGGTCACGTAGCCGGGAATGTCACCGAACTGGCCATCGGCGGTCGGCTCGGTGATGTAGTCGCCGGTGAAGTTCCCATTGGAGTCGATACCGGTGCCCGGTGCGCGCTGGCCGGACTGGGCGTAGCCATCGAAGTTGTAGGTCCAGCGCTCGACCTGATAACGCAACCCGACGTTGGCCACATGGCGCGAGTAGAACGGCAGGTCGCGGGTTTCGAAGCCCGGGATGTCGCCCTCGTAGGTGGCACGGGTGAAGGTGTAGGTACCGGTCAGGCTCAGGCCGGCGAGAATTTCGTCCAGGTTGTAGTGGCCCGACAGCTCCAGGCCCTGGTGCTTGGTGGCGCCCAGGTTGGTCCAGCCCACGTCGTTGCTGATGTACTGCAGTTCATGGTCGAAGTCGATGTAGAACAGCGTCGCTTCGCCGCCCCAGGTATCGCCGTTGTAACGCGTACCCACTTCGTAGGTCTTGGCCTTCTCCGGCTCCAGGCCGTTGGCCGTGTTATCACCGATGCCGCCCTGGCCGATCTGGAAGTACTGCAGGCTGCCGAAGGAGGTTTCGTAGTTGGCGAACAGCTTCCAGGCGTCGGAGAGGTGGTACATGACGCTGATGGCCGGCAGCGGCTCGTTGTAGTCCTTGCTGCGGTTCTTCTCCTGCACTGGCAGGCCGTTGGTGCCGCGCACCGGGCGGTCATGCCAGTCGGTGTTGATGCTTTCGAAGCGGACGCCGGGGGTGATGGTCCAGTTGCCGACATCGATCTTGTCGTCGAGGTAGAAGGCGTTGGCCTCGGTACCGCCGGTACGGTCCTGATAGACATGGCCATCCGCCGACGGGCCGGTGGTCGGCGTCGGAACGTTGTTCACCAGCCGCACCCGACTGGTCTCTTCGTGCATGGCTTCCTTCAGGTAGCGGTAACCGACGCCCACTTCATGGGTGCTGTCGCCGGCGAAGAAGATGCGCGAAACGCGCGGCTCGAAACCGTAGGTGTAGTAGCTGCGCGGGAAGGAACTGAGGAAAGCCTGGTCGCGGCTGGCGAGGTTGCTGCCCCGGAAGCTGTCGCTGTAGTAGGTCAGCACCTCGACCTGGGTAACGTCATCCACTTGGCGCAGGTACTTCAGCGAGACGTCCTTGCGGCGGCCGCTGAAGTTGTCCCAGTCGCGGTCGGACTGGAAGGGATTGTCGTCGTACTGCGCCTGGGTCAGGCCGCCGGGCATGTCGGCCGTGGCGTCGTAGTAGTGGAAGTTCAGCGAGATATCGTCCTGCTCGGTGGGCGCCCAGTGGGTCTTGAGCATGACGTCGTCGATATCGTTGCCGTTGTTGCTGTCGCGGTAGCCGTCGCCATTGACGCCCGAGTAGAGCAACGCGGCGCCGATGCCGTTGTCGGCAGTGCCGCCGATGAAGGCGCTGTTGAGGTATTTCCAACCACCGTGGGCGGTGTCTTCCATGGTGGTGGTCACATCGCCGGAGAATTTCTCCGGGATGGCGCGGGTGACGAAGTTGATTACGCCACCGACGTTCTGCGGGCCATAGCGCACGGAGCCGGCACCGCGTACCACATCGATGCTGTCGAGGTTGCCGAGCGAGATGGGCGCCATGGACAGCTGCGGCTGGCCATAGGGGGCGAAGGCTGCCGGGACGCCGTCGATCAGCACGGTGGAACGGGGCGACAGGCGCGAGGTGAGGCCACGCACGCCGAAATTCAGGGCGATGTCGCTACCGCCGGTGCCGTTGGACTCCTGCACCTGGACGCCGGGGACCGAACGCAAGGCGTCGCGCACGTTCATCGCGCCCTTCTCGATCATGGCTTCACGGCGCACCACGGTGCGGGCGCCGGGGTGGTTCTGTACCACGGCATCTTCGGCCGTACCCAGCCAGTCACCGACGACGCTGATGCTGGACGCCGGCAGTTCCATGGCCGAGGCGCCTTCTTCGCTGGAAACCCGGCGCAGGATGGCGGTGCCGTCCGCCAGGTCGAAGGTCAGGCCGCTGCCGGCCAGCAACGCAGCGAGGACCTCTTCCGGCAACAGGGTGCCGTCGACAGCCGGGGCCGCCTTGCCGGCCACCAGATCGGGACTGAAGAACAGCTGCAGCGAGGTCTGCTGGCCAAGCTGACCAAGGGCGCCAGCCAGGGACTGGGCCGGGATGTGTACTTCCTTGCGCTCGGAGGCCACGGCGCCGAGGCTGCCCACCGCCAAGGCCACCGCCAGGCTCAGGGACAGCCAGGGTTGGCTACGAAGGGGCTTGCTAGAGGAGGCTGGCGATACCGCGTGTTGCTGTACTTCGTTATTCACGTTCGTCCGGTCCTGAAAGAAAGCGCCCAGCCATGCGCTGGGCGTGAAGAGTCGGACGAGAAGACGAACGAGACGAAAAAAACCTGAATCTAAAACGGAATAATTTCGTTTGAGCCATCAGAAAGGGTTCTGACCTTGACCGGCAGGATGCGCGGCAAGGCCGTCAGCAAGGCATTGGTGTCGTCCGAGCGGAACACGCTGGAGAAGCGCAGGCTCGCGACTTCCGGGGCAACCCGCAGCGGTCTTTCCCGGTAGCGGGACACCTCTGCCGCGACCTCGGCCAAGGGCACATCGTTGAAAATCAGCTTGCCCTGGCGCCAGGCAGTGACGGCCTGGACGTCGATGCGCTGCACCGGTCCGATGCTGCCGTCTGCCCCTACCCGCACGCCATCTCCGGCCATCAACGGCCGGCTTGCCGCGCCCTGCCCGCCTGCCACCAGCACCTGGCCCGACTCGACTGCCACGCGCATCTCCTGCGCGTCATGGCGGACGTTGAAGCGAGTGCCGGTGACCGTCACGCGGCCGGGCCCGGCTTCCACCACAAAGGGCCGCGACTTGTCCGGTGTCACGCTGAACATTGCCTCGCCGGCATCTATCCGCACCAGGCGGCGGTCATCACCGTAGAGGACGGTGACGCGGGTCCGGCCGTTGAGGTCGAGCGTCGAACCATCCGCCAGCGTGACCTGGTGGCGCTCACCAAGTTGGGTGACAAAGGTGTCGCCGCGCAGAGAAAAGGGATCGAACAGGTAGGTCGCCCCACCCGCCAGCACCACACTGGCTGCAGCCGCCAGCGCGCCCTGCAGGAAACGCCGGCGCGACGCTACCGGCAAGGGTCGAACCTCCGCCGTGCAGAGCGCGCGCAGGCGTTGCTCGGGGATCAGGTCGGCAGCGCTCCACATCTGCTCGAGCAACCGGTACTCCTCGCGGTGCAACGCATCCGCCTGCAGCCAGGCTTCGAAGCGGCAGCGCTCCTCGGCGCTCTGCTCGGGGTCGCGATTGCGGCTGAACCAGTGGGCAGCCTCGTCTCGTACGTTGCAGGCGTGCGTCATCGTTGCGCCGTCCAGGTGGCGGGAATCAGGCTGCGGTGGTTGTCCATGGATCGGGTCTTGGTGCCCTGTCTGGTAGGTCCGGCTCATGAAGCGCTCAAGTCCAGGCGCTCACGCAAATGGCGAAGGGTGCGGATCATATACCGCTCCACCATATTCTTGGATAACCCCAGGCGCTCGGCAATTTCCGCCTGGCTCAGCCCTTCCAGCTTCTGCCAGATGAAAACCTGCCGGCAGTTCACGGGCAACTCGGCCAGCACCTTCTCGATGGAATCGGCAAGCTGCACGGCGTGCATATAGGCCTCGGGGTCGTTCCTCCCCTCCTCGTCCTGCCCGGCCATGTCCAGTTCCAACTGGGCGCGGCGCTCCTCACGGCGGAACTGGTCCACCGCGATATTGCGTGTGGTCTGGTGCAGGTAAGCGCGGGGTTGCTGGACGTTGCCCTGGTCGGTTTCCAGGACGCGCACGAAGGCGTCGTGGGCCAGATCCTCGGCGCGATGGCGATTCCTCAGCCGGCGCGTCCACGTGCCGATGAGTTCTTCATAGTGTTCGAAGAAGCCATGATTGCGCTGAGGCATCTGGGGATAGGAAGGGTCGGAAATCGAAAGGCGCGAATGATAATAGCTTGCAAGTATTCCCGCAATTTCCCCTTCCCCGCTTCCAGTCGCCAGCCGACGAAACCACCTTGCCTGCCCATATGGAGCCCATGCACCTTTGCGGGTATCTTCTCCTGCCGTCGCCAACTGCCCCACAGGAAGTGCCTGTTCCATGAGCCGTACCACCCTCCAGGCCGCTGTCTTCTGTCTTGCCGCTCTCTGTTCGGCTGCCACCTTTGCCAAGGTGGAAGTCCAACCCGTCCAGCACACCAAGGCGGGCCGGATTCTCGCCGTGCAGATTTCAGAAGACATCGCTCCCGGCGACTACGAAGCCCTGATGAAAGGTTTGCGCGCCAACGCCGGCAAGTTCGACCGCAAGCTGGTGTTGCTGGACAACATCGGCGGCAGTGTGACCGAAGCCATCCGCATGGGCCGCCTGCTGCGGGAAACCGGCTTCGATGTGATGGTCCCTACCGACGGCGTGTGCCAGGGCAGCTGCGTCTACCTCCTGGCCGCCGGCCGCAACAAGACCGTGCGCGGCTACGTCGGCCTGCACCGCCCCTACTTCCCCCACGGCGATTCCGCCCAGGTTGCCCCCGTCGGCAGCCGCTACAGCCCGACCGCCTACCTCAGGGAAATGAACGTCCCCTTGAGCCTGCTGGACGAGATGAACAGCATCGAACCAACGCGCATGCGGGTGCTGACGAAGGATGAGCTGGCGAAATACCGGTTGAACTGACGGCGGCTACCCTATGGGGCTGCAGCGTGGACTTGCCTATGACCCCTATAAGGTGGCGTCGCGGATGCAGCTAGCCAGGTCGACGTGTAGGAGCGAGCTTGCTCGCGAAACATCGTGCTCGGGCTGTTCGCGAGCAAGCTCGCTCCTACAAACAATCCGATTTCATCCCGCACATCAGCGGACGACCCAGTCCACCAGGGCAGCGGCAAGGAACAGGCCCAGGCCGAAGACGCTGTGATTGGCCAGGCTGCGCAGGCAGTTCTTCATCGGTATGGGTGTCTTGCTGGCGAACAGGCCGGCGCCCATGGCCGGCTGCATCACCAGCAACGGCGCGGCGACGGTGCCCATACCTACCAGCACGGCGGGCAGCAGGGTTGGGCTGGCGGTCCAGCCGATGCCGGTGAGCACCACGAGCAAGCCCGCGAAGCCAACGCCGATGGCGTAGTGGGTGAACCAGCCCAGGGCCAGCTCACCCGGAATGGGCTCCGCCCTGGCGATGGCTTCGTGGGAAAAGCGACCACGGAGCAGGTGACCGACCCAGCGACCGATGAAGGCGAAGTTGAGGGTCTGCACGCCCATGCGCTTGAGAACGAGCAGCCAGATGTCCATGACGGCGGTGGCGCCGATACCGATGCAGGCCACTGTGATGATGACGTTGGGAATATTCATGTGAGCCCCTTGTGCGTTGACGATGGGAGGTGTCGGGGCCACTCTAGAAGTTGAAGTCAACTTCAAGTCAAGGGATCACAGATGGACATTGCCGAGGTCGCCAGACGAACGGGCTTACCGTCATCGACACTGCGCTACTACGAGAAGAAAGGGCTGATCACTTCCCTCAGCCAGCAAGGGACCAGGCGCTGGTTCGCCCCCGGCATCCTCGACCAGTTGGCGCTGATTTCACTGGGCCAGGCGGCTGGGTTGTCGCTAGATGAGATCCGCTCGATGTTCTCGCCCAATGGCACGCCGAACATCGACAGGCAGCTGTTGCTTACCAAGGCCGATGAGCTCGACGCCCTGATCAAACGCCTGAAGGCCATGAGCAATGGCTTGCGCCATGCGGCGGCCTGCCCCGCTCCGAGTCATTCGGAATGCCCGACCTTCAAGCGGCTGCTGCAGGCGGCCTCCTCGGGGGCCATCGAACGTCGCTGGAACAAGCCTGCACCCACAAGCCGGTAGGCGGCTCGTCGGCGGACTGTTCAGATCAACCCAAGCGTCAGCGCCTTCAGCGTCGCCGCCGCGCGGGTCGAGCAATTCAGCTTGCGGAATACGCTCTCGACATGGGTTCGCACCGTGCTCGGGCTGATGCCGAGATCGCGCGCCACTTCCTTGTTGCTCGCCCCCGAGCTGATGCGCCGAAGTATCTCTGTCTCCCGCTCGGACAAGGTGCCGCTGGCGGTCTTGCACAAGGCAGCAGAGCGCTCTCCACGGGCGGCGGCAATCACCGCCTGGCATGCCCTCGGATCGAAACGCCCCTGCCCCGCTTCAGTCTCCAGCAACCGTGCAGCCTCGCCGTCGCTGAATGCCGGCCGCCATGGACGTTCAGACCGCAAGGCCTGCCAGGCCAGCGCCGCAGCCAGCAGGCGGTGGTCAGGCTGCAAGGAGTCACCACTGAAGGCGCGGAAGTAGCCACTGCCATCCAGCCGTTCATAGGCATGGGCGGCCAGTTGGCCGGGGACTGCCAGTCCGCCGATCTGACTGCACGCGCGCAAGGTCCAGTAGGGCACCAGCCGCACCTGTTCCTGGTCGCCAGCAAGCAGCGGGCCCGGCGTGTTCCAGATACGGTTGGGCACCGCCGCGCGGCCGATGCCGTGGATGAGCGCGGCCCGTCCCAGCTGCTCGACGCTACCCGACGGCAATCCCCACAGCCTGGCGGCTTCGCGCACCAGATCGGCTGCCTGGCGTGAATAGCCGGTAAGCCAGGGCAGCTTGAGGTCGATCACGTCCCCCACCAGCGTCAGCGAGACCTGTGCGTCGCTGCCCAGTGCATCTGACGGGAAATCTTCGGGCAGTTGCAGGGCCTCCAGCCAGTCGGCGGCATGGCGCAGCAGTTCAGCCGCCAGGGATGCCGGGTAGCGGCGATCCCCCTGGGAAGCGATCCACTCCAGCGCCGAGTCCAGGCCATGAACCCGGGAGAGAATTTCCAGGTCGCCCGCCAGCACCACCTGATACACGACCTCCGGCACGTCGGGATGGCGCAGACCAAGCGGATTGCCCTGGCCATCGAACTGCTCGAATACGTGGCGCAACCCCAGCTCGACATCGGCGTTCAAGCCCAGCGTGCGGGCGATATCACCGGACACCTCGCAATGCACTTCGGCCAGGGGCGCGGACTTGCGCATCGCGCGAAGCCCGGACGGCCCCAGCGTCTGGCTGAGCATCGCACGGCGACCGCCGACATCATCCCCCAGCAGGTGCATGAAGCCCTCGGCGTTAGCCGTGCAGCCTGACCAGCGCAGCAACGCCACCTGACGCGCGACGTCCGCCCGTACATCGTCGCCACCACAGGACTGCGCCAGGAGGCCAGCGAGGCGTGCGGTACGTCGGGATTGGTCGATGGGCTGGCCCATGCTCAGATCCCCCACCATCGCCAGGGCCAGGATGGCGTCCCCCAGTGCAACGCAGTCGGTGTCCATCAGATTGCTCTCCACGGATTCGCTCGCATTCTCGCCGACCTGCCTCGGATAAACGACCGATACCGGCACACTCGGGCAATCCCGACACTAGGCACTCCCAAGCACAGGAGATCCCACCATGTCCAAACCCAAGACCCTCGCCCTGGCACTCGCCATGGCCACCTCCCTCTTCACGCTCGGCAGTCAGGCCGCCACTGCGACCCCCTCGGTCGTGATCGTCCACGGCGCCTTTGCCGACGGCTCCGACTGGGCCAAGGTCGTGCCACTGCTCCAAGCCGAAGGCATCAGGGTAACCGTGGTGCAGAACCCGTTGACCTCGCTGGCCGACGATGTGGCCGCCACCCAACGCGTGCTGAACAACCAGGAAGGCGACGTGGTGCTGGTCGGGCACTCCTGGGGCGGCACGGTGATCAGCCAGGCCGGTGCCGACAATAAAGTGCGTAGCCTGGTCTATGTCGCGGCCTTCGCGCCCAACGCCGGGCAGAACACCAAGGAACTCTACAACGGCTACCCCTCGCCGCGCGGCGTGAGCCAGATCGCGCCCGACAAGAACGGTTTCCTCTATCTGACGCCACAAGGCATGGCCACCGACTTCGCCCAGGACGTATCGCGCGAGCAGGCCGCCGTGATGGCCGCCACCCAGGGGCCGATCCGCGCGGCGGCGTTCGAAGAGAAGACCAGCATCGCCGCCTGGAAAGGCAAGCAGAACTGGTACGTCGTGGCCAGTCAGGACCATATGATCCAGCCGGACCTGCAGCGTGACTTCGCCAAGAAGATTGGTGCCAGCGTCACCGAACTCGACTCCAGCCACGTTCCGCAGCAGTCACGCCCGGACGAGGTAGCCAAGGTGATCATCCAGGCCGTGCAGAGCGCCCATTGACCCGGATGCGACACGGCCGCACCTGAGGCGCGGCCGTGTCGGCAGCGAGAAGAGCGCGCTGGAAGCGACGCACGCATTCCGGGTCAGGCCACCGGAACCTGAAGATCAACACCATGCACAACACTTCGGTGATCCTGATCGGGGCACTGCAAACCTGTTCTGGCATGCGAAGTACCACCGGGACTCCGCCAACCGCTGGCTAAGACAGTTGATGTTCGAGCTGTTTTCAGACTGACAACGAGACAGCTGGGCGATCGTACCGCCCCCGCCCAGTGACGGACTTGCAGCCTGCTTGCTCAGACCCGGGCGGACCCGGCGTGCATGTGCGCAATCACAGCACCGCTGCTTTTGCCGGAGGCGTCTTCTTGCGTGGGGGCCGGACGGTCGGGGGTGCATCGGCGACCTCTTCCGGGTCCGGGAACGAATAGAGTTCCGCCCTGGAAAAGGTCGGCAAGCGCGGTGCGCGTTCGGGGGATTTTGCGGGGTCCGGGAGTGTCTGGACCCTGATCGATTTGTCGCTACAGCTTGAAATGCTCATGGTGCTCTCGCTAAAGCCCGGACTACTGCGGGCCAATTCAATGAGCATTGCAGAGCGCGGAGCCGGCGTCGGTACGCTAACGCACTCATGCCCTGTAGGGCACAAGGTTCAAGCCTTGGGACCCTGATGGGGTGGCGTTTCATCGCTCTGCGGCACGCGTGCCGCCTCGTTCGCTTCCTCGGCGCTGCGCAACAGCAGCTCGCCAGGCGTTTTCAGGGGAAGCGGGCCTCTGGAATGACGTTTGCCGGGTTTTCGAGGCAGGTTGGGATCAATGTAGGTGTGCATGACGACCTCAGGGACGAATGCGCTGCAGGATTGCAGTCGCTCGCATCAATCATTGCAGGTCCGGCGAGTCCTCTCGGTGCGCCAGCCCACAGAGGGCTAAGTGCCCTAGCGCACCGACTGCGCGCAGCCAGCCTGACAGCATGTTTGCAGCACGCCATTCCGCCTGTGAGGAGCTGACATGACCGCCGAAGCCGATAGCCAAACACCTGATACCGTCGATGCCGCTGCGCAGGAACTTGATAGCCTCGCGCGTAAACAACGAACACACGCCCTCTACCACTTCCTCGACAGGGTCGACGCCATCATCAAGAACCGCTGCGCGCTGATGCCGGAACGACAAGCCGAGGGCAGAGTTCCAGGCGAACAGCGCCTGCCGCAGGAGAACCAGCCCCCTCAGTCCTTCGGCTGTTCCATCACCCCACGTGGTGATGACGAACTCACCGACACCACTCCTGTCGAGGCTCCCAGGCGCTGATCCCCAGCGCTCGGCGGCCTTCCCGGCTACAGCCCGCATCTGCGCAACTCAACAGCGCTATGCGCGATGGCGCACCGACCGAACACCCTGCTCCTGAGATGATGATTGCGATGAGCGCTCGCCCGTTCGCGAGTCCCGCCATCCAATGATCGAGGCCAGACAATGAGCAGGGTTCTTGCAGACATCATCAAGGGCAAATGGCGCGAGCTGGTGGGTACCGCCAGGGTCGTCTGGGATGAACTGACAGTGGCCGAGTTGATTGGCTCCGAAGGCGATACCCAGAAGCTGGCCAACCTGATCCAGGAGCGCTACCAGATGACGCATGAAGAAGCCGAGAAGCAAGTGATCAGCTTTTTCGAGAGAAGCCGCACCCTCTGACAGCAAACTCCAGCCAAAGGCCAGCCTGGTAAAGGAGATGAGCATGATTACCGCGTACTTCGTCGTGGCGAGAGGCTCCGGCAACATCATCCGGATCACCCGACGCGAAAGCGTGCCAGACGATACACCCACCGTGATCAACGTGCCGGTGTCGACCGCCAGCCTGATGCGCTATGAGGACCTCCTCGCCCGCGGCGAGGACCTGATCAGCCTGCAAAGCGTCACCCGGCTGGTCAAGGCCGACAATCGCAACCATCAGAATTCCTGCCGGATCATCTGATCTGCGGGCCGCCCCTCAGTTGCATAGGGCAGCAGGCGGTCGGTTTCTTTCTTCACCACGGCATAGCACTCGCAGCTCAGTGCCTCGAGCCTGGGACGGTCGAGTACCGTGATGTGCCCGCGGCTGTACTCGATCACACCAAGCTTCTGCAGCTTGCCCGCGGCATCCGTGACGCCTTCGCGGCGCACGCCCAGCATGTTCGCGATCAATTCCTGGGTCATCGTCAGGTGGTTGCTCGGCAGGCGATCCAGCGACAACAGCAACCAGCGGCACAACTGCTGGTCGATCGAATGGTGCCGGTTGCAGACCGCCGTTTGTGCCATCTGGGTAATCAATGCCTGGGTGTAGCGCAGCATCAGGAGCAGCAGCTCCCCGTGGCGATTGACCTCGGTTTTCAAACGCTGCCCTTGCAGCCGGTAGGCGTGGCCGGCGCTCTGCACGATGGCTCGGCTCGGTGTGCTTTCACCCCCCATGAACACCGCCAGGCCAATCAGACCTTCATTGCCGACCACCGAGATTTCCGCCGAGGAACCGTTTTCCATCACATAGAGCAGGGAAACGATCGAGTCCGTGGGGAAATACACATGCCGCAAGGTGTCACCCGACTCATACAAGACCTTGCCGAGCGGCAGGGGTACCAGTTCGAGCTGCGGGATCAGGCGTTGCTGAACCTCTTCCGGCAATGCGGCGAGCAGGTGATTCTGCAATGGCGAAGGCGTGCGCGGCATAGAGGTCACCCATGAATCGAGCACCTGAAAGGGCCTCGTCCTTGTAACGATAGGACAACTGGACAACCCCGGGGTGAACCACCGGACGCAGGGTGTCCGGTGGAGGATTTCCTGCTTCGTACCAGCCGGCCGGACGCCTGGCCGCACGCTGTTATTCCATATTCGTTCACCGTCGCTTCGCGGTGCAGCCGGCAAGGGATAACCCCCGGTCCGGTTTACCGACAAAGGCAAGTAATTGCCGGCCAGAAGGTAGATAGTGGACGTCTACCCACCTCACGATCGGGCCGAGATCAACATGAAACGAAACTTCCCCGCGCACGTTGCATGGAGCGAAGCACGCATGAACGGTGACCACGCCCTGGCATTCGTTGCTGTCAAACCGCACAGCCCGGATACCGAAGCGAGCTTTCATCTCGTCTATGACCGGGCCAACTTTTCCCGACTCTCCGAAGCGCGCACCGCCGCAGAGCGTGCTCTGAACAAAATCCTGAGCTTCGACGCACGCGACGCGCCCGTGTTCAGCTCACCGGAATGCTGACCAACACCAGCCCGGGGCATCGGTCCGGGGCGGCATAATCCCAACCCCGCACAGACAGATGGACCTGGTGATGTGGATCGATCAAGGCAGCGCGAGAGGTACCTCGCCGCTGCCCTGCCGTCACCTGCCAACCTTACAGGCCTACGCCGGTTTCATCAGCGCGGCCGTGGTGGACCTTATGGCTGACTCATAGCTGCCGAGGCCACGTTTCCACAGCCCGCTCGTGCGGGTTTTTTCTGGGAAACAACTCGGCAATCGGTTTCGCTCGGGACGTTCCAGCAACAGTTGACTCAGACAGACTCCGTCAATCGCGCCGCACCAGCTTGGGCCGGAGCATGACCAGCGCGATCGCCAGGAACAGGAGAATGTGGATGAGCCCCCCGATGTAGAACGATGTGAGCACGCCCAGCGCCCACACAACCAACAAGACGATCACGATAGCTTCGAACATGTTCAATCTCCTTCCTCGGCCCGGCGCAGACCGGCTTCCATGCAGGTTGCGGCCGAAGTCACGGAGCGGTCTGTACGGCAACGCACTCATGACAAGCCGCTGACCACCCCCACGAGGCACGCGACCTGGCAGCGACCTCGTTGCAATCAGTCCGGCTTGCGTGCCCTACCGAACAGACCACCGCCAGCGCCAGGCGCCAGAGTGCAGCATGCGCGCAGTCAGCAGACTTCCCGCTCAACCCCACGACGTCCGTGAGCTGCAAGGCAAAAGGAGGCGGCCATGGTGACCAACCGACTGCTCAGCGGCATCCCGGGGCGGGAACGTGACCGGATCCTGAACCGTTGCGAATCGGTAAACCTGGACTTCGGCCGCACGCTTTGCGAGGCAGATCAGCCCTACAGTCACGCTTACTTCCCGCTTACCGGGTTCATCTCGCTGATAGCGAAGCTGGACGCCCATCGCCCCCTGGAGATGGGGCTGATCGGCAGCGAGGGCATGCTGGGCGTAACGCTCCTGCTGGGCGTTCGCAAGGCGCCGAACCGAGCGGTGGTGCAAGGCGCCGGTATCGCCTGGCGAATTACGGCCCCGCAGTTTGCACGCGAGCTGGGCGAGTGCCCTGCTCTGCAGCGCCGAATGAACCGCTACCTCTTCGTCTTGATGGCACAGTTGGCGCAAACGGCCGCCTGCACGCATTTCCATCAGATCCAGCCACGACTGGCTCGCTGGTTGCTGATGACCCAGGACCGCGCGCAGGCCGATCACTTCCACCTCACCCATGAGCTTCTTGCCGACATGCTCGGGGTACGCCGCAGCGGCATCACCGTGGCGGCGGGGGCGTTGCAGCAGAAACACCTCATTCACTACACCCGCGGTGAAATCACCATCCTCGATCGCACCGGGCTCGAGGCGGCTGCCTGCGAATGCTACGACGCAGTGACGGACTGCTACAGCAGGCTGCTTGGCTGAACCTGGCACCCTTGGGGCGGTGCCTGACGGGAAGCGGTAACGTCAGCTGGACTTGTCCTTCTTTCTCACGAAGTCCAGATAGAAGCTCACCACCGCAAACAGAAGAATCAGGGAAATCACCAGCAAGCCAGCCTCAGTGCTGCTCATCACACGCTCCAGTCAAGACTCGGCCGACATCCTGCGCCGAATGATCCAGGTGAATCCGTGGGCGGATAGCCGCGCACGCCAATGACCCTGGCCTCACGAGAAGACCCGGGTAAAAAACCTTCCTCGCCTACGCCCCTGCGAGCCAACCTCCCCTGCAGGCCTAGGGCGAGCCGCGCGGAAATCCCGCGCCATACGCTGCAGGAACAGCACCATCACGCCGCCCAGCAGCAGCATTGCGAGCACCAGGGCCGGATACGCCAGCCACCAGGGCACACCGGTGGTCATCATGCTGAACTCGGACATGCCGCCGATGCTGGCAATCAGGTTCAGGGGCAGGAACACCACGTTGATGAGGGTCAGCTTGCGCAGCATTTCGTTCATGGTGTTGTTGGCCAGGTTGCCGCGGGCATCCATCAGCCCGGCGAACACCGTCGAGTAGATTTCCGCCTGCTTGTAGCACTGGGTGTTCTCGATGATCAGGTCATCGATCAACGCCACCACTTCCGCGCCGAAGTGGTGCTTCTCGGCGTGGTTGCGCAGGCGCGAAAGCACCGTGCCGTTGCTGTGGATGGCGTTGATGTAATAGATCAGGCTCTCGCTGAGGTTGAACATCTGCACGAGATGGTGGTTCTGCATCGAGCTGTTGAAGCGCTGCTGCAGCTCGCGGGCGACCATCTTGATCACCTTGAGGTGACCCAGGTAGTGGTGGATGTTGTGCAACAGCATGTCCAGCAGCACATCCAGCGGCGTGTGCAGATCGTGGCGGACACCGAGGCCTCGCATCTGCGAGTCGTCCGGAGCGATCACTACCAGGCGCTCGGCGTTGAGCAACAGGCCGAACGACGACACCTCGAAGGAGAAACTGTCGCCACCGGAGTAGTTCTCCGGGCGTTTCCAGATCAGGAACAGGCTGTCTGGATGGAACTCGATGCGCGACACCTCGTCGGGGTCCAGCGCCGAGGCCAGGGCATGCTCATCAAGGTGGAACCTGCTTCGCAGCAGGTCGCGCTCGGCGGTGTCCGGATTGACGAAGAGCAGCATCTGGCTGTCCTGGTCTTCGCTGGGATGCAACGCCCCTTGGGCGAGTTGGAAGCTTTTGATCATTGGGACTCCCCTGATCCGGGCCAACGTGCTCTACCAGGTCTGTCCCCGGCGCTTCAGTTCCAGGCGGCGGACGAACTCCTCCAGCACCAGCGAATAGAGGTCGTCCTGCAGGTAGGCATCCTCGATGCCGGCGTCGAGATTGGGGTTGTCGTTCACTTCGATCACCACCACCCGGTCGTCCGCCTGCTTGAGGTCAACGCCATACAGGCCATCACCGATCAGGTTGGCGGTTTTCACAGCCAGGTCCACCACAGCGCGGGGCGCCTCGTGTACCGCCATGGTCCGGCATTCGCCGTTGACCTCGGCACCTTCGGCCTTGTGGTTGAAAATCTGCCAGTGCCCCTTCGACATGAAGTACTGGCAAGCGAAGATCGGCTTGCGATTCAGAATGCCGATGCGCCAGTCGTAGTCGGTGTAGAGGAACTCCTGGGCCAGCAGCAGCACCGAGTGCTCGAACAACTGCGCCGTCGCCCTGAGCAGTTGTTCCTGGTTTTCCACCTTGATGACCCCGCGTGAGAAGCAGCCATCGGGAATCTTCAGCACCAGCGGGAAGCCCAGGCGGTCGCCCACCTGTTCCAGTTCCAGTGGGTTGTCCTTGTAGAGGATTTCGCTGGCCGGCATCGCCAGTTTATTGCTGCGCAACAGGTCGGTCAGGTAGACCTTGTTGGTACAGCGCAGGATCGAAGTCGGGTCATCCATCACGACCAACCCTTCGCTTTCGGCCTTCTTGGCGAAGCGGTAGGTGTGGTTGTCCACGCTGGTGGTCTCGCGAATCAGCAGCGCGTCGTATTCGGCAAGGCGCGAGTAGTCCTTCTTCTCGATCAGTTCGACATCGATGCCCATGTTCCGGCCAACGCGAATGAAACTGTCCAGGGCCTTGGCATTCGAAGGCGGCAACGGCTCGTCAGGGTCGTGCAGGACGGCCAGGTCATAACGCGCCAGGCGCCTGGAACGCGGTACGCGCCAGATCTTGCGGCTGAAACCATCCAGCGCGTTGGCAAACTGATCTTCCTGATCCTCACGCAATTTGTGCAAGGCACCGGACTTTATTCCGGAAATCTGCCAGCCATCGGCCTTGCGGAATTCGACCAGCAATATCGGACAGGGAAATACCTCGAACAACTGACGGGCAATATCCTGCAAAGGCTCCATATCCGTCCGACCAAAGTAAAGACTTAATGTAAACCCTTCGGTACTTGCATACGGGTGTTTGACCAGCGCCTTTTCAAGCGTCTTTTCAAGATCATCAAGCGCCAGGCCATAGAGCGACTTCCGGGTAAGTTCACTGATTGTCCTGACCGACGGAATCACCTTGTGACCTCGCGCTTCAGCCAGCAGCGAACAATAGTAACCATGCCCCAGGTACTTGTAGTTACGGCACAAGTTGATGACCTGGACGCGTTTTCCTGACTCATTCTCGCGCGGCTGCTCTAGGTATTCCTGAGCGGTCAGTACATCTTCGCTCGGAAAGTATTTCGCCCAGTCTTCTTTTCGCTCGACAATAATCACCAACTGACTAGAACTCTTTTCATCATTCGCAATATATGCTTTACCGTCTATTGCCGGAGCCGGACTTTTGCTCAATACTCCGCGCAAATCAACCTGTGCCGATGCCATCTCTCTGTGACCCGTTGAAGAACAAGTGCCTAACTATTAAGCACGGACTTTCTTAAAAGTCTCGTTCCATTACGAAAGTTTTACGGCGATCCCCATGGACTTTATATTTCGCAATGCCAGACCCGATGACCTCCCGTCCTTGTTGGGCCTGGAGAACCAGTGTTTCGAGCATGATCGGCTGTCGCCCCGCAGCTTCCAGTGGATGATCAGCCGAGCCCACGCCAGCCTGATCGTCGCCCAGAGCCAAGGCCGGTTGATGGGGTACGCACTGCTGCTGTTCCACCGCGGCACTTCACTGGCCCGGCTCTACTCCATCGCCATTGCGCCCGACGCCCGCGGCCAGGGACTGGGCAAACGTCTGTTGGCGGAGGCAGAGCAAAACGCACGCGAGCACGACTGCGCCTATCTACGGCTTGAGGTACGCCCGGACAACCCGGCGGCCATCGGACTCTACGAAGGGGTTGGGTATCGGCGCTTCGCCCTGATCAACGACTACTACGAAGACCACGCAGACGCACTGCGCTTCGAGAAGCGCATCATCCAACGGCCCGCCAGCGCCGCACGCCAGGTGCCCTATTACCAGCAGACCACCGACTTCACCTGTGGCCCGGCCTGCCTGCTGATGGCCATGGCCGCCCTGCAGCCCGGACGAGCGCTGGCAAGGCGCGAAGAGGTGCAGCTCTGGCGGGAAGCCACCACCGTGTTCATGACCTCGGGGCACGGTGGCTGCAGCCCGCAGGGGCTCGCCCTGGCCGCCTGGCGGCGGGGCTTTCGCGTGAGCTTGCAGGTCAGCGTTGACGGGCCACTGTTCCTCAGCGGCGTACGCAGCGAGAACAAGAAGGACGTGATGCGCCTGGTCCATGAAGAGTTCTGCAATGAACTCCAGCACAGCGATGTGCAACAGGTGCGCAGCAGTCAGCTCGACATCCCACGCCTGTTGGCCGAGGGCGGCCAGCCCCTGGTGCTGATCAGCAACTACCGCCTGACCCGCGCCAAGGCACCCCATTGGGTGCTGGTCACCGGCTGCGACGAGGATTTCATCTACCTGCATGACCCGGACATCGACCACAGCCGTCATCGCCAGGCCCTCGACTGCCAGCATCTGCCGGTGAGCCATGCAGAATTTCAGCGCATGAGCCTGTTCGGCGGCAACAAACTGCGGGCTTCGGTCATTCTCCACGACAGGCAACAGGCCAACGGCCCGAACCATGGGTAGCGACAGGAACGCCCTTGGCTCAATCGCCTTCTGGACCGGTTCGAACTCAGGCTGCCGTTCTTGAACGGGTTTGCATGCCTTCCCAAACCCGAGGTTCACGGCAGCCGATAGAAGCCACCTAGCTGGCAGCTCCTGAGTCGCGTAGCTGAACCTGCGCAGCAGAGAGCTTCTGCCTCTCTCTGAGCAGGCAGACAACGAGTGCTGTTACACCGATGCAAAAGAAATAGAGCGCTTGAGGGCCGATATGGTCCATGAGCGCTCCTGCAACCAGTGGGCCGATGGTCGCGCCGATGCCGAACGTCATCAACAGCACGCCTGCTACGGAAACACGCAGCTCTGTTTCGAGATTGTCATTGGCAAGGGCCACGCCAAGCGGATACAGACTGAACTGCAGGAAGCCTACGACAGCACCGGCAAACATCACCCAGCCCAGCCCTGGGGCATCCAGAAAGGCCAATGGCAGATAGGCGATGGAGAGCAAGGCGGCGGTCAGTCGGATCAAGGTGACACGGGAATAGCGGTCCGACAGTTTCCCAAGCGGAAGCTGGGCTAACAGTCCCGCTGCGATGCTGGCGGCCATGAACTGGCCAACCTGCGCTGGTGTGAATCCCAGATGCGCCGCAAAGATCGGCGTCAAGCCGTAGAGGCAACCGTTCAGCAGTCCCGACGCGAGAATGGTGCCCAACGCCTGGGGCAAGCGGCGCAGATAAAGCATGGGTTGCACCCGCACCTGACTGATGGCGCTGGGCTGCATTCCCCGGTGCATGACCATGGGCACCACGCCAATGGCGAAAGCGATGGCCACACCGGTCAAGGCTGCCGCATCGAGCCCATTGCCGAGGCTGAGCAGCAGTTGTCCGAGCATCATGCCGACGTAACTGGCCACCATGTAGATCGACAGGGCACCGCCTCGGCGGTCGACCGGTGCGCAATCGTTCAACCAGCTCTCGATGACCATCAGCTGACACATCATCGCAGCCCCCACGATGAACCTCAGCGCAAGCCAAAGTGGCAGCCAATCACTCAATTGGTGGCTGAGCACCGCCATGACGATCACACCCGCGCTCACCACAAAGGCGCGGGGATGGGAAACGAGGCCAATCAGCCAGTAACCGATTCGGCCTCCAATCACCATGCCCAGCGCATTGGCGGCCATCAGGGCGCCGCCCCAGAGTTCAGCCACCCCCGCAGCGTTCAGGCGCAAGGCCAGGTAGGTCATCAGCAAGCTTGAGCCCAGCTGCATCAGTAGCGCTGCAGCGTAAATCGTTCCGAACGCCTTGGTGAGTGCGAACACGTTGAGCCCTGGATGAGTTGTGGTGGGAAATCAGGCAAGCCCGTGGCGCTGCTTCCAGTCACCGGGGTGCACGACATAGCCGAACAGCGCATGGCCGCCATAGATGAGCTCGGTCCCTTCCGGAATCCAAAGGAGCTGGCCGGGCTCCACCCGATAGAGTTCGCCGTTGGCCTTGAGCTCGAAACAGCCTTCGATGACGAAAATCACTTCGTCATACAGCAAGGTCCAGGCAACCTCCGCGCCCTCCCAGCGGGCAAAGCCGATCCCAAGATTTGGAGATACCTCGTTGCTGATTGCCCGGGCCACACTGGCGCCTCCAGGAGGCCCGCCGCGATGGGTGAAGGTCAGGTCCCGGTGATCGACAAGAAGTACCGGCCCTTTACCACCTGGAGCAGTCGTCATATCTCGCTCCTGCTGTTCCAGGCCGCCCAGCGAATGCGTGTCTTGACCCCCAGGCCGAGGAACGGCTCCGGCGGATTGAGCGAAGGCATGCCCGTCACTGCCTGGATATCGCGCAGCTGACTGGAGTCGGCACCTACGACCCTGTCCGCCAGCAGCGCCCCGGAGATGGTGCCCCAGGCTGCGCCGACCCCGTTGTCGCACGCTGTGGCGTAAACGCCCTCGCTCAATTGGCCGAAGAAGTTGGTGAAGTTGCGCGATATCGCATAGGTTCCTCCCCAGGTATGGGTGAAGGGAACATGGGCAAGTTGCGGGTAGCGGGCGAGAAACGCTTTTCGATGGTCGTCGCGAATTTGAAAGCGCGTCTTCTCATCGACACTGCGGCCATATCGCGGCACGTGCTTGTAGGTATTGCGAATGATGAGGCGACCATCCTGGGTCATTCGCACCGTGGTGCCTGCATGGTCGGCTGGCGTCAGGCCCCAGTCGAGGGACGCGCCGATGGCTTCCAGCTCGGCGCTCTCCAGCGGACGAGTCCAACTGGCAAAGGTCATCACGGGAAGCAGGCGATTACGCAAGTAACCGAACTCTTGGGTGAAGATGCTGGTGCCCAGCAATAGCCGTGGCGTGCGGATGATCCCCTGGTTGCCATGCAAGATCCAACGTCCCTGGGCATCCTGCTCCAAACGCTGGATGGGCGACTCTTCGAGAATCTCGACGTTCTCTGGCAAGGAAGCGCCCAGCCCGCGCACCAGTGCCGCCGGCTGCATCAGGTAGCAGCCCGGTGTGAAGATGGCGCGACTGTAATAGCTGGTGCCGAGTACAGCCGAAAGCTCCTCTCGCTCAACCCGTCGATAGGGTTCGCCGAGGTCGGCCATCAACTTCTCGAAATGATCGAGGTACGCCAATCCACGCTCGCCTACAGCGCCCTGATACTTGCCGGCATGGGACCACTGGCATTCGATGCGGTGTTGGCCAATCAGCGATTGCAGCTGATCGATAGCCGCCCGATTGAGCCCCAGTAGACGCTGCTTATGCTGCGGGTCCGGATGCTCCAGGGCGAACTTGTGCGGCAAATCGATGACGAAACCGGAGTTGCGGCCTGACGCGCCGTACCCGATGCGCTGGGCGTCGACGAGCAGGATGCGGGCTTGCGGCAGGTGCTCAGCCAGGCGTCGCGCCGCCGAGAGCCCTGCGAAGCCCGCGCCGATCACTACATAGTCGGCCTTCTGCTCGCCAACCAGGCGCGTGCAGGGAAGAGGCTCGGGCAGCGCGGCATACCACCCACAGCTGCGGTCATCATTGGGCAGGTTGACAATACTGTTCATGGTCAGGCCCTCAGGCCACGTTCTGTTGGATGTCCTGGCAGCTCTGCAGCCAGGTATTACGTTTCGACTGCGCCTGCCGTCCGAGAAGGACGAAGCCGCGCATGGCACCGGCCGCGTCATGGAAGGCTGCACTCAGTCCGTCCGCAGTTACTTCGCAGCGCCACTGTCCCTCGCATTCGACAGGTGGCGGCAGCAGGCAAAGCGGTGCCGCCGGCGTCTTCACCGTCACTGGCGCCAGTGGGTAGCTGACAAGGCTCGGCTGTCCCAGCAGGGTCTTGGCCAGGGCGCGTATGCCTTCGTTGATCGGTGCGAGATAGGGCAACAGCTGCCCGTTGATCTCAATGCAGTCACCCAGCGCATAGACGCCCGGCTGCGAGGTTTGCAGATGTTCGTCGACCTTGATGCCACGCCCGCACGCCAGGCCTGCCTCAAGCGCCAGCTCCAGGTTGGGCCGCAAGCCGACGGCGGACAGCACGAGGTCCGCCTCGAAGCGCTGGCCGTCGGCCAGGGATAGCTGATAGCCATCAGCCCCCTGCTCGATGCGCTGCAAGGTCGTGCGCAAATTCCATTGCACACCGAGGGCGGACAACGCTTCCTGCAATTGCAGCCCGGCGGATTCCGGTAACAAGCGCTCCATCGGCCAGGCACCCAGGCCAATCACGCGCACCTGGTAACCGCTGCTCGCCAGGTCATTGGCGAACTCGCAGCCGATGAGCCCATCGCCGAGGATCGCGACACGACGCACGCCCGCCAGCCGTTCACGGAACTCCCGATAGTCCTGGAGGTTGTTGACGCTCAGCAGCGCCTCGGCACGGCCCTCTATAGGCAACCGCACCGGCGAGGCCCCGCTGGCCAGCACGAGCTGTCCATACTCCATTTCGCCGAGACTGGTGTGCAAACGGCGCGCCTGGGTATCGATTCGCTCGACCCGGCAGTGGGTGTAGATACGGATGCCCAGTCGCCGCTCCAGCGCCAAGGGGCTTTCCGTCGCCAGCGCCTCGGCGCTGCGCCCTTGCGCCAAGGCGATGGACAGCGCCGGCTTGGAGTAGATGTGCCCGGTTTCCTGGGTGAGCACACGAATATCCAGTTGCGGGTTGGCCTTGCGCAGTTCCTGGGCCAGGCCGTAACCGGCATGCCCGCTGCCAATGATGACCACCGGCTGGGCTGGAATAACTGCGGCAAGGGGCTTCACCACGGCCGGTGGGGTCGCCACCGCAGTCACGGGCTCGCTGATTTCGATCATTTCGAAGTCGGACTTGCCCACTTTGCAGTCGGGGCAGAGCCAGTCCTCGGGGACGTCCTCCCAGCGGGTACCGGGGGCAATGCCGTCGTCCGGCCAGCCCTGGGCCTCGTCATAGATCAGGCCACAGATAATGCAGAGCCATTTTTTCATCGCCGCATCCCCCTTCATTCGCCCTTGATGCGCAAGGCCAGGTTTTTGGTCCGCACGTAGCTGTAGAGGGCCTCCTGGCCTTTCTCCCGGCCGAAGCCGGAAAGCCCTACTCCGCCGAATGGCGTCTCGATCCCGCCGGCATACCACTCATTGATGAATACCTGTCCGGCACGCAGGCGACGTGCACAACGCAAGGCCCGGTTGAGATCCTGGGTGAAGACGCCGGCGACCAATCCGAACTCGGTGCCATTGGCAATGGCGATGGCCTCCTCCTCGGTATCGAAGGGAATTACCGCAAGTACCGGCCCGAACACCTCGTCACGGGCAATTTCCATATCCGGGGTAACGTCGCGGAAAACCGTAGGCGCCATGTAGTGCCCGCGCATTCCGCTGATTGCCTCGCCGCCGGTTGCGAGCACTGCGCCCTGTTCCACGGCACGTCGGCACATGGCCTCGATGCCTTCGAGCTGGCCGGCGGAAATCACCGGCGTCAGATCTGGATTGTCCTGGCCGAGTCCGACGCTCAACCCTTCGGCCATGGCGGCCACCTCGGTGACTACCTCGTCGTACACGGAGCGGTGTACGAGCAGCCGCGACATGGCCGAGCAAACCTGGCCAGCGTTGAAAAAGATGCCGCTCTTGACGCTGGCGAGCAGTTGCTCGCGATCAGCATCGGGGAACACCAGCGCAGCGGACTTGCCACCCAGCTCCATGACGCTGGGAATGGCGTGCTCTGCCGCCACACGCAGAATGCTCTGGCCCGTGGGGACAGAACCGGTGAAGACGATCTGGTCGACATCGCCATGCCCGGCCATGTAGGCCCCCACTTCCCGGCCGCGGCCGCAGATGAGGTTGACCGCGCCACGCGGAAGCCCGGCACGATCAATGGCTTGTAGCAGGACGCAGAGCCCCAATGGGGAAAGTTCCGGCGACTTGATCACGACCGCGTTGCCTGCAGCCAAGGCCGGTGCCAGCGACCGGGCACAAATGGAAACCGGGAAGTTCCACGGCACGATCTGCAGCGACACACCCATCGGATCGTAGACAGTGAAGTCCATGTAGCCGTTGCCGAGAGGAATCGACGTCCCCTCGATCTTGTCCGCCATGCCGGCGTAGTACTCGAAATAGCGCGCCGCCTCGACGAACTCGTCGCGGGCATCACGCAGGCTCTTGCCGTTCTCCTGGCAAAGCACCCAGGCGCCTTCCTCGGTCACTGCGCGGATCTGTGCGGCGATTTCCAGCAGCCAGGCAACTCGCTGGGCAGGTCGCGCGCGGGTCAGCTCGCCGCTGTCCGCACAGCGACGCGCTGCCTGGATAGCGCGCTCCGCGTCGCCAATACTCGCTTGGGCGACAGTGGCCACCCGTCCGGTCGTCCCGGGATTGTTCACGGTGATGCGCTGCTCATTGTCGGTCCACTGACCGTCGATGAAGTTCAGCCAATGTGAGGCGATCGAATGCATGGCGGCCACCTCAGGCGTTCTGTGCGCAATCAAGCAGCTGGCGCGCAGCCCACTTGTGGAAGTAGTGGGTCGGCAGGTCCATCTCCGGCGAGAACGCGCCACCGTTGTAGCCGGGGGAGTTTCGACCTTTCTGCATGCCCTCTACCGATGCGATGTCTTCGGCGAACACCACACGCCAGGACTGCATGACGGCATTGCGCGCCGCTTCGAAATGGCCATCCAGTGCCTCGTCGCCTACATAGAAGAGACGCAGGTGCTCGACGGTCTTACCCGGTGCAATCGGCTCCAGCATCATCGCGAAGGCATGGTCGGCCTGGATGCCCAGCAGGACGTTGGGGAAGAAGGCCACGTACTCGGCGGTGCGCAGGCGATCCTTGGGCCAGGACGGGAAGATCGGCAGGTGCGTGCCAGCAACATCGGAGAGGTTGTAGGCGTGGCTACCCTGGCCGGCGAACTGATCGAACATGATGTTGTAGTGATCTTCGAGACGGGAATAGCTGTTCAGGCTCGGGTGTACCCACGGCAGGTGATAGGCCTCGCAGTAGTTCTCTACCGCCAGCTTCCAGTTGCAGTTGACCTCGATGCTCATGGCGCCGCTGTTGGCTTCGCGTCGCATCAGCCCCATGCCATCAGCACCGAGGAACTGCGTCCAGCGCTCGGTCAGCGGCGCGAGTTGCTCTTCCAGGGCCGGAGCATCGCCAGACAGATTGATGAAGACCATATCCATCCAGATCGTACTGCGCAGAGCCTTCAAACCATGTTTCTCGCAGGCGAAACGGTCGTCCTTGTGCTGATTGATGCCGCCCACATGCGGCGTTCCCTTCAAGCCACCGTTCAGGTCGTATGTCCAGGAGTGATAGGGGCAACGAATCACGCCCTGAACCTCGCCGGCCTCCTGTACCAACTTCACGCCGCGATGGCTGCAGACGTTGTGAAATACCTGAACCAGGCCTTCGCGGTTGCGCATCAGCAGCAGCGGCAGGCCCATGAAGTCCACTGGTTTGACATAGCTGTTCTTCGGCAGATCGCTCGCGAAGCCAATGCAGGCCCAGTTGCGGCCGAGCACCTGGTCGCGCTCCAGCTCGAAATAACGGTGGTCGGTATAAAATTCGTTCGTCAGTCCATGAGCTTCATGGATGGGAGCCAGGACGGTTTCCAGGGCATGGGTAGGGATGATCTGGGATGCAGTCATTGTTTTTCTCTCTCTTGTTCTGTTCGCAAGGACGGTTTGCACGGCTAGCTCGGCCTGGTGCTTGGCGCCGAGTTTCGACAGAGAGAGAAACGCCGACAAACGATTTTATTCAGCGTTATTTATTAGTTTTAATCATTAATTATTTTCTGTTTACTGCGAACCAGATCGCTGTTCGAAATCCACTCTCATTGAGCTTTAGCGCCAACGAATTAATGCGCTTTGGTAATGAATTGATGATGAGAAATGAGTTGTCGCAAGTTCTACGTTGACCCATTTTGTCGGCACGCCCGTGGCCCAAAAGCCCATGGTGATCGATGGGTACGCCTGACCCATTGGCGATGGATTCGCCAGCCCAACTCAGTCAAATCCTCAAACCCTTGAACAAGAACAAGAGGGGATAACAATGCGTGCAGAATCAGGCCTGTTGAAGGGCCTCAATCCCACCGTGACGGTCACTTCATTGGTCGCCGTCATTACCTTCGTGCTTTTTTGCGCCCTCTTTGCCGAGAGTGCGAGCGCTGTCTTCCAGTCCACTTCCGACTTCATCCTGCAGAACTTCAAATGGTTCTACCTGGCGTTGGTCAGTGGCGTGCTTGGGCTGCTGATCTACCTGATGTTCAGCCGCTACGGCCAGATCAAGCTGGGACGCGATGAAGACGCGCCCGAATTCAGCTTCGGGTCCTGGATTGCCATGCTGTTCAGTGGCGGGATGGGAATCGGCCTGATCTTCTGGTCTGTCGCCGAACCCATGTGGCATTACGCCGGCAATCCGTTCGCGACGGGATTGACCGATGAAGCCGCCACCACGTCGATGCGTATCACCCTCTTCCATTGGGGCCTGCACCCGTGGGCAATATTCACGGTTGTCGGCCTTGGGCTCGCCTACTTCGCCTATCGAAAGGGGCTGCCGCTGACCATGCGGTCCATCCTCTACCCGCTGATCGGTGACCGCATCTACGGGCCAATCGGCCATGTGGTGGACATACTCGCCGTGGTCATCACCGCGTTCGGCGTTTCGCAGTCCCTCGGCCTGGGTGTGGTGCAAATGAACACAGGGCTCAGCCAAGTGTTCGACCTGCCTATCAGCCTGGGTGTGCAGATAACCCTGATCGTGCTGATCAGCATCGTGACCACCCTGTCGGTCATGGCCGGTGTCTCCCGGGGGATGAAGCGCCTGTCTGAATGGAACATGCTGCTTTCCGTCGTTCTTGTCGCGCTGGTCCTTTTGCTGGGTCCCACCCGCTACATCCTCAACCTGATGCTCGAGAGCACCGGTGACTATGCCCAGAACATCGTGGGCCTGAGCTTCTGGAGCGATGCCCAGAAAGATAGCGGCTGGCAGAACTGGTGGACCGCCTTCTACTGGCCGTGGTGGATGACCTGGGGTCCATTCGTGGGTCTTTTCATCGCTCGAATCTCCAAGGGTCGCACCATTCGCGAGCTGATCGCTGGCGCCTTGGTGGTTCCCACCCTGGTCACCATCGTCTGGATGTCGGTCTTCGGCGGCGCTGCCTTGAAGAGCGAGCAGGCCGATCGCCAACTTCATGAACAACGCGTGGCGAGCGGTGAGCTTCAAGGCGAGCAAGCAAAGTTCGAGGGCGGAACGGTACTTCTGGCCACCAAGGAAGAAACCACAGCGGCCATGTTCACCCTGCTGGAGAAAATCGACGGCGGCATGATTGGCAAGTCCCTCAGCATTCTGGTGTGCATCCTGCTGGCAACCTACTTCATCACCTCTGCCGACTCCGGCACCCAGGTGCTATGCACACTGAATTCGCTGGGCAGCGCCAATCCACCTCAAAGCATCCGACTGCTTTGGTGCGTCATGGAAGGCGCCATCGCTACCGGCTTGCTACTGGCCGGTGGGCTCAAGGCCATTCAGATGGCCAGCATCGCCGCGGGCCTGCCAATTGCTGCATTCATCCTGCTACTCAGCTACACCCTGCTACGCAGCCTGCGTCAGGAGATGGCTGGCGTGCTGCCTGAGTTACCCCCTGGCAGCCGCAATCCCACGCAGGAGTTTTCCCGGGAGGGTGTCTCGCATATTGGCGGACCAGTGCCGGGCGGGGCCCTTGATCTCGGTTTGACTGCGCAAAAGGCCGGCTGACACTGGCTGGATAGAGCCACCTGAAAGCATCGAAGCCGACAGCCACAAGCTGCCGGCTTCGGTCGTTCTGGGCTTCACTCGCCCCGCACTGATGGCAAAGCCATCAGCCAATCCCGAAATAACCGCACACTTTGACGTGGGCCGCGTTCGCTCGGAGATTCAAGCAAGCAGAACTTAGCGTCTGTCTGAAGGATGACGTCATTCGGCCTGACCAAAGCGCCCGTGCTTAGCGGTTCATCCACCAGGTTGCCCCACGCCAGAGCGACACCTTGTCCACTGATCGCCGACTGGATAAGCATGCTGTAGCTGTTGATATTGACCCGGTGTTTCGGAGTCAGAAGCTCATACCCCAGACGCTTGAACCATTCCGGCCACCCAATCCAGTCCCGCTGCGAATCTTCGAGCCATAGCCAGGTACAGGACGAGAGCCCATCAACGGATCGCAGTTGCGGGTGCTTCTCCAGATAACCCGGGCTGCATACGAGGAAAATCTCTTCCGAAAACAGCGGAGTGACCTCCATTCCTTTGGGAGGCGTACCGCAGTAGTAGAGCGCCAGGTCGCTATCGAGCCTGGAATAGTCCTTCACATGGTCATGAGCAATGATGCGCAGGTCGATGTCTTCGTGCTGGCTCTGGAATTCCGCGACCTTGGGCAGTAGCCAGAGCGATGCCATAGCCGTACTGGTAGCAACGGTTACCTGCTGATCGCCTCGCCATTGACGAATCTCGCCGGTCGAACGGGCCAGGTGCAGCATGCATTCACGCACCGTTTCGTAGTACTGACTCCCGGTTGGAGTCAGGCTCATGCTGCGCGTCGTTCGGGTGAACAACGCCTTGCCAAGATACTCTTCGAGCAGACGAACCTGACGGCTGATCGCGCCCTGTGTGACGTTCAGCTCTTTGGCTGCGATCGTAAAGCTCAGGTGACGCGCAGCGGATTCAAAGGCAAGCAGGCTGTTAAGCGGCGGAAGCGGTTGGATTTTCACGGTTTGACGCACCCATCCATTCCTTTTTTATAAGTTCGTCATTTTAACGGGCCGCCTTGGGTTTAGGTGCGCCAGCGGAACAAAATGAACTGAGTATTTTGCCTCGCATGCGGATTGTGGTTGCCCGCACGTTCGCACCTCTGCTGTTGTGTTGAGAACGTACCCGCGAGGTGGAATTGACTTGCGCCTTCGGCCGGAAGCGACACAGGTGGGTAAACCTCTACACCGAGTACTCCGCCCCCTGTTGGTGCAAAATAGTGCCCACTAGAACTTTGCTAGCCTGGATTGTGAGTCCAGCCCCTGTCGCGTAATGCAGCGAAACGAGGACCGATATGAAAGCCGATTTTGAGCGGATTGATGCCCCTGAACCCGAGATGCCGCGTGATGGAAGTCACCACAGGTCCCACCAGCCGTCGGTGGTGACAGCATGATCGAGGTAACCGAGGTTTCAATTGCCGAACTGCGTGCCGCGCTCGAATCCGGTCGGACGACTGCGGTTGAGCTGGTCCAGGCCTATCTCGCCAGGATCGATGCCTATGATGGCCCCGACACACCCACGGCCCTCAACGCGGTGGTGGTTCGCAACCCCGATGCGCTGAAGGAAGCCGAGGCGTCCGACGCCCGCCGGGCCCGGGGCGAAACGCTGGGGCCGCTTGATGGCATCCCCTACACCGCCAAAGACAGCTACCTGGTGAAGGGACTGACTGCGGCCTCCGGCAGTCCGGCATTCAAGGACCTGATCGCCTATCGCGATGCGTTCACCATCGAACGACTTCGCGCTGCGGGAGCGATCTGCCTGGGCAAGACCAATATGCCGCCCATGGCGAACGGCGGCATGCAGCGCGGGGTCTATGGCCGCGCGGAAAGCCCTTACAACGCGAACTACCTCACCGCGCCCTTCGCGTCGGGTTCGTCCAATGGTGCGGGCACCGCAACCGCGGCCAGTTTTGCGGCATTCGGCGTTGCTGAAGAAACCTGGTCGAGCGGACGCGGGCCTGCATCGAACAATGGCCTGTGCGCCTATACGCCTTCGCGCGGGGTGATCTCGGTGCGCGGCAACTGGCCGCTGACGCCGACGATGGATGTCGTCGTGCCCTACGCCCGAACCATGGCCGACCTGCTCGAGGTGCTGGACGTTGTAGTGGCGGAGGACCCGGACACGCGTGGCGACCTGTGGCGTCTGCAGCCCTGGGTGCCGATCCCGAGCGTTGATTCGGTACGTCCCGCCTCCTACCTGGAGCTGGCCAAGCAGGCCGAAGCCCTGGCGGGCAAGCGCTTCGGCGTTCCGCGCATGTTCATCAACAAGGACCCGGACGCCGGCACCAGCGAAGCGCCGGGCATTGGTGGCCCGACCGGGCAACGCATCAACACTCGCCCGTCCGTGATCGCGCTCTGGGAAGAGGCGCGCAAGGCCCTGGAAGCCGCCGGCGCCGAAGTGGTCGAGGTCGACTTCCCGCTGGTGTCCAACTGCGAGGGCGACCGGCCGGGCGCACCGACCGTGTTCAACCGCGGCCTGGTATCCAAGGAATTCCTCCATGACGAACTGTGGGACCTGTCGGCCTGGGGCTTCGATGATTTCCTGAGGGCCAACGGCGATCCCAAGCTGAACCGTCTTGCTGACGTCGACGGTCCGAAGATCTTCCCGCACGATCCGGGCACGCTGCCAAACCGCGAAGGCGACCTGGCCGCAGGCATGGACGAATACGTGCGAATGGCCCAGCGCGGCATCAAGCAGTGGGACCAGATTCCCACGTTGCCGGATGGCCTGCGCGGACTGGAGCAGACTCGCCGCATCGACCTCGAAGACTGGATGGATCGCCTGGGGCTCGACGCTGTGCTGTTCCCGACGGTGGCCGACGTGGGCCCGGCGGATGCCGATGTGAATCCCGAATCTGCGGATATCGCCTGGAGTAACGGTGTCTGGGTCGCCAATGGCAATCTCGCCATCCGGCACCTGGGCGTCCCCACGGTAACCGTGCCGATGGGCGTGATGCCGGACATCGGCATGCCCGTTGGGCTGACGTTCGCCGGTCGTGCGTACGATGACTCGGCGCTGCTTGGTTTCGCTTCGGCGTTCGAGTCGACGGGGACCAAGCGATTGATTCCACCGCGAACCCCACCGCTGCAACGCGGCTAGATAGGGAGCTGGCGGGATGGGCGCGGTACAAGCCCATCCCTCAGCGAGCAACCGTCGTTTTGCTTATCCGACTTTGAACTGAGTGCGGCTGCGAAACTGCCCGGGGGCTATATCGAATTTTTCGCGGAAGCAGCGATGAAAATGCGGGAGCGTGGCGAATCCACTGGCGACCGCTATTTCAATGAGGGATTTGTTGGTGTGCTGCAACAACTGGCGTGCGTGAGTAAGGCGCAACTCCAGGTAGTACCGCGGCGGAGTTGCCTTGACGTAGCGCCGGAAGAGGCGCTCCAGGTGTCGCCTGGAGATGCCCGCATGACGGGCGATTTCGTCGATCTCTATGGGGTCTTCGATATTGCTGTGCATCAGCTCCAACGCGAGCTTGAGGGTTCGCGGCAGGGTCGGGTCGAAGTCGATCGACACCACGGACACATCGACGACTTCCCGCATCTTGTCGCAGCCCAGCACCTCCTCCACAGCATTCAGCAGCTCCTGACCAGCGCTGTGCCCGACCACCTCCAGCATCATGCCCAACGAGCTGTTCGCGCCGGCGCAACTGATCCGCTTGCGGTCGAGTACGTGGGAATGGGTGGTCACCCTCACCTTGGGAAAGAGTTCGGCCATCATTGCCCGCCCGTCAGGGTGGAATGCGCAGTCATGGCCATCCAGCAGCCCCGCCTCGGCAAGGAAGTAACAACCATTCCAGAGCCCTCCAAGCACTGAACCCGCGGCGTCAGCGTGGCGCAGTTTCGCCCGCAGCAGGGGGTCGCTCTCGAGGCGGACACGGAAACCGCCACACACGACGATGATGTCTTGGTGTTTTTCGTCCAGCTCCGACAGGGGGCAATCGGCGGCAATGGCAATCCCGAGGTCGCTCAGCACCAGGTTGCTCTCACCCCCGACCACCTGCACCTCGAACACGGGCGTTGAACTCATCAGGTTGGCGGTAACCAGGGCATCCACGGCGCCGGTAAACGCCATCATCGAAAAATGCTCGCGCAGGACGAAGGACACGCGGCGGACCGACGTCGTCAACCCGGCACGGCTGGCCCTATCCAGATGTGCCAGGTTCTTGCTCTTCAACACACTCTCGAATGACGTTCTCATCTCTCGACTCACAGGCGCTCAGGCGCCACCCGACAAGGCTGCATCGAACAGCAGCGCAAACAGCTTCGCACAGTCCGGGCTGTCAGGCAGTGCCGCAACCGTCTCTGCAATTGCCCTTCGCGACGCATTCCCCACTCGAAGGCGGCGTCCTCGAACATCGGCTCCGATGGCTCGATCAGGGCATACGTCCCGGTCACCTTGCAACGGCGTTTGCGGCGTTCGCGCCACCTACTCCTCGAAGCGACTCGTGGGGTCACGATCGCGGTCGTAGTGCCTCGTGAGAGGGAACGGCGGCAACCAGGACTCGCGACGGACGGTCCAGCTTTCATAGGTTGGTCTTAGTTGGTCGGGGGCATCCAGGGTGCCCAGGTTCACTTCGATCTCGTCTGCGGTGCGGGCGAAAACGGACGAGCCGCAGCGAGGACAGAAATACCGCCCGGCGTAGTCGCGTGTTTCGCCATCGATCGTCACCGCGTCCTGCGGGAACACGGCAGATGCGTGAAACAGGGCGCCATGATGTTTGCGACAGTCGAGGCAGTGACAAAGGCCGACCCGGTAGGGGAGCCCCGAGGCCACAATCCGGACGGCGCCACAAAGGCAACCGCCTGTGAATCGGTCCATGCTGCGTCTCCTCTGCTATCTAGCCGTCGGGATGCTGGCAACGAGCCTCGCCGGGTGCCCATTGAAGCTGTGCCAGCCATTTCCGCTGCTTGTGAAAATAGCAGCCACACCGTTGCAACGAGTGGCTATCGGCCTCGCCTCATCGCCATGGCTGGCTTCGTGACGAGCTTGAACCGCACGGCATTACCCAATCAATCGCCTATCGGGTGGTGTTCATGCAGTTTCACCGGGTCTTCCTTGCGCCCGCGTGCGATACGCATGCGGATGTTCAGCGCCTCCACGGCCAGGGAGAAGGCCATGGCGAAGTAGACGTAGCCTTTCGGCACATGGACTTCGAAGGATTCGGCGATCAGCACGGTACCGACCACCACCAGGAAGGTCAGGGCCAGCATCTTCAGGCTCGGATGCTTTCTGGCCAGGCGGCCCGAAGTGGCGCAGGCGCCGGCCCGCTTGTGGCGGAAAGGCGCTTGCACCCCGCATAGGTAAAGTCGCTGCCGGGCGAATCGGCGAGCGATAGACCGGCCCTTCCGGGATCGCCGGCAAGGGCCAGGACGGGGCCCGATCAGGCCGCCGCGTAAACCACCAGTTCCACCAGCATCTCCTCGCGAGCAAGGCCCGCCACGACCACGGCAGCGCGGTTCGGGTAGGGGGCGGCGAAGTATTCGGCGTAGACCGCATTCACCGTGGCCAGGTAGCTGCGGTCAGTGACGTAGATGAGCACCTGGGTCACCGCGTCCAGGCCCAGCCCGGCGCAATCCAGGGTGTGCTTGAGGTTGTCCAGGGTCTGCCGCGCCTGCGCCTCGATGCCCCCTTCCACCACACGCCCTTCGACATCGATGGGGATCTGCGCCGTGTACAAGGTCCCGTTACCGATCACGGCCCACTCCAGCGGGGCCTTGGACGGGTACAAACGGGTGCTGACTGCCTGTTTCATTGAACTCTCCAGGGGGAAGAAAAAAGGGAGGGACAAGCCCTCCCAAGGGACTAGACCTGCTGCTCGCGCGCCAGACGGCGGGCGATCTGTGGGGCGTTCCAGAGCGCGGGGAGGATCAGCAGGGACACCGGCACGGCGGTGATGACGATGAAGGATTGCAACGCCGTGACCCCACCCGAGCCGATGGTGATCAGCACCACCGCAGCCAGCCCCATGCCGATGCACCAGAAGGCGCGCAGCCACTTCTTCGGCGAGTCGTTGCCGGACATCGCCATGGCCACGGTGTAGGCCATGGCATCGCCGTTGGTAGCCACCGAGATGAAGCTGAGGAACAGGAACAGCGCCGACACCAGCCCCGCCAGCGGGAGGCTCTGGGTCACGCCCAGCAACATGGCCTCGGGCTGGGTGCCGTGGGCGGTGACGGTGCCGGGGTTTTGCAGCTCCAGGCCGATGCCGGTGCCGCCGACCACGGTGAACCAGAACATGGTGACCAGCGGCGCGATGATCGACAGGGTCATGATGATCTGGCGAATGCTGCGGCCCCGGGAAATCTTGGCCACGTACAGGCCCATCATGGGTGCATAGCCGATGAACCAGCCCCAGTAGAACACCGTCCACCAGTCGAGCCACTTCGGATCGGCGCGGTACAGGGTCATCGGCAGGAAGTTTTCCAGTTGCATGCCGAACGCCACGGGGAAGCCCGAAAGGATGAACAGGGTCGGGCCGGCCACGATCATGAACAGTGCCAGGCCGATCATCAGCCAGACGTTGATCTCGCTGACGAAACGGATGCCGTTCAGGCCCACCAGGCAGGAGGTGGTGTACATGGCCGTCACCAGGATGATGGTGATGGACTGGGTCAGCAGGTCATTGGGCAGGCCCCAGACGGCTTGCAGTGCATTGCTGATCTGCAGGCCGAGGAAGCCGATCGGGCCAATGGTGCCGGCAACGACCGCGATGATCGAGGCGGCATCGGCGAGGTTGCCGATGGGTCCCTTGAGTGCGCGCTCGCCCAGCAGCGGATACAGCAGCGTGCGCGGCGCCAGCGGTAGGCCCTTGTCGTAGTGCAGGTGCATCAGCACGATCGCCAGCAGGCTGCCGAGCACCGCCCAGGCGAGGAAGCCCCAGTGCACGAAGGACTGGGCCAGGGCCAAGTGGCCGGCCTGCTCGGTGTTCGGCTGCACACCGGCGAACAGCGGCGGCGGACTGGCGAAGTGCATCAGCGGTTCGGCAGCCGCCCAGAAGGCGCCGCCACCGGCCAGCAGTGCACACATGATCACAGCGATCCAGTTGAAGGTGCTGGTTTCCGGCTTCCGGTCGACGCCACCCAGGCGCACCCGGCCGCACTTGCTGAAGCAGATGCCCAGGCTAACCAGGAAGGTCGCCAGCATCAGTACCTGCCAGTAGAGTCCGAAGACTTTCGTCGACCAGGCGAACAGCGTGTTGACCAGCGCCGAGACGGCGTCGATGTCCACCAGCGCCGCCACCAGGAAACTGAGCAGGAAGCCACCGCTGATGACGAACAGCGGCCAGTCGATGCCTTGCAGTGCCGGGGGCTTCATCGGCGTGCTGCCTATGGTCTGGGTCGGGAACACTTTCATGATGCCTCCAGGTTGTAGCTTAGGCCCCGCCGGCATGCGGCACGCGCGGGGCGAATGACCAGGGGTTCGAAACGACGAGGGTCGTTCGTCAACGCAAGGGGCGCATGTCGCGCGCGCCCCCTGGAGGCAGCGGGTGATGGTGGTGTGCGGGTGGGCACAGGCCAGCTCCACGGCGGGAGTTGGACGAGGCTCTGTTCTTGTTTTTGTTCATGGCGTCCTCACGGGGTGGGTAGATCAGTTCTGCGGCGCGGTGCCGCGTTCCAGAAGGTTCAGCCAGTTCAGGCCCATGATTTTGCGCACCTCGTCCTCGGCGAAGCCGCGTTGGCGCAGGCCCTGGGCGATGACGGGGAAGTCGCGGCTGTCACGGAACCAGTGCAACGGGGCCGGCCAGTCGGCGTTGTCCGCCGAGCCTTCGCCGTAGTCCTTGGCCTTGCTCCAACGGCCATTGCGCATCCACTCCAGCACTTGCAATGGCTGCTGCTGGCAGAGGTCGGTACCGATGCCGATGTGGTCGATGCCCATCAGGTCGGCGGTGCGCGCGACCATGTCGCAGAACTCGTCGAGCTGGCAGGCCGAACCGCCGCGCAAGTGGAAGGGATAGGTGCTGAAACCGAGCAGCCCACCGGACTCGGCAATACCACGCAGCACCGCATCGGACTTGTTGCGCTTGGCTGCATGGAAGCTGGTGGGGTTGGCGTGGGAGATGATCACCGGCCGGCTCGACAGCTCAATGGCTTCCAGGGTGCTGCGCTCGGCGCTGTGGGACATGTCGATGAGCATGCCGACGCGGTTCATCTCTTCGATCACCTGGCGGCCGAAGCGGCTGATGCCATTGTCCTCGCGCTCGTAGCAGCCGGACGCCAGCAGGCTCTGGTTGTTGTAGGTCAGTTGCATGATGAAGACGCCGAGCTGGCGGAAGACTTCCACCAGGTCGATGTCGTCCTCGATGGGCGAGCAGTTCTGGAAGCCGAAGAAGATCCCCACCCGTCCTTCCTGCTGTGCCAGGCGGATGTCCGAGGCCTGGCGCACGGGGCGGATCAGCTCGGGAAAGGCCTCGAAGCGGCGGTTCCACTCGCCGATGCGCGACAGCGTCTCGCGGGCGGTTTCGTGGTAGGCGATGGTGGCGTGGACGGCGCTCAGGCCACCTTCCTGCATCTGCCGGAACAGCTCAGGGCTCCAGTTGGAATACTGCAGGCCGTCGATCATCAGAAGCTCTTGCATGGCGCTCTCTCCCTCAGGGACGCACGTAGACGGTCTTGACCACCGTGTAGAAGTCGCGGGCGTATTGCCCCTGCTCGCGCGGGCCGAAACTGGAATCCTTGCGGCCACCGAAAGGCACGTGATAGTCGGTGCCGGCGGTGGGCAGGTTGACCATCACGCAGCCGGTATTGGCCCGGCGCTTGAAGTCGCTGGCGTATTTCAGCGACTGGGTCATGATCCCGGCGGTCAGGCCGAAGCGCGTGTCGTTGAGGATGGCCAGGGCCTCTTCGTAGTCCTTCGCCTTGATGACGCAAGCGATGGGCCCGAATACCTCGTCGCGGTTGATACGCATGTCGTTGCGGGTGTCGACGAAGAGCGCCGGGCGCATGTAGAAGCCCTCGTGCTCCTCGGCGATGCGCTCGCCGCCGCAGACCAGGCGCGCGCCTTCGGCCTTGGCGTCTTCGATGTAACGCAGGTTCTGCGTCAGCTGACGTTCGTCGATCACCGGGCCGATCTGCACGCCCTCGTGCAGCGGATGGCCGACCTTGAGCTGTTTGATTCGCTCGATCAGCGCCTCGACGAAGCGGTCGTGAATGCCCTCGGTGACGATCAGGCGGGACGACGCCGTGCACTTCTGGCCGGTGCCGAAGAAGGCGCCGTTCACCGCGCACTCCACCGCCAGCGCCAGGTCCGCGTCGTCGAGCACCACCAGGGCGTTCTTGCTGCCCATTTCCAGTTGGCAACGGACGAAGTTGGCGGCCGTTGCGGCGGCGACCCGGCGCCCGGTTTCAACCGAGCCGGTGAAGCTCAGGGCATTGATGCCGCTGGAGTGGATCAAGCGCTCGCCGACTTCGGCACCGCTGCCCATCACCAGGTTGAAGGTGCCCGCGGGGAGGGCCTGCCGGGAAATGATCTCGGTCAGCGCCCAGGCGCTCGCCGGCACGGCATTGGCCGGTTTGAACACCACGGCGTTGCCGAAGGCCAGGGCCGGGGCGATCTTCCAGGCGGCGGTGGCCATCGGGAAGTTCCAGGGGGTGATGATGGCGACTACGCCGACCGGCTCGCGACGGACTTCGATTTCCACGCCGGGGCGCACCGAATCGGCCGTCTCGCCCATCTGCCGCAGGACTTCGGCAGCGTAGTAGTGGAAGAACTGCCCGGAGCGGTAGACCTCGCCAATTCCCTCGGCCAGAGTCTTGCCCTCTTCCCGCGACAGTTGCTCGCCGAGTTCCGCCTTGCGGGCGATAAGTTCGTTGCCGATGGCCATGAGCACCTGGTAGCGCTCCTCCAGGCCACTGCGGGCCCAGATGGCCTGGCCGGCTGTGGCGGCGGCAAGCGCCTGATCCACCTGAGCGGCATCGGCCTGGGTGTAATGGCCTATCACGTCGTCGACGTTGGCGGGGCTGCGGTTGGCAACACTCGCGGCACCTTCGACCCAGGCGCCACCGATGTAGTTGTTGAAGATCTTGCTGGGCATGTGCACCTCCGTTCTCGCTTTGAGCGCATGGTAGGTGCCGTCTCAGATAAACTAAAATTAGTTGTGAATATTGATTGATAAGGAAAACTTACCATGCTGCCGGACCTGAAGATCGTGCAGTTGCGCCATTTCGTCTGGGTCGCCGAGCTGCAGGGCTTCCACGCCGCGGCTGAACGGGCGCACCGCACCCAGCCGGCGATTTCGCTGTCCATCCGCGACCTGGAGGGCAAGTTGGGCCAGGCCGTGTTCGAGAAGCGCAATGCGCGGGTCACCAAGCCCGAGCTGACCCCCTTCGGCGTGCAGTTCCTGGCTTATGCCAAGGAGCTGATCGAGCACCACGACCGCGTGGTGCGCGACATGAGCCTGATCGCCCAGTACAAGTCCGGGCACCTGCGCATCGCCTCAGTGCCCTCCATCGCCAGCCGCCTGCTGCCGGATATCCTCACGCGCTTCATTGGTGATGCCACCGACCTGCACGTCAGCCTGTTCGACGATAACTCCGAGGCGGTGCTGAACATGGTGGAGAACCAGCAGGTGGACTTCGGCATCTCCAGCCTATGGGAAGCGGAGAGCGACATCCGCTTCATTCCCATCTGGGAAGACAGCATCGGCGTGGTCTGCCACCAGAACCACCCGCTGGCCGGCGAAGCGCAGCTCGGCTGGCAGCAACTGCGCGGAGAGCGCCTGATCGCCAACGGCACCTCGCGCCTGCTGGCCGGCACCCGCGCCGAGGAGCTGGTCAGCGACTCGCAGTTCTATATCTCCAACATGATTTCCCTGCTGGCCATGATCGAGGCCGGCATGGGCATCACCACCCTGCCCCGCTTCGCCTTCCCGGCCGAGCCCGGCCAGTTGCGCTTCATTCCCCTGGCCGACCCGCTGGTGACCCGCGACATCGGCATCGTGCGCCAGGCCAACCGTTCCCTGCCGGTGGCCGCCCAGGCCCTGTTCGAGTTCATCCTGCGCGACAACGAACTGGACCCGGAGGAATGGCGATAACCCGACTGATCGACGAAGCCATTTGAATAAGGCTTCCTTATCAAACGATAGGGCGATCTGAATTGCTCCGCGGGGCCTGCTGTCCCACCATCGGCGGCAGATCAATAACAAGCCGCCGCCCGAAAGCCAGCAGGCAACGGTGCGCGGTGAACGCCAGTTGAGGGCCCCAGAATGAGCACCCCTTCGATCATGGAATCCAGCCTGCCCGAGGCCGCGACTCCGTACATGCGACCTGCCCACCTGGTCATGGACCTGGAGCGGCTCGGCAGCCTGCACCAGAGCCGCCTGAGCTTCATGCGCAGCCTGGTCCGCCGGATCATGCGCGAGCAATGGCAGATCGAGGCGCCGCGCTTCGAACTGGATGCCGACGGCTATGGCACGGTGATCTACCGCATCCGTACCCGCGGCGACCTGTTCAGCTTCGTACTCTTCTCCCAGTACCTGGCGCCGGAAAAGCGCAACGACCGGGTCATCGCCAGCGAATGGGACCTGACCATGGCGCTCTGCGAAGGCGAGGTGGACGAGGCCTATGTCGACTACCTGCGCCAGAACGTGCCGCTGCAGGAAGCGGGCCGGCTCGACGCCAAGGTGATGGTGCTGTCCCGCGCCAACCGCAGCGTGCGCAACTTCGACAGCGTGGTGGAGGCCCTGAGCCAGGGGCGCCAGCCCGATGTGGCGCAGATCGCCCGGGTCGGCTACCTCTACCGCACCACCGCCGTCTATGGCAGCGGCAAGCTGGGCATGGCCGACTGGGAAAAAGTCAGCCGCAAGCACCCGGATTTCGCCCGCCCGTTTGCCGCCGAAATGTTCACCTGTTTCATGCTGCGCAACTTCAGCCTGCAGCAGGCCGAACACATTGCCCGGCGCCGCTCACCGGAAACCGCCGCGCCTTTCGCCCCGGCCCTCAAGCGCTACTTCGGCATCGGCAATTCCACCGGCCTTGGCATGGCGCCCTACCTGATCAACCACCCGCAACTGATCAGCCGCTGGATCGAAATGCGCGAACTGGCGCTAGCGCGCATCCTTGCCGGCGCCCCAACGGCCGCGCAACTGGCCCGACTGCCACAACTGCTTGAACGTGCCATCCGCCATCTCGAGCAAACCTTTACCGAAGACGAATGGCAGACCGGCCACAACCAGCGCGTCCTGGCTGACCTGCTGGCCCTGCGCACCGGGCTCGACCTGCAACCGCTGCAGGCCTGGCAGTCCCTGCAGGACTGGGCCCACAAGCGCGCCAGCCTGCAAGGGCAGGAGCTGATCAACTGCATCCTCCTGGAACTGCACCCGGAACTGGTAGACGAACTGGAAGACCGTCTCGCCCTGCCCGAGCAACTGGAACTGAACGCGGAAATGTCCGCCAGCCGGCTGAAAGAACTGATCGAGACGAGTTACGACTGGGCCCTGGCAATCGACTTCAGCGCGGAGGGTGCCCAGGAAACCTTCTGGTACCGCTCCGAAGAAAAGCAGGAGCCGCGACTCGGCAGTTGCAGCCTCGATGAAGGTCGGGACAAGCAGATGCCCCTCGGCATCGGCTACCTGGTGCAGCAGTGCCACCAACGCCTCTCCGAGTACCTGGCGCAAAACCCCGCCCACAAGGTCGCCCATTTCCTGCTCCGTCATCCGGAGCAACGCGGCATCGTCCGCCGTATCCAGACCATGGCCCGCACCCACTACGGCGAGATCCGCGCCAACCTGCTGGACCGTGACGTGCTGCCCATGCACCTGCTGCGCTGCAAGCTGTCGTTCTTCGGGGTGAGCAAGTTCGACCCGCGTTCGCGCCTGTGGGTACGCAACACCATGTTCCAGGGCGCGCCCCTGCTGGAGGACATCGGCCAGCCCTTCGACGATGACTGGTTCCTGCCGCTCGCCCCTACCCAGGAGAACGCTTGATGCTGATTTCCGCCAATGAACTCAAGGCCCTGCTCAAGCGCGTGTTCGAGGGCATGGGCTATGCCCTGGGCACCTACGAAGACGCAGCGGCCCTGGTGGGCTGGCTGCACCTGCACGGCGAAGATGGCCTGGGCGAACTGGAGCGGGCGCTGGACCTGGTAGCCGACCGCGAACGTCCAATGGCCGAACTCATCGCCGAAGGACCGGCCACGCTCACCGTCGAGTGTCATGGCCGTAGCGCTCTCAACTGCTTGCCGGCACTACTGGAACTGGCCAGCGTCCAGGCCCTGGAGCAGGGACTGGTGCGCGTCGACTTCCTTCACTGCCACAACCGCAAGTTCGTCCTTGGACTGCTGACAGCGTGCGCGCGGCAGGGCCTGTGGGCACAGGCCTCCTGGGATAACGGCCACGGGCCAGTCCAGCGGCATGTGGCGTGGATCGACGCCGGCGATGCAAACCCGACCTACCAGACGTACCAACTCGCAGCTGACGCGCCCCTGGCGCAACGGCAGTCACTGAGCCTGACGCTTGGTATCCCGGGCGACCCGCAGCGCCTGACCGAGCCCGCCCCTGCCCGGTACGACCGATGCGTCTCCCCGACGGAGTTCGCCCTGGCCGGTGAGCAGGCCCTGGAGAACGGCATGGAGGTTTCCCCCGCCCTGTGGCAACGCCTCAACCGGTTGGCCGAGGCCGTACTGGTGGAGAACTCCGAGCGCTCGCGCAGCGGTGCCGGCGGACGCTGAGCACCAAGAGGAAAACCGGCCCGGACACCCATGGCACGCGTGGTGGTCCGGGTCGTGCTGGCAACTGCCGAGTGCCGAGCCTAGTCAGCGGGTATTCATCGCACATCGACGAGCCCTATCCGCTTCGGGCCTGAAGCGCACGTCAAGCGACTCGCCGGTTCGCCATTGGGGTATCCGACGGCGTTGTTGAGCAGTCCCGCGCGCGGGCACGGGCCTACTTGACGCTTTTGATGAGATTGTCGCGTAGCGCCACGATCGCCTTCTGGATCTGCTCGAACGCTTCCGGCTCCAGGCCGGTCGCCTGGCTGAGGCTCCCTTCCAGTCCTTTCTCACGCAGTGCTCGACCCTGGCTCGTCAAACTGAGTCGCACTTGACGTTCGTCCTCAGGATCTCGCTGCCGCTGAACGAGCCCCATTGCCTCCAGCTTCTTCAGGATGGGCGTGAGCGTGTTCGATTCGAGAAACAGCTTTTCACCCAGTCCGCCAACGGTCTGATTGTCTTGCTCCCACAGCGCTACGATGGTGATGAACTGCGTGTAGGTGAGCCCAAGCTGCTCGAGAACGGGTTTGTAAGCCTTTCCGAAAGCCAGGTTCGCGGAGTAGACCGCAAAGCACAGAAAGTCGGAGAGTGGTGCGGGCTTTGCGGATGCCGCCTTGTTGCTGGGTTTCATAGGCTTCTCCCTGGGACGATGGCCATTGCCCGGAAGGAGCAGGCCATAAATCGCATACGATAATATCGGAACAACACCAACTCAATACCACACTGAGAGAACGCCCCGAGTACCTGATCGCTGGTCGGATGGTCCCTGTTTCCGTAACATTCGCCCCCCTATTTTTGTCATCCCTCGCGACCGCACCCGCCGGTCCACAGCTCAGGTACACCATGAAACCAGCCCGTCTGCGCGCCGATGTCCTGGCCGGACTCACCACGTCGTTCGCCCTCGTTCCCGAATGCATCGCTTTCGCCCTGGTCGCCCACCTTAACCCGCTGATGGGCCTGTACGGCGCCTTCATCATTTGCACCCTGACTGCGCTGTTTGGCGGTCGACCCGGGATGGTGTCCGGTGCGGCGGGGTCGATGGCGGTGGTGATCGTCGCGCTGGTGGTGGAACACGGCGTGCAGTACCTCTTGGCCACCGTTTTGCTGGGCGGGGTGATCATGATCGCGTTCGGGGCATTGCGCCTCGGCAAGCTGGTACGCATGGTGCCCTACCCGGTGATGCTCGGTTTCGTGAATGGCCTGGCGATCATCATCGCGCTGGCCCAGCTGGAGCATTTCAAGACGGGGGAAGACTGGCTGGGCGGCATTCCGCTGTACCTGATGCTGGGGCTGGTGGCACTGACCATGGCCATCGTCTACCTGCTGCCGCGCCTGACCCGCGCCGTGCCGCCCGCGCTTGTGGCGATCCTTAGCGTCGGCCTTCTGGTCTACCTGCTCGGCCTGCCGACCCGCACCCTCGGCGACATGGCGCACATTGCTGGCGGCCTGCCCACGCTGGCCCTGCCGCAGGTGCCCTGGGACCTGGAAACCCTCAAGGTCATTGCGCCTTACGCCGTGCTGATGGCACTGGTGGGCCTGCTGGAAACCCTGCTGACCCTGAACCTCACCGACGAGATCACCGAGAGCCGCGGCTACCCGGACCGTGAGTGCGTGGCCCTGGGTGCGGCCAACATCGTCTCCGGCGCGTTCGGTGGCATGGGCGGTTGCGCCATGATCGGCCAGACAGTGATCAACCTCAGCTCCGGCGGCCGTGGCCGGCTCTCGGGGGTGATCGCCGGGGTGATGATCCTGCTGTTCGTGCTGTTCCTCTCGCCGCTGATCGAGCGCATTCCGCTGGCAGCACTGGTGGGCGTGATGTTCGTGGTGGCCCAGCAGACCTTCGCCTGGGGCTCGCTGCGGGTGGCGGGCAAGGTGCCACTGAACGACGTGCTGGTGATCGGCGCCGTGACCGTCATTACCGTCTTCACCGACCTGGCCACTGCCGTTCTTTGCGGCATCGTCATCGCCGCCTTGAACTTCGCCTGGCACCACGCCCGTGAACTCTATGCCGACAGCCACGTCGAAGCCGACGGCAGCAAGCTCTACCAGCTTCACGGCACGCTGTTCTTCGCGTCCACCACTCCCTTCCTCAACCAGTTCGACCCCGCCGACGACCCGCACCAGGTGACCCTGGACTGCCGCCATCTCAGCTTCGTCGATTACTCGGCCATCGCCGCGCTGAAGACCCTGCGCGAACGCTATGCCAAGGCCGGCAAACACCTGCGCGTCATACACCTGTCCGAGCGCTGCAAGAAGCTGCTCAAGCGAGCGGGGGAGCAGCACTAGCCACCCCTCGTCCGAAGGGCTGGCGGGATCAGGGGCGTTCGAGGGGATTCTCGCGCGGTTCACGGGCCGGTGGATCACCACGCACGGGGGAAACGGACGGGCATCAGTGTGAGAGGCTGACGGTGAACTATGCGCGACGGGCTTGAGGAACGAACGACCGCGGATTGAACCAGGCCGTGCCCCCATATCGGCCGCAATTTGATGGGTATCGTGGCCTCCACCCATCCTACGATTGCATCCCGCCACGGTGCGCAGTTCACGCCGTCCTCCCGTCCCGCTGAAGGTCACTTGACCCTGAAGTAACTACAGGGTGTTCACTGCCGTCACCTCCCCTTGCAGGAACACCCCATGAAAACCGAACTTCACATCGCCATCGAACAGGCCTTCCAGCAGGCCTGCGACGCCCTCGCCGCCCAAGATCCGCAACGCGCCTACCCCTGGCTGGAACGCGCCCACATCCTCAGCCAACGCCTGCCGTTGCTGCATACCCGCAGCCACTGGCTGATGCTGAAGGCCGGCTGGCAGCAGGGCGATTTTCGCGAGGTGATTGGCCAGGCCTTCCGCATGCCCGCCGCCCTGCTCTTCTCGCGAATCTGGGTCCCCCTGGGTAACACCGGCCGGGCCAGAGTCAGCGCCTTCAAGCCGATGCCAATGTCCGAGGAGCTGCGCCAACTCCTGGGCTGAACCGGCTCAGTCAGGCTCGGGTGCGATGTGACGCGCCAACTGAACGCCTGATGACTGGGGGAATATCAATCGCAGGGCTCCGACGGAATACCGACGCACGTTTTCCTGACATCGACTACCGTAAAACTGTCCCCTTGCAGAGGACAATTGAAGTCGCCACGGTCGCCACCTCCCCCGTAAGTTGACCGCACCGTGGCGGCCTTTTTTTGCCTGTTTTCCTTGTGGGGGCGAACTCAACGGCACGCCTGCCCTACCCTCGCTTAACCGCCTGCAGGGTGTAGCTCAGTGGCAACCGCCAACGGTCCCGCTCCAGCCGCCACTCGCCCGCCTCGTCCAGCACCATTCGGCCGGGCAGTGCTTCCCAGGGAATGCTGTCGTGCTCTTCCAGGGCGGTGAGCTGCAGGCCATGCCGCAGCAGCGCTGTAACCACCTCGCCCAGGCCATGGTTCCATTCATAGGACCGGGTCGCGGTCAGTCTGGCGTCGGTTTCCACGTAGGTGCTGTCGTCGTCCCATTCCATGGGCTCGGTCCGTTCGAAATAGGGGTACTCGATGACCAGCCCGTCTTCCCGCGCCTCGTTTACCGCACAAAGCATCGGGTGCCCTTCACGCATGAACAACCGACCGCCCGGTTTGAGCAAGGCAGACACCACACGCGCCCACTCGTCGATGCGCGGCAGCCAGTTGATCGCGCCGATGCCGGTGTAGACGAGATCGAACGTACCCGCCGGCAGCACCTGGTCGGCTGCGTAGACGTCGGATTCGACGAAGCCGATTTCCTTCCCGCAGCGACACGCCAGCAAGCGCGCCTGCTCAAGGGAGGCTGGGGAGAAATCGAGGCCGCTCATCCGTGCGCCCAAGCGGGCAAGGGACAGCGTGTCGGTGCCGATATGACACTGCAGATGCACACCGTTCTGGCCGGTGATATCGCCCAGTCGCGGCAGGTCGAAGCGCACCACATCCGACAGGTAACCCGGATCGCTGGCAAACGCCTCGGCGGCATAGTCACGGGACGCGGCATGCAGGGGGGCACGCTCGTCCCAGTTGACCTTGTTCAGTTCGAGGTAATCACTCATGAGGCAAGACTCCGTTCTTCCCTGGAAAAGAGCGGAACGCTACCCCTGCACCGTGCAACCGTCTACCAGTTCTGCACGAACAGCTGGATGCCTGTCAGCAGCAACCCCGCCCAGGCGATGCGATAGAACCAGGTGTGATTCACCCGCCCCTGCAACCAGATACCCAGCCACACCCCGACCACCACGATGGGCGCCAGGGCGAGACTTGCGGTCAGGCTGGTGGTGGTGAACTGCCCAAGCAGCGCATAGGGCACCAGCTTGATGGCATTGGTCAGCAGGAAGAAGCAATTCACCGTGGCGACGTAGCGCACCTTGTCCATCTGCTGCGGCAACAGATACATCATGATCGGCGGACCACCCGCATGGGCGACGAAACTGGTGAAGCCTGCGATGCCCGACAGCAAAGTGCCCTTGGCCACCTTCGGTGCACTGGGCGCCTGGGCCGCGGCAGCGTTCAGCACGTTGAGCAGGAAGAAGACGATGGCGATGCCGCCGATCATCAGACCGATGAGCCGCTCACTGAGCAGACCGAAGCTCAGGGTGCCCACCAGCACACCGAGCAATGCGCCAGGGAGCATGATCTTCAGGTTGCGCGGGTCCCATTTGCCGTAGAAGCGGCGCAGACCGGTGATATCCGCCATACAGAGAATCGGCAGCATGATCGCCGCCGCCTGGGTGGGCGGCATCATCAGGGCCAGCAGCGGCACCGCAATGCCCCCCAGAGCGCCGCCGAACCCTCCTTTGGAAATGCCGGTCAGCAGGACGGCGGGAATGCCCAGTAGAAACAACTCGGCGAATGACATCGGTGGACAGCCTGTTCAGGTGGACAAACGGACGGGGCGCCATTATGGCGGGCTTTTCGTCGAGTGCCTCCGTCCTGGGGCCCCGAAACGGGCGGTCAGCGAACACCCCGGCCCAACTGACTCTTCGACGTAAGGGCAACCGTTCGTCCAGAAGCAGGCACCCCCCCTATTGACGCCATTTTGTTTGTGCGCAAACATTTCTACATCGCATACGATTTAATCGAATGCGACCACAAGGCAAAACCACCACCCGGCAACCGCTCAAGCACACGAAGCAATGAGGAACTCCCCATGACCACCAAGATCGAAAAAGTCCTTTTCACTGGCAAGACCCACACCACCGTAGCCCACCGCGAAGGCGCGTCACGTAATGACCACGGCCGCCTCGACATCAAACTGTCGGCCCCCCGTGGCGGCAGCGCGAACTCGGAACTCCAGTTCGACGCAACCCTGCCCCACCCCACTGCCGAGCAACTGTTCGCCGGTGCGTGGTCGGCCTGCTACATCGCCGCTATCGGGCTCGTGGCCCAGCAGCGCAAAGTGGTGCTGCCGAAGGACCTGGCCGTCGAGATCGAAGTAGACCTGGGCATGACCGGTAACGCTTATTTCATCCAGGCTCGTTTCAACGTCAGTTTCCCGGGCGTACCGCACGAAGTCGCCGAGGCAATCGCCAAGGAAGCCCACGAGATCTGCCCGTACTCCAAAGCCACCCACGGCAACATCGACGTCGCACTGAATGTGATCGCCGATTGATGCACCGCTCGCCTAGTGCATCGCGAGCTACATAAAAGCCGCCCCGGCCTGAAAGCCGGGGCGGCTTTTTTGTTCGCGTGACACGGTTGGCGTTGCCCGGGGCTAATTGCCCGCACGCCCCTCAGCCGCCTCGAATATCGCCAAGAGATCCAGCGCCGTGCTTTCCAGGTACTTCCCGGCCCGATAGTCCGGCTTCATGGCATCGCCACCGGCGATCACATCCTGCGGCCGTTCAATGAAACGGCCAACCAGCGTGAAGCGTTCGTCCAGCACCGCCACGAGGGGGATCTGAATGCGTTCCAGCCCAAGGCGCTCCTGCAAATCGTCCTCCGCGCGCCCCTTGGAGATCACGACCAGATCGACGCGCGGCTGCAGGCGATGCAGGAAATCCATGACCGTGACGTTGATCTGGCAGTCCGGGCACCACATCTCACCCACCACCAGCAGGTGGTAGCGGCCCTGCACGGCCTGCAGGCGCTGCCGGGTTGCTTCGCTGAGCGCGCCGGGTTCGGCCAGTTTGCGCTGCACCGCCTGCACGGCGGCGATTTCTGCCGGCAGACCGCGGCCGACGAACGCGTCAAAGCGTTCACCGATGGCAAAGAGTTGCTCAAAGGAGGCCATGGGGGGGTTCCTCAACTACAGAAATAAAGGTGGCATCCCAGCAGAAATACCGGGGCACGGCAAATGGGTGAGATCCGTTTGACGACGCGGGCAGTCGGCCTATCAAGAGGAGCAGGCCTTCGTTCACGGCATCGCCGACAAGGCTCAGGTTCTGGCCGAAACCGGCCTGTGGAACCGGTGGATCAGAGCAAGCGAGGAACAACTTCGGGCAAGGCCTAATCCATCGCCAGCATCAGGAACAGTCCCACCATCAGCAGCGCCGAAGCCGCCAGGGCGGTACCGGCTCGAACATGGTTCCAGCGCGTCCAGTGCTCCACATAGTGGCGCCACGGGGCGACGGCATCGGGGCTGCCCGCGTTCAGCTTTGCCAGGGCGTTATTGCGCGGGACGTTGCACACCAGCGTGACGCCGAAATTACCCAGCAGGTACATCAGGCTGCCGACGAGCAGGAATAAGGTACCGGGTACGTCCCAATGCACGAAGGTGTAGAGCGTGAGCAGCGCGCAGGCAGCAGTCGTGCCCAGGAAGATGGCGAGGAAGACTCGGTTGAGCACCGTCTGGTTGATGGCCTGCATGGCGGCGATGCCGGCTTCCGGCGCAATGCGCGCCAGCGCCTGCATCACGAAGTTGGAGAATGCGAAGAACAGCCCGCCCATCAACCCGCAGGCAATCACGGCGAGGAAGGCGAGCACAAAGGCCAGGTCATCGATAAAGGGCATGGTCGGGTTCTCAGGGGCCGTCCAGTCAAGTCCAGGCCCCGCGCCTGTGAGGTTCAGGGGAGAAGGAAAGCAGATTTATGGGTGCTTGTGCATTCGCCTTGAGTCGATAACGACCCGCTGCGGCATGCTCGCAATCGCCGCTCAGGGCAGTCTCCTTGTCACTTTCCAGATTCCCCCACGGATCGGTCGGCAGGTATTGGCTCGCAGTACAACCGCATGCGAAGGGTTTAACGCACCGTTCGTCCCCCATCCGCCTGCCTTGCTACGCCCCCGTGCATTCTGGATCAGACGAGGATTCCTACCGCCCAGTCGTCAACCGAGTTGCCGAGGACACGAGCATGGCTGAAGAAAACGAATCCAACCGGCACCTGCGTGAAGTGTGGACCTGTCTTAATCGAATGGACGAGCGATGCAGTACATATCCCAGGCCCTCACGTTGCGCGCGGGCCAATAACGTTCAGGGAGGGGGAGTTGTACGCAGACGGGGCATTCGGGGGGGCACGACCACCACGAGCCCTGCGCCACTTGCACGAAGGTCTGGCGCGCCTGCAGCGCGCGGTGGACAAGCTGACGACGAAAGGCCGGGATTAGGCTGGCTATGCCTGCATTACGTGTTGCAGGCAGCTGCATTGCCCGTAGGAGCTGGCTTGCCAGCGAATGGCGGCGTTTCGCTGGCAAGCCAGCTCCTACAAGGCTCTTGACCCGATGGTAAATCTCTCGCAACAGCTAGCGCAGACCTAGCGAATAGGCTCAGCGCGCCACTTTGCAGGTCATTTCAGTGCCATACCAAGTCACCTTGGCTTCGCCCTGGTGCTCCCAGAAATCCATGCCGTCGGTGCTGTAGTGGGCGCCGCTGGCGGCGGGCTGGCTGATGGCGATGGTCTGGTCATTGCCATAGGTGAACACCGCTGCAGTGGGCTCGAGGTTGTTATAGAACGCAGCGGTGAAGGGTTTGCTGTTATCCCCGCAGATGAATTCCACGGCCTTGGGCGCCATCACCGAGCCGGACTGGATCTGCAGCTCCACCAGACGCGTCTGGTAGCTCAGGGTCAGGCACTGGTTCTGATCGTCCGCCTTCCAGCACTCATCGCGACCCTTGAGCCAGCCGCGCTGTTCGGCACGCAGTCGCTTCTGGGTCGCCGCGTCGGTCGCGGCCAGGGTTTTCTTGTAGACATCCGAAAGTTGGCGGTCCAGAAGGCTCAGGTCAGCGCTTTTGCATACCTGCTGCTCGACGCCCTTTGCCTTGGTGCAGTCGAAGGATGGGCCGGAGTCGGCCATGGCCAATGGGCTGGTGGCGCTGAGCGCCAATAGAAGTCCTTTTGCGGGAATCATTTCGGCCTCCAAGCCTGTGGTGGGGACGATTGCCAAGTAAAGCGCAGAGCGCCCGAAATATCCTCCCGGCAAAGGGATTACGGATCCTCCAAGCGTCGGGGAGTCAGGTCATCGTCTCCGAACAGATCAGGCTGCCTGATTAGGAAGAGGCTTTGCGCGTTCGATCCTGGCCCGGCGGTCAGGCGAGTTGAGTGCTTCCCACAGATCATTGCGACGCTGCAGGTTCAGCCAGAAATCGGCCGAGTTGCCGAAGACCCGGGACAACATCAACGCCGTGTCCGCCGTGATGGCGCGGCGGTTGTTACAGAGTTCGTTGACGAGCTTGCGCTGAACACCCATGGCCTCTGCCAGTTGACCCTGGGTAATGCTCATGGGCTCGAGGAACTCTTCGGTGAGCATCTCGCCGACGCTCACCGGCTTACGTTCGGTAATGATCATGCTTCACCTCATCGGTAGGAGTGATTGTCGAGGTACACCCCCGACGCTTCGCCTTTGTCCCCATCCCACTCGAACACCAATCGCCACTGCTGATTGACGCGAATGGAATGCAGCCCCTTCAACTTGCCCACTAGCTTCTCGAAGTGATTGCTCGGTGGAATGCGCAGGTCACTGTCAGTCGTGGCATCGTCCAGCAGCTGTAGCTTTCGAAACAGCCGGTTGCTGATATCGGCTGGAATCTGTTTAGCGTGTTCGTCACGAACGAAGAACGCTTCCAGCCATGCCTCCCTGAAGCTTTTGATCATGAGTCAAATTCTTAGGATTTGTGCCACTGTACCGCACAAGGGTACACCGCGACTACGGCCAAAGGGTGTGATCGCCCTCTCCAGCACAGGCCTCAATGCGAATGCAGCAACAGCGCGAACAACTCGGCATGGCCGCTGACGTTGAGTTTGTTGTAGAGGTTGCGCCTGTGCACTTTCACCGTCTCGGGTGAAATCCCCATGCGCTGGGCAATGGCCTTGCTGGAAAAGCCCTGGAGAATCAACCGCGCGGTATCCATCTCGCGCTCGGTCAGGCGCGCGTCGAATCGACCCAGGATGGAGGCCAGGTCGCTGGCCATCTCTTCGTTCGCCGGCCCCTCCGGAGGCATGATCTGCACGTGCCTGCGCATGGCCGCCAGCACCCAATCACGCACGCAGAGCAAGCGCCCATATTCGTGGTCGGCGAAGGCTTGCTCGCGTCCCAGCGAGAGGCTGAGCACGGCATCGTCCAGGTTGCAGATGAACTGCAGCTCGCCGCCACCGACCACGGCGCGGAAGTAGCTCAGGTAGTACTCGCTTTGCAGGAACTGGTCAGGTGCAACGGATTCAAGGCGGTGCAGGCCATCGGCGATGCCGTTGCATGCGGCCAGGTAGAAGGGATCGAGCAGGTAGCGGCCGGCGCAGTAATCGGCCAGGTCCTCGCGCTCGTCCAGCCCGCCGCGGAACTCGAAGTCGGCCAGCAACTGCGGCACCCGGCCCGGGCGCATCAGTGCCACCAGCGCGTTGTCCACGGGAACCAGCAGCCGCAGCGTATCCACCAGGCTGCGCCAGAAGCCTTCCTGCCCCAGGCTGCCGAACATGCGCGCCAGCCCCTGGTGCACCGGCAGTTCTCTCAACAAGGCTTCCACGCTCTACCCCTTTCGCATAACCCGTGATGGGAATGTCCAGCAACGCCTCAGACCTCTAGCCTCGGAACCCTCGACCACCAAGGGCCTGCCAGGGGCCAGGAGTGCCGCATCATGCTTCGTCACCGCTCGTACCTCAACCTCGGATTCGGCGCCTGCCTGTCGGCGTGGCTGTCGACCGCCGCAGCCGACGCGCCCACCGTCCACGTGTACAACTGGTACGACTACATCGGCCAGACCACCCTGGCGGACTTCAAGCGCGACACCGGTATACAGCCCGTGTACGACACCTTCGACAGTGCCGAGATGCTGGAAGGCAAATTGCTCACCGGTGGCAGCGGCTACGACGTGGTGGTGGCCAGCAACTTCAGCCTGCCAACCCTCATTCAGGCCGGCGTACTGGAGCCCCTGGACCCGTCCCGGCTGCCCAACTTCAAGCACATGGATCAGGACCTGCTGGCCAAGCTGGCCGTCAACGATCCCGGCAATCGCTACGCCGTGCCTTACCTCTGGGGCACCAACGGCATCGGCTACAACGTCGACAAGGTCCGCGCCGTGCTGGGCGACCAGGCCCCGGTGAACTCCTGGGACCTGCTGTTCAAGGAGGAGAACCTGGCCAAGCTGAGCCAATGTGGCGTGGCGATGCTCGATTCGCCTTCCGAAGTACTGCCCATCGTCCTGCACTACCTGGGGCTGCCGCCCAACAGCACCAACCCCGACGACTACAAGAAAGCCGAGGCCTTGCTGCTCAAGCTGCGCCCCCATATCGCCTACTTCAACTCATCGAAGTTCATCAGCGACCTGGCCAACGGCAACATCTGCGTAGCCCTGGGCTGGTCCGGCGGCATGCTGGAAGCCAGGACCAACGCCGAACAGGCCGCGAACGGCGTGAAGATCGAATACAGCCTGCCGACCGAAGGCGCGCCCGTGTGGTTCGACACCCTGGTGCTGCTCAAGCAATCGCCGCACCCCGATCAGGGCCTGGCGTTCATCGACTACCTGATGCGGCCGGAAGTCATCGCACCGATCTCCGATTTTCTCAACTACCCCAACGGCAATCGCAACGCCACGCCGATGGTCGCCGAAGCCACCCGCAACGACCCCAGCGTTTATCCGCCAGCCGAGGCCATGGCCAGGCTGTTCACCCTGGAGCCACTGCCCAAGAAAGCCGAGCGCGTGCGCACACGCGTCTGGAGCAAGGTGAAGAGTGGCCAGTGATTCAACCCTCCATCTTTCCTGTAACTACCTGCCATGAGTAAAACGATGAAACCACGTGCCCGCGATCTCGGACTCCAGTTTGGCCAACTGCAACCTGGCCTCCTCAATGCCATCACCGACGTACCCGGCGTGCGGGTCGGCCATTGCGATATACGCGGCCGCACAGCCGAAGGGCGTGATATCCAGACCGGCGTCACGGTGATCGAACCACGCCCGGGCTCGACCAACCTGCAGCCCTGTTTCGCCGGCGTCCACATCCTCAACGGCAACGGCGATGCCACCGGCCTTGAGTGGATTCGCGAGGCCGGCCTGCTGACCAGCCCGATCGCCTTCACCAATACCCACAGCGTGGGCACCGTGCGGGACGCTCTGATTGCCCTGGACCGCGAGGAGCAACCCCAGGATGGCCGGCTGTACTGGAACATGCCGGTGGTGCTGGAGACCTTCGATGGCCTGCTCAACGACATCAACGGCTTTCACGTGCGTATCGAGCATGTGGCCCAGGCCCTGGGCAATGCCGTCGATGGCCCGGTGACCGAAGGCGCGGTGGGCGGCGGCAGCGGCATGATCTGCCATGAGTTCAAGGGAGGCATCGGCACCGCCTCGCGCCGGCTGAGCACCGAGCAAGGCGGCTGGACGGTCGGCGCCATCGTCCAGGCCAACCACGGTGTCCGGCAAGAGCTGCGCGTCGATGGCTACCCGGTGGGCCGCTACATGGAGCAGGTGGACTCACCCTTCCTCAAGGCCCGCCTGCCGCACCCCGGCATGGGCTCGATCGTCGTCTGCCTGGCCACTGACGCGCCATTGCTGCCGCACCAGTGCACGCGCCTCGCCCAGCGCGCCAGCATCGGCCTGGCCCGAACCGGTGGCGGAACGGAAGATCACAGCGGCGACATCTTCGTGGCCTTCTCCACAGGCAACCAGCACCTGCCGGCACCCGCCTACGAGGCCAAGGGTGCGCCGACCTGCGACAACCTGCGCATGGTCAACAATGACCACATCAGCGAATTGTTCCTCGCCGCCGCCGAAGCCGTGGAAGAAGCCATCATCAACGCGATGCTGGCCTCGCCCACCACCGAAGGCAACGGCCATCGGGTACCGGGGCTGGACGTCGAAACCCTGACCAAGGCGCTGCATCAGGCGGGTTGGCCGGGCCAGAAACCCTGACAAGGACGAAGCTTCCTGTGGGGGGCGCTTTCATTGGCCCCCACAGGAGAAGCCGCCGCCCGTGCCGAGCCGGCCCAATGGGTTTACCATTGCGCCCTTTCCTCTCCACTGGCTGCCCCCAATGACCGACCCCGTCCGCTTGTCCAAATGCGTTATCGAACTCACCGGCTGTTCGCGCCGGGAGGCGGAGCTCTATATCGAGGGCGGCTGGGTGACGGTCGATGGCGAGGTGGTCGAACAGCCGCAGTTCAAGGTTGAAGGCCAGACAGTCGCTCTACTCCCTGGTGCCACGCCCGATCCGCAGGAGCCGGTGACGCTTTTACTGAATCAGCCCGCCGGCCTGTCCTTCGAAGCCGCCCAACGCGTGCTCAACCCTGAAAGCCGATGGCCGGAAGACCGCGCCGCTGTGCGCCTGCTGCGCAGCCACTTCGCTCGCCTGACCACCACCCTGCCGCTACAACCGGGCGCCAGCGGGCTGCTGGTGATGACCCAGGACTGGCGAGCCCTGCGCAAGCTCAACGAAGACGCGAACAAGCTGGAACAGGAATACGTCGTCGAAGTCAGCGGCACGATGCTGGACAAGGGCCTCGACCGCCTGAAACGGGGCATCAAGGTCAAAGGCCAGGACCTGCCACCAGTGAAGGCAAGCTGGCAAAACGAAACCCACCTGCGCTTCGCTCTGAAGAACCCCAAACCGGGCCTGATCGCCGCTTATTGCAGCGCCGTTGGCCTCAAGGTCGTCGGCATGAAGCGCATTCGGATCGGCGGCGTACCCATGGGCAAGGTGCCGGTCGGGCAATGGCGCTACCTGGGGCAGGCCGAGCGGTTCTGAGGCCGTTCTGGGCCTTCTCTTTGTAGGGGCGAATTCATTCGCCAAGGGATGCGCAGCGTCCCCGCAAACCCAAGGGCAGCCCTTCGGCCGGCGCATGAATTGGCTATATCTGCATTGCCCGTAGGAGCTGGCTTGCCAGTGAATGGCCCCGTTTCGCTGGCAAGCCAACTCCTACAAGGCACTTGGCCCGATGGTAAATCTCTCGCAATAGCTAGCGCAGACATGGCGAATGAATTCGCCCCTACAACCGCTGTTCCTGGCCGGTACGGCTTTCCTGCGGTCGCTGGCCGGACGATGCCGTTCGTTCGGCTGGGTTGGCGCTCAGGCGCTGGAACTCGAACACCGGTGTCTTGGCCGGTTTGCTCCGGATGGCGACGCTGCCCGGCCCCTGGCCAGCGTACTGGCCGTAGACGCCCAACATGAACATGCCGATCACCATGAAGATGGCGGCACGCTCGATCGACCTGGGGTTCTTGCCGGAAGGCTGGTGCAGGACCTGCAGCCTCGGCGAACGGGATGCGCGCTTCATCAGTCGTCCAGGAGCCGGTCCATCAATTCCAGGCCCAGGCGCTGGGTGCTGGATTCGTCCCGCAGCTCGCGCTGGCTGATGCCGGCGATCTTGGTCCGAGGGATGGCGAGGTGCTGGTTGCGCAGGGTGATGGAACAACTGCCATCGGGCTCCCACAAGCACTCGAACTGAAAGGTGACGCTCATTTTGTTCAAGGTGTCCTCAACCTGGCGAAGCATCAAATTATTCATTCTCAGTCCTCCCCACCAATCGAGTGGCCGGACTGAAAAACCTAGCAGGGAAACTCGCCACGTAAATGTCATTGGGCGGCTATTCATCGGAAAGCTTCCTCCAACACAATGACAACCCCGTTGCAGAGCCTTTGCAGACAAACGGTCCTTGAAACCTGCCTCAGTGGGTACGTCACTTGCCATAAGGCAAGTCCGAGGCGGCCCGCATGCCCAACGATCCTGTTGCACCCGTGTTCGGCGTCGAGGAAAGCTTTTTCCTGGTCGACACACGCAGCCGCAACCTGCCAACGCAACTGCCGGATGGATTTCTCGAGACGGCACGGGACGCGTTCAGGGAAGGCTTCAGCCAGGAAATGTTCCAGAGCGTGGTGTGCCTGGACATGGCCCAACCGACCCTGCTGGAAATCAATGAGGCCCGCGCTTGCCTGCTGGAGAAACGTACGCGCCTGGCTGCCATCGCCAGGGAGCATCAGCTGGCGCCACTCTGTGCGGGCTCCCACCCCTTCGCCGACTGGCATGTGCAGGTGCCGTCGGATGACCCGCACTACCAACCGCTCTTCGAAGACCAGCGGATGATCGCTCACCGCAGCCTGGTCTGCGGCATGCGCGTGCACGTGGTGGTGCCGCTGGAGATCGACCGCATCCAGGTGATGAACCGGGTACTGGGCTGGCTTCCGTTGCTGTTGGCGCTGAGCACCTCATCGCCTTTATGGAACGGCCGCCCAACCGGGTTGATGAGCTACCGCCAGGCGGTGTGCGCCGAGTGGCCGCACAAGGGCATTCCCGAGCACTTCCCCGACGAGCCTGCCTTTAACGCCTATCTGCAGTGGCTGATGGCCTCGGGGTCGATACGCCGCGAAGGCGACCTGGCCTGGTGCATTCGCCCGTCGCCGCGCTTTCCCACCCTGGAACTCCTCGCGGCCGATGCCTGCCCCTCGGTGGAAGACGCCCTGTGCATCGTCGCCCTGTTCCGCGCCCTGGTCAGTTGGGCCATGGTCCAGGACGACGGCGACCTGCAAGACGCCCCCCTGCAACGCCTGGTCCTGAAGGAGAACCACTGGCGCGCCATGCGCTTCGGCATCCACGGCATGTACCTCGACGGCTCGGGCGAGGCCAGCCTCTCTGCCGGGGCCTGGCTGGCAAGGGCGTACGCCTGCTTTGGCGAACTCGCCGAGTCCGAGGGCGATGACCAGGCCTTCGTCCGTGGCCGGCATGTGCTGCGTTACGGCAGTAGCGCCGACCGGCAGCTACTGCGCTACCGGGAAGCCCTGCAGTCCGGCCTGCCCCGGCAGCAGGCGCTGGTGGCGGTCATCGACGAGCTGATTGCCGAAACCACTGGCGGCTAGCCGACCGGGCTGACCTTCAAGACACAGGAAATGCTCTGTGTGCGGCCGTCCCAGATATAGCGGAAGTGCGCGCCCTGCACCGGCAGGCTGACCGCAGGCGGGCGGAAGGCCGCCACGCACTCGTGGCCCGGCAGGCGCACGCTGTTGTACAGCAGCCCCCACTTGCCGGCATTGCGGTGAAGCCCGGCGAAGGCCTGGCTGGTGCCGTAACTGGCCATGTCCGGGTCATGCAGCTCGACACGGTCGCGCACATCGAGCATCGGGCTGACCACCTTGTTCACATAGGCCCGTAGCGTGATTTCGATGCTCGCCTCCTGGGTGGCACGCCAGAAGTGCTCCTGGTGGTAACGGGTTTCGGCGATGGCCGCGTCGAGGGAGCTTGCACAGTAGTAGACGCCGAAGCTGCCGTCGGTAAAGCGGCTGGCGCGACCGATATGGGTGAATACGGCCATCACCACGGTGGCGCCGCTGCCACTGACACGGTCTTCGGGGGCAACGCGGGAAATCTCCCCCACCTGGTCGCGCAGGCGGTCGTTGGTCATGGCCTCGATGGCGTAGGCCAGCTCCAGCTCATCGGGATCGAGGGTGTCTTCGAATACGGAAATGGGCGGGAAGGCGCTGTTGACCAGGCGATAGGCCTTGCTCCACTCGGGAATCCGTTCCACCAGCAACTCCTCGGTCATCAGCCTCGCACTCCATCGAGGTAACGGCGCACATCGGCCACATCCACCACCTGGCCACCGAGCATGTACTGCAGGGCGCTGCGGCCGTTGAAGGGTGCCGCGCTGTTGGGCTTGTGCACCCATTCGTAGGCACGCGCTTCCTGGTTGCTGAAGAGGATACGCAGGGACTTGTGGATGCCCATCAGGTAGGAGATCCGCTCCAGCGTGTCGTGCGGCAGGCGCACACTGGGCAGCTTCTTGTAGCTGAAATAGGTGGTGTTGCCGATGGAGCCGAGCAAGGTGCGCTGCTGCTCCTTGGAGCAACCCCACTTGTCCATCAGGTTGAAGAAGAACTTCAGGGCCACGCGGCCGGCTTCGCCGCTCTGGAGGTCTGGAATGACATGGCGGGCAGGGCTGCTCATGGCGTCTCCTGGGTGAATGACTATGCTTTCAACTCTACTCCTGATCCGAACTATTTCAAGTATTCAGTTCGTATACGTAGTCACTTTTGTCCTGCTGACGGCCTTCATGTGCGATCAATGGAAAAAAACGCCAATGTAGCGGAGCGCTCAGGACCTAGGCCCCGCCGTCCACGCTGGCTAGAGTGCCGGCGCACGCCATTCGCGAGGGCCACCGCCATGCTCGACGCCACCACCGCCCGCCGCTCCCGTTACCTGGAGAACCGCCACCTGGCACTGGCCCTGTTCGCCGAGCAGGGCTACGGCCAGGTGAGCATGCGCGACCTGGCGGCACAGCTGGGCATCAAGGCCGGCTCCATCTATCACCATGTGGAAAGCAAGGAAGCCCTGCTGTTCGAGTTCATCGAAGAGCTCTACGAGCAGTTGCTGGACAATGCCGCCCTGGCCACCCGCCGACACCGCGACCCAGCCAAGTGCCTGGCCGCGCTGATCGACGCCCACCTCGCCCTGCATCAGCCCATGGGCCTGCACTTCCGCCTGGCCGAGCTTGAAGCCCGCTGCCTCTCCGGCGAGCGCCTGGAACAGGCCCGCGCGCTGCGCCAGGCCTATGAAGCCGCCCTGCTGGAGCCCTTGCAGCAACTGGTCGGCCAGCCCCTGGATGTCGCCGGACGCGGTGCCGTGGCCAGCATCGTGTCCCTGCTCAACCAATTGCCGGCCTGGCTGGATGCCAGCGGCCTGCCGGCGGAACAAGGGCTGGAGTTGATGAAGCGGATGGTACTGGGCAGCGTGCGCGGTGCCATGCGCCTGCCCTGAGGCGGGCGCGCCGTCGCAAACAGCCGGGCTACCGACTGGGCAGCCCTTCGGGCTGCATGGCGATTGAAATGGCGCTGTCTGCGTTAAGTGTTGAAGGTCCTGGAATCCCTTGTAGAAGCTAGCTTGCTAGCGATTTCGCACTGTGCGTCAGGCCGGAAGAAACCGCATCTCCTTGCTCTCCCCCAGCAGGAACGCCCGGTTGTACTCGGCGCTTTCGCGCAGGTACTCGGCCGCCAGGGCGATGCGTTTCAGCTTGCGCAGGTCCTCGCGGTAGTACATCCAGAACTGCCGCGTGACTTCCACCTGCCCCGGCAGCACTTCCACCAGCCGCGGGTCGGGCCCGGCGATGAAGCACGGCAGGATGGCCATCGCCCGGCCCTGCAGCGCCGCGTGGTACTGGGCGATCACGCTGGTGCTGCGCAGATGGCTGACCGCGCCGGGGATCACGTCCTCCAGATAGAGCAGCTCCGGGCTGAACGCCAGGTCATCGACATAGGTGACGAACGCCCGCCCGGCCAGGTCCTCGCGGCGTTCGATCGGCCCCTGGCGCTCCAGGTATTCGGGCGTCGCGTATAGCCGCAGCCGGTAGTCGCACAGCCGCGAGCAGACGTAAGGCCCCCGCTCCGGGCGCTCCAGGGCAATGGCGATGTCCGCGTCGCGGCGTGACAGGCTGATGAAGTGCGGCACCGGCAGGATGTCCACCGAAATGTGCGGGTAGCGGTCCTGGAAGCGGCTCATCTGTGCAGTGACGAAGTACGAGCCGAAACCTTCGGTGGAACCGATGCGCAGATGCCCGGACAGCGCCAGGCTGGTGCCCGAAACCTGCTCGCAGGCGGCCTGCAGGGTGCTCTCCAGCGACTCGGCATAGCTCAGCAGGCGCTGCCCCTCGGGTGTCAGGACGAACCCGGCATTGCGTGATTTCTCGAACAACAGCGCGCCCATGCCCTGCTCCAGGGCACGGATGCGCCGCGACACCGTGGTGTAGTCCACATCCAGGCGCCGGGCAGCGGTGCTGGCGGTACGGGCGCGCGCCACTTCGAGGAAGTACTTGAGGTCGTCCCAGTTCAGGCGCCCGACCAGGGTAGGATTTTTTTGCATATCGAATCGGCTTTTTTGGCTATTCCAAGGCGTATTTGTGCCTACCTATACTCGGTCCAACGCACCTTGGCCAGCTTCCAGGGCCAGCCCGCCAGACAACAACAAAGGAAAGGCGACCATGAGCGACAACCGGCATCCCTTCGTCACCGCCCGCGACTTCCTGTTGGCCCATCGCACCGACTACGACACCGCCGTGCGCGAGTTCAGATGGCCGGAGCTCAAGGAATTCAACTGGGCGCTGGACTACTTCGATGTGATGGCCAAGGGCAACGACGCCCCGGCGCTCTGGATAGTCGGCGACCAGGGTCGCGAGCAGCGCTACAGCTTCCAGGACCTGTCGACCCGCTCCAACCGCGTCGCCAACCACCTGCGCCAGCTCGGCGTGCAACGCGGCGAGCGCATCCTGCTGATGCTCGGCAACGAGGTCGCGCTCTGGGAGATCATGCTGGCCGCCTTCAAGATCGGCGCCGTGGTCATCCCCGCCACCGCCCTGCTCACCCCGGAAGACCTGCGCGACCGCCTCGACCGGGGCCGGGTCAGACATGTGATCGCCGGCAGCGCCAACGTACAGAAGTTCGACGGACTGGCCGGTGACTACACCCGCCTCTGCGTCGGCGAGCCGGTACCGGGCTGGATCAGCCACGCCGGCGCCCTCGCCTGCTCCGGCGAATTCGAGGCCGAAGGCCCCACCCTCGCCACCGACCCGCTGCTGCTCTACTTCACCTCCGGCACCACCTCCAAGCCCAAGCTGGTGCTGCACAGCCACCAGAGCTACCCGGTGGGCCACCTCTCCACCCTCTACTGGATCGGCCTGCAGCCCGGCGACGTACACCTGAACATTTCCTCCCCCGGCTGGGCCAAGCACGCCTGGAGCTGCTTCTTCGCCCCCTGGAACGCTGGTGCCTGCGTGTTCATCTATGACGTCCCGCGCTTCTCCGCCCGCGGCCTGCTGGAAACCCTGGCCAGCCACGGCGTCACCAGCCTCTGCGCACCGCCCACCGTGTGGCGCATGCTGGTGCAGGAAGACCTCGCCGCCTACCGCTCGCGCCTCAGCCTGCGGGAGCTGGTGGGCGCCGGCGAACCGATGAACCCGGAGATCATCGAACACATCCGGCAAGCCTGGGGCCTGCCCCTGCGTGACGGCTTCGGCCAGTCGGAAACCACCGCGCTGATCGGCAACACCCCCGGCCAGCCACTCAAGGTCGGCTCCATGGGACGCCCGCTGCCCGGCTACCGCGTAGTGCTGCTGGATGCCGACGGCAACCCGCGTGAGGAAGGTGAAGTGGCGCTGCAGTTCGACCCGCGCCCGCTGGGCCTGATGACCTGCTACGAAGACAGCCCGGAGAAAACCGCCGAAGTCACCCGTGGCGGCCACTACCGCACCGGCGACACCGCCGCCCGCGATGCCGAGGGCTACATCACCTTCGTCGGCCGCGCCGATGACGTGTTCAAGTCCTCGGACTACCGCATCAGCCCCTTCGAGCTGGAAAGCGCCCTGATCGAGCATGACGCCGTCATGGAAGTCGCCATCGTGCCAAGCCCGGACCCGGTGCGCCTGGCCGTGCCCAAGGCTTTCCTCATCCTTGCGCCGGGCCATGTTCCCAGCCCCGCCCTGGCCGAGGCGATCCTCGCCTTCGCCCGCGAACACCTGGCGCCCTACAAGCGGGTGCGCCGCCTGGAGTTTGTCAGCGAACTGCCCAAGACCATCTCCGGGAAGATCCGCCGCGTCGAGCTGCGCCGCATCGAATTGCAGCGCCGCCAGGACCACACGCGAGCCGAGCTGGAGTTCTTCGAGGAAGACTTCCCGGCCCTGCGGACCGAGACCGCCCGCTGACCCCCACCCCATTCACCGGGGCCGAACCATCGGCCCCACGGGCGACCTCGCCCTGACGATTCACTCACGACAGGATAGGAACCATGAGCCAGAACACCGCCATCCCCACCGTCAAATTGCTGATCGACGGCAAGCTGGTCGAGTCCCGCACCAGCCAATGGCGCGATGTGGTCAACCCGGCGACCCAGGAAGTCCTGGCCCGCGTGCCCTTCGCCACTGAAGACGAAATGAACGCCGCCGTGGCCAGCGCCAGGGAAGCCTTCAAGACCTGGCGCAAGACCCCCATCGGCGCCCGCGCGCGCATCTTCCTCAAGTACCAGCAACTGATCCGCGAGAACATGAAGGAGCTGGCCGCCCTGCTCACCGCCGAACAGGGCAAGACCCTGCCGGACGCCGAGGGCGACATCTTCCGTGGCCTGGAAGTCGTGGAGCACGCCGCCAACATCGGCACCCTGCAGATGGGCGAACTGGCCAACAACGTCGCAAACGGCGTGGACACCTACACCCTCAACCAGCCCCTGGGCGTGTGTGCCGGCATTACCCCCTTCAACTTCCCGGCGATGATTCCGCTGTGGATGTTCCCCATGGCCATCGCCACCGGTAACACCTTCGTCCTCAAGCCGTCCGAGCAGGACCCGATGGTGACCATGCGCCTGGCCGAACTGGCCATCGAAGCCGGGATTCCGGCCGGCGTGCTCAACGTCATCCACGGCGGCGTCGACGCGGTGAACCTGCTCTGCGACCACCCGGACATCAAGGCCGTATCCTTCGTCGGCTCGACCAAGGTGGGCACCCACGTCTACAACCGCGCCACCGCCAACGGCAAACGCGCCCAGTGCATGATGGGCGCCAAGAACCACGCCATCATCCTGCCCGACGCCCACAAGCAGCAGACCCTCAACAACCTCGCCGGCGCGGCCTTCGGCGCGGCGGGCCAGCGCTGCATGGCGCTCTCGGTGGTGATCCTGGTCGGCGAGGCACAGACCTGGCTGCCGGACCTGGTTGAAAAAGCCAGGAGCCTGAAGATCGGTGCCGGTGTCGAGCCGGGTACGGATGTCGGCCCGGTGGTCTCCTGCGCCGCACTGGACCGCGTCAGCAGCCTGATCGCTGCGGGCGAACGGGAAGGCGCGCAGTTGGTACTCGACGGCCGCAACCCGCAGGTGACCGGCTACGCCAGCGGCAACTTCGTCGGCCCGACCATCTTCGCCGGCGTCACCCCGGAGATGAGCATCTATCGCGACGAGATCTTCGGGCCGGTGCTCTGCGTGGTGAACGCCGCCAGCCTGGACGAGGCCATCGCCTTCATCAATGCCAACCCGAACGGTAACGGCACCGCCCTCTTCACCCGCTCCGGCGCCGCCGCGCGGCACTTCCAGGAAGAGATCGATGTCGGCCAGGTGGGCATCAACGTGCCGATCCCGGTACCGGTCCCGCTGTTCTCCTTCACCGGCTCCCGCGCCTCCAAGCTCGGCGACCTCGGCCCCTACGGCAAGCAAGTGGTGCAGTTCTACACCCAGACCAAGACCGTAACCTCGCGCTGGTTCGACGAAGACGAAGTGGGCGGCGCGGTCAACACCACCATCACCCTCAAATAACCACCGCCCCGTCGGTTGGCGTAGAGCGAAGCGAAACCCAACGTTCCCGAACACCGGGGTCGTTGGGCCACGCGCAGCTCGAACCAACCCATAAAACCTGCAAGCGAGAACGGACTATGAATATCGGCTTCATCGGACTCGGCAACATGGGCGGCCCCATGGCCCTCAACCTGGCAAAGGCCGGTCACCGGCTGCACGTCTTCGACCTGTCGCAACTGGCGGTGGCGCAACTGGTGGAGGCCGGCGCCCGTGCCGTTGACTCCCCCGCCGCCGTGGCCCGCGCGGGCGTCGACGTGATCATCACCATGCTGCCGGCAGCGCAGCACGTGAAAACCGTCTACCTCGGCGAAGACGGCCTGCTGGCCAATGTGGCCAAGGGCGTGCTGCTGATCGACAGCTCCACCATCGATCCGCATAGCGCCCGTGAAGTGGCCGCCGCCGCCCGCAAGCAGGGCAATCCCATGCTCGACGCGCCGGTTTCCGGCGGCACCGGTGGCGCGGCGGCCGGCACCCTGACCTTCATGGTCGGTGGCGAAGCGGCGGACTTCGACCGCGCCCATCCGGTGCTCTGCGCCATGGGCCGCAACATCGTCCACTGCGGTGACACCGGCAACGGCCAGGTGGCCAAGGTGGCCAACAACATGCTGCTGGGCATCTCCATGATCGGCGTCGCCGAAGCCATGTCCCTGGGCGTGTCCCTGGGTATGGACGCCAAGGTGCTGGCCGGCATCCTCAACACCTCCAGCGGCCGCTGCTGGAGCTCGGAAATCAACAACCCCTTCCCCGGCGTGCTGGAAAACGCCCCTGCCTCGCGCGGCTACAGCGGCGGCTTCGGCAGCGACCTGATGCTCAAGGACCTCGGCCTGGCCACCGAAGCCGCACGCCAGGCGCGCCAGCCGGTGATCCTCGGCGCGCTGGCGCAGCAGCTCTACCAGAGCTTCAGCCTGCAGGGCCACGGCGGCCTGGACTTCTCCGCCATCATCAAACTCTACCGGCAGGACGGCTGAACAGCCGTCCGGGAGCATCACGATGCAGGATTTCGAACTCTCCGAAGAGCAGCGGATGATCCGCGACATGGCGCGGGATTTCGCCCGTGCCGAGGTGGCGCCGCACGCGCAGGCCTGGGAAAAGGCCGGCTGGATCGATGATGAGCTGGTGCAACAGATGGGTGATCTGGGCCTGCTCGGCATGGTGGTGCCGGAGGCATGGGGCGGCACCTACATCGACTACGTGGCCTATGCCCTGGCGGTGGAGGAAATCTCCGCCGGCGACGGCGCCCTCGGCGCGCTGATGAGCATCCACAACTCGGTCGGCTGCGGCCCCCTCCTCAACTACGGCAACGAGGCCCAGAAAGACCGCTGGCTGCCGGAGCTGGCCAGCGGCGCCGCTATCGGCTGCTTCTGCCTCACCGAACCCCAGGCCGGCTCGGAGGCGCACAACCTGCGCACCCGCGCCGAACTGCACGACGGCCAGTGGATAATCAATGGCGCCAAGCAATTCGTCAGCAATGGCAAGCGCGCCAAGCTCGCCATCGTCTTCGCGGTGACCGATCCGGAACTGGGCAAGCGCGGCCTGTCCGCCTTCCTGGTGCCGACCGACACCCCCGGATTCAACGTCGACCGCAGCGAGCACAAGATGGGCATCAAGGCCTCGGACACCTGCGCCGTGACCCTGAGCGACTGCCGCATTCCCGCGGAAAACCTGCTGGGCCAGCGCGGCAAGGGCCTGGCCATCGCCCTGTCGAACCTGGAGGGCGGCCGCATCGGCATCGCCGCCCAGGCTCTCGGCATCGCCCGCGCAGCCTTTGAAGCAGCCTTGGGCTATGCGCGGGAGCGGGTGCAGTTCGGCAAGCCGATCATCGAGCACCAGAGCATCGGCAACCTGCTCGCGGACATGCAGACGCGCCTGAATGCCGCGCGCCTGATGATCCTCCACGCCGCCCGCCTGAAGAGCGCCGGCCTGCCCTGCCTGTCGGAAGCCTCCCAGGCCAAGCTGTTCGCCTCGGAAATCGCCGAGCAGGTGTGCTCCAGCGCCATCCAGATCCACGGTGGCTACGGCTACCTGGAGGATTACCCGGTGGAGAAGTACTACCGGGACGCGCGCATCACGCAGATCTACGAAGGATCGAGCGAGGTCCAGCGATTGCTGATTGCACGGGAGTTGGCGAACTACGCGCTTTGATCGGCGCGTTGGGGCGAACCTGCGGTCCGCTTGGCGAATGAACTCGCCCCTACAAGGGAGTCACCCAGCCTCGTAGGGGCGATTTCAATCGCCGCCCAAGACACTCGCTGTCAGCCCACCGACTCCAGCAGCCCACCCAGCGCCTGCAGCGGCCGCACGGCGCGCGGCAGCGCGTTGCGGCGCTTGCCGGCGTACTGGTAGAGCGACTCGGCAATTTCCTCGGCGCGCACCGGCAGTACCGACAGCAGCGTGTCGCTCAGGCCATGGCTGGCCTGGCAGAAGCCCTGCATGTAGACCGCCGCCTTGAAACGCTCATCGGCCTGCACACGGTAGTCGCGGCCCACCTCGAACTCATCGAGGTATTCGGCCACCGGCGCCAGCAATTCGCGGTGCATCTGCCGTTCGTAGCCGGTCGCCAGGACCACCGCGTCATAGACATGGGTTTCCACCTCGCCGCTGGCGCTGTTGCGCAGGGTGATGGCGATGCCGGCGTCGCTGGCTTCGACCTTCTCCACCTTGCGCAGGCAACGGAAGGCATGGCGCTGCAGGCCGGAGACTTTCTGGCGGTAGAAGATGCCGTAGATGCGCTCGATCAGGTCCAGGTCCACCACCGAGTAGTTGGTGTTGTGGTACTCGTTGATGATGCGTTCGCGGTCGGCGATGGGCTGGCGGAACACCAGGTCGGTGAATTCCGGGGAGAAGACTTCGTTGACGAAGGGGCTGTCGTCCGCCGGCTTGAGGGAGGAGCCGCGCAGGATCATGTCCACCTTGACGCCGGGGTAGCTGTCGTTGAGGTCGATGAAGGCCTCGGCCGCGCTCTGGCCGCCACCGATGATGGCGATGCGCATGGGCGCACCATTGACGCAGGGCTGCGTGGCCATGCGCTCCAGGTACTGGGCGTGGTGGAACACCCGCGCGTCGCCCTTCAGGTGGGCGAATGGCGCCGGAATGCGCGGTGTTCCACCCACGCTGACCACCACCGAACGGGTGCTGCGGGCAACCTCGCGGCCATTGGCATCGCGGGAGATCACCTTCAGGCCTTCGACATTGCCGCCCGCCAGTTGCGGCTCCACACGCAATACGTGCTCGCCGTAGCTGGCCTGCTCGGTGAAATGCCCGGCGACCCAGCGCAGGTAGTCGTTGAACTCCATGCGGCACGGGTAAAAGGTGCCGAGGTTGATGAAATCCACCAGACGGCCGTGCTGGTGCAGGTAGTTGACGAAGGAGTAAGGGCTGGTGGGATTGCGCAGGGACACCAGGTCCTTGAGGAAGGAAATCTGCAGCTCGCTCTGGGCCACCAGGGTGTTGCCGTGCCAGCGGTAGTCGGCCTGGCGGTCGATGAACAGCGAGCGCAACGCGCCGTGCTCGCCAGACAGCTCCTCCAGCGCAATGGCCAGGGCGATGTTCGAAGGGCCGAAACCTATGCCGATCACATCTAGGTCGGTCGGGGTGTGCATCGGGGTCATCTCGTAGTCCTCTGAGTCATGAGCCGGGCCAGGCGCCAGGGGCATGCCGTCGGCATGCGTGCTCAGAAGTAACGAGACGTGTCTGCGAAAATTTAGCGGGGTGAGGGGAAGATCTTCCTGTGGGGGCGCATTCATTCGCCATGCAGGCCGCAGGCCTGCCCTTCGTACTGTTTCGGGGGTAGCTACGCCGCCCTTGGCGATTGAAATCGCCCCTACACCTCCCACTCCTGAATACGCACGCGGCAATGCTTCATCGCATTGACGATGTGCTTTTCCACCATCCCCTTGGAAATGCCCAGCCGCTCGGCAATCTCGTTGTGGCCCAGGCCCTCGATCTTGCGCAGGAGGAAGGCATCGCGACACACCGCCGGCAGTTCATCGAGGGCACGCTCGACCATGTCCAGGCGCTGCTTCTGGTAAAGCGAAACCTGCGGCGAATGCACCCGAGGTCCCTCTTCCTGCTCCAGGACTTCCAGGGGCTCGTTGCGGCGCACCAGATTGCGACGATGCTCGTCGATGGAAAGGTTGATGGCGGTGCGATAGAGGAAGGCGCGCGGCTGCTCGATCGCATCCTGGCGCGTCCGTTCGAGCACCCGCAAATAGGCGTCATGCGCGACGTCGGAGGCCAGATGGCGATCTCCCAGCGTCGACGTCAGGTACTTGACCAGTTCCCGGTAGTAAGACTCCAACATCACTTCCCCGCCGCGCCGCCGGTGGACTTCCTCGAACCTGTGAAAATGTGAACAATGCCCGGTACTGGCACTTGGTACCCGCACAAATTTATAATAATTCTCATCAACATTTGAAGCCTGACCACTGATTTAACTGCCACGCCACCAGGCCCGCAACGGATCGACTCCCCTATGAACACGCCACCGCCTGCCACCTCCAGGGGCGAAAAGCTCACCGAGGATGCCGCCTACTGGTGCATGCGCCTGCACGATCAGGACTGCACCGACGAGGAGCGCCTGGCGTTTCAGCACTGGGTCGACGCGGACCCTGACCACGCCCGCGAATTCGCCGAGATGCTGGAAATCTGGGACATCTCGTCCGAGCTGCCGAAGCGCCGCAGCCCCCTGGCTGCGCAACCGGCATCGATCATCGAGTTCCCCAAACCGGCCCCACGCCAGAGCGGCCGCCTGCGCCGGATGGCGGTAGCCGCCGCCCTCGCCCTCTTCGTGCTACCGGTGGCCGGCTACACCGGCTGGAGCCTCGGCCTGGTCCCCAACGACTACCGCCGCTATGAAGCCGAGAACAGCCGTCGCCATGTGGTCCTGCCCGATGGCAGCGAAGTGGACCTGAACCTTGGCACCCGCCTCTCCTACGCCAATTTCAAGGACCAGCGCAGCGTGTCGCTGAGCCAGGGCGAAGCTTACTTCCATGTCGCCCATGACTCCCGGCACCCCTTCGTGGTGAGCGCCGCCAGCGGCACCATCACCGTCACCGGCACCCGCTTCAACGTCTGGAAATACCAGGACGAAGTGGTGGTCACCGTCACCGAAGGCTCGGTACGGGTCAGCAGCGACCGCCAGCGCAACCAGGGCAGCACCCTCACCCCCGGCATGCAGGCGCGCTACCACGCACAGGACTACTTGCCCGCCGTGGGCCCGGCCGATACATCCGCCACGCTCGCCTGGCGCGACGGCAAGCTGATCCTCGACGACATGAGCCTTGCCGAGGCCCTGCCGCTGATCAACCGCTACCTCGACCGCCCCGTGCTGCTGGCCGACCCGGCCACCGCCCAGGTCCGCGTCGGCGGCATCTACAACACCCGCGACATCCACGGCCTGGTCAACACCCTGCCCAAGGTCCTGCCGCTGAAGATCAGCAAGAACCAGGAAGGCAGCACGGTACTGAGCCTGCGCTGAATCGACCTGTGACACTAACCCTGTGGGGGCGAAAACCCTGTGGGGGCGAATTCATTCGCTAAGCAGACCGCAGGTCTGCCATTGCGGCTTCAAGGGACTGATGCGCAGTCCTTGGCGATTGAAATCGCCCCCGCAGGAAAACCGTCGCTGAAGCCCTAAATTCCCTCTTCCACGGCTCGTTCAGTCAGGGATGCGCCAATCCCACCCCGCTGCCGGACCCCTGATGCATGAGAAGTCGCCGTACCAAAGCCTGGGCCCTGACCGTTCCCCTGATCGCAACCGCACTGGCCCTGGCCGGTTGGCAAACCTTCTCCTCCGGTGATGCTCCGCCCGCCACGGTCGCCGTCACCCGCGCAGATCTCGAAAGCAGCGTCACCGCGCTCGGCACCCTGCAACCGCGTCGCTACGTCGACGTCGGCGCCCAGGCGTCGGGCCAGGTCCTGCGCCTGCATGTGGAAGTGGGCGACGAGGTGAAGGAAGGCCAACTGCTGCTGGAGATCGATCCGTCCACCCAACGCGCCAAGGTGGATGCCGGCCACGCCCAGATTGATAGCCTCAAGGCGCAGTTGGAGGAGCAACAGGCCCAGCACGACCTGGCGCGCCAGCAGCACCAGCGCCAGGCCAACCTGGCCCGCAGCGGTGCCACCCGTGATGAAGATGTGCAAACCGCCAACGCCCAACTGCGCGCCACCCAGGCCAAGCTGAAAATGCTCAAGGCACAGATCCGCCAGGCCGAAGCGACCCTGCGCAGCGACGAGGCGGAGCTCGGCTACACCCGCATCTACGCCCCCCTCTCCGGCACCGTGGTCGCCCTTGACGCCCGCGTCGGCCAGACCCTCAACGCGCTGGAGCAGACGCCCCTGGTGATGCGCATCGCCAGGCTGTCACCGATGACCGTCTGGGCCCAGGTGTCCGAAGCCGACATCGGCCGGGTCAAGCCAGGCATGACCGCCTACTTCACCACCCTCGGCGGCGAAGGCCGGCGCTGGCAGGGCAAGGTGCGGCAGATCCTGCCGGTGCCGCCACGTCCGCTGGAGCAGATGAACCAGGGCGGTGGCAGCCCCGTCAGCGGCACCGGCCAGGGCGCCAGCAGCGGCCGCGTGGTGCTCTACAGCGTGCTGCTGGACGTGGACAACGACGACCACGCCCTGCTGTCGGAGATGACCGCACAGGTGTTTTTCGTTGCCGCCAGCGCCAAGGGCGCCCTCAGCGTGCCCCTTGGCGCCCTGGAAGCCATCGACGGCAAGCCCGACACCTACCTCGCCCGCGTGCTCGACAGTCGCGGAGAACCGAAGGCACGGGAAGTCCGCACGGGCGTGCGCGACCGCCTGCGCATCCAGATACTGTCCGGCCTGGAAGAAGGCGAGCGACTGCTGGTCGGCCCCGCCGCCAACGAAGGCTGAAGCCCGCCATGAGCGAACCCCTGATCCATCTCGAAGGCATCCGCAAACGTTACAGCGGCGAAAATGGCGCGCCACAGACCGAAGTGCTGCGCGGCGTCTCGCTGTCCATCCGCACTGGCGAGTTCGTCGCCATCGTCGGTACTTCAGGCTCGGGCAAATCCACCCTGATGAACATCCTCGGCTGCCTCGACCGTCCCAGCGACGGCCGCTACCGCTTCGCCGGCCAGGACGTCGCCGACCTCGATGACGACCAACTGGCCTGGCTGCGGCGCGAGGCCTTTGGCTTCGTCTTCCAGGGGTATCACCTGATCCCGTCGGCCTCGGCACGGGAAAACGTCGAGATTCCCGCCATCTACGCCGGCACCCCGGCCGAGCAGCGCCACCGGCGCGCCAGCGACCTGCTCGCCCGACTCGGCCTCGAACAGCGGATGGACCACCGCCCCAACCAGCTTTCCGGCGGCCAGCAGCAACGGGTGTCCATCGCCCGCGCACTGATGAACGGCGGCCACATCATCCTCGCCGACGAACCCACCGGCGCGCTGGACAGCCACAGCGGTGCCGAAGTCATGGCCCTGCTGGACGAACTGGCCGATCTCGGCCACACCATCATCCTCATCACCCACGACCGCGAAGTGGCTGCGCGGGCGCGGCGGGTCATCGAAATTCGCGACGGGCAGATCCTCAGCGACAGTGGAAACACCGTCGCGCCGGCAGTCGAAACCGACGCCATGGCCGAACGCCTGGCGCGCGGCGACAGCGGCGGCGCCTCCCTGCTGGCGGACATCCGCGAAGCCATGCAGGCAGCCTGGCGCGTCATGTGGGTCAACCGCTTCCGCACCGCCCTCACCCTGCTCGGCATCGTCATCGGCGTCGCCTCGGTGGTGGTCATGCTGGCGGTGGGCGAAGGCAGCAAGCGCGCGGTGATGAACCAGATGGGCGCCTTCGGCTCCAACCTCATCTACCTCTCGGGCCTGTCCGAAACCCCGCGCAGCCCGGCCGGCATCGTCACCCTGGCCGACGTCGAGGCGCTGGCCAGCCTGCCCCAGGTAAAGATGATCATGCCGGTCAACGGCGGCGATACCGTCGTGCGCTACGGCAACGTCGACCACCAGGCCTATACCCGCGGCAACGGCGTCGACTTCCCGCGCATCCTCAACTGGCCAGCGGTGGAAGGCAGCTTCTTCACCCAGGCCGACGAAAACAGCGCCGCCGCCGTGGCGCTGATCGGCAAGAAGGTGAAGGAGAAACTCTTCCGCAACGGTGAGGACCCGCTTGGGCGCTACATCCTGATCAACAACGCGCCATTCCAGGTCATCGGCCTGCTGGCGGAAAAAGGCGCCAGCTCCGGCGACGAAGACGCCGACAACCAGATCGTCGTGCCCTACTCCGCCGCCAGCGTGCGCCTGTTCGGCCAGCCCAACCCGGAGTTCGTCATCATCGCCGCCGCCGACTCCGAGCGCGTGCATGAAGCCGAGCAGGCCATCGACGCCCTGATGCTGCAACTGCACCGGGGCGTTCGCGACTACGAGCTGACCAACGACGCGGCGATGATCCAGGCCGAGGCGCGCACACGGAACAGCCTGTCGCTGATGCTCGGCGCCATCGCCGCCATCTCCCTGGTGGTGGGCGGTATCGGCGTGATGAACATCATGCTGATGACCGTGCGCGAACGGACCCGCGAAATCGGCATCCGCATGGCCACCGGCGCCCGCCAGCGCGACATCCTCCGCCAGTTTCTCACCGAAGCCGTGATGTTGACCCTGATCGGCGGGCTGGTGGGCCTGGTCTTGGCCATGCTGATCGGCGGCGCCCTGCACCTGGCCGACGTGGCCCTGGTGTTCTCCCTGCCCGCCGTGCTCGGCGCCTTCGGCAGCGCCCTGTTCACCGGCGTCCTGTTCGGCTACATGCCCGCGCGCAAGGCCGCACAACTGGCGCCCGTGGTGGCCCTTTCCAGCGAATGAACCCGATGAAGCCACGCCTTACCCTGCTCTCCCTTTGCGTTCTCCTGGCCGCCTGCGGCTCGCCCCTGGAAAAGCCCGAAAGCGGCATCACTGCCCCAGCGGCCTGGCAAGGCCCCAACGACCCGCAAGCCGCCCGTACAAGCACCGACTGGTGGCAAAGCTTCCACAGCGCCGAACTCGGCCGCCTGATTGAACAGGCCCGCCTCGCCAACCAGGACCTGGCCGCCGCGCTGGCCCGCGTACGCCAGGCCGAAGCCTCGGCGCGCATCGCCGGTGCCGCACTGCTGCCGAGCCTGAACGCCAACCTCGACGCCAACCGCCAGGGCCTGATCAGCGGCGACGGCTACAGCCAGCTGGACGCCAGCGGCGAGGACAAACGCATCGACTACTTCAGCGCCGCGCTCAGCGCCAGCTACGAAGTGGATTTCTGGGGTGCCAACGCCGCCGCCCGCGACGCCGCCCTGCAACGTCTGCGCGCCAGCGAGGCGGACCGCGCCACCCTGGAGCTGACCATCAGCGCCGGCGTAGCCAGCACCTACATCCAGGCGCTGGCCCTCGGGCAGCAACTGGAGATTGCCCGGCAGAACCTGGCCAACGCCGAGCAGGTGCTGGACCTGGTGCAGTCCCGCCAGGCCGCCGGTGCCGCCACGCAACTGGAACTGGCCCAGCAACGCAGCCTGGTGGCGGCGCAGAAACGCCAGCTCCCCCTGCTCGCCCAGCAACAACGGGAAGCGCAGATCGCCCTGGCCGTGCTGCTTGGGCAGCCGGTGCAGGACCTGAAGCTGACCGGCCGACTCGAAGACCTGAACAACCCCGGCATCGCCGCCGGCCTGCCCAGCGACCTGCTCACCCGTCGCCCGGATATCGCCAGCGCCGAAGCGCAACTGGTGGCCGCCGACGGTGACCTCAAGGTGGCCCGCGCCGCCATGCTGCCCAAGCTGACCCTCACCGCCAGCCTCGGCAGCGGTGCCGACCATTTCCACGACTTGATGCGCAACCCCTACTACAACCTGGCCGCCGGGCTGGCCGCGCCGATCTTCAGCGGCGGTCGCCTGACCGCCGAGCGCGACCGCGCCAAGGCGCGCCAGGACGAGCTGCTGGGAACCTACAACAGCGCCATCCTCAACGCCCTGGCCGACGTGGAGAAAGCCCTCAACAGTGCCGACGGGCTCGACCAGCAACGCCGCTGGCAAGGCGAAGAAGTGGAACAGACGCGACTCGCCTTCGACCTCGCGCAAACGCGCTACGAAGCGGGCGCCGAAACGCTGCTCACCGTGCTGGAGACCCAGCGCACCCTGTTCCAGGCCCAGGACCAGCAAGCACAATTGCAGCAGGCCCGGTTGCAAGCGTCGGTGAGCCTGTACCGGGCGCTTGGCGGCGGCTGGAGCCCAGCTCCAAACACCCCGTAGGACGGGGTAGAGCGAAGCGAAACCCACCGGCACGAATTGATGGGTTTCGCAGCACCTAGGGTGGACGTCGCTTATTACGTCCACCATCGGTGCCACATCTGGCACCGTTGGCGGACCGGTGAAGCGTGGTCCATCCTGCGAAAAGCGTGCTACACCGTCCGCCCCAAGCTCCTTGCATAGAACGGCCGCCGTGGCGCGCGCTTGAGCAGGTCGGGCACGTCCTGGTCCGCACTGAAGGCGATGCGGATGGCCAGTTTCATGGTCTCGATATCGGTCTCCACCGTGGTCATCTCGGCGTCGTGCAACCACTGCCCGCAGCCATGGCTGGTCGGACCAAGCCAGGGCTCGTCCACTTCCACCCATTTGCCCGGCGCGAACCAGGGCACGCCGTTCACTTCGTGACGCACCACCTCGCCCGGATGCGCGCGTTCATGGGCGCGGAACCAGTCTTCCAGGCGGTCGTCGATCCAGCCGTGGAAGGACCAGAACACCGGGTTCACATGGGACGAGAAGGGGTCGCCGAGGTAGTCGTTCTCCGCGCGGAACCAGCGCGGCGAGAAGTCCACCGGGTCGCGGTCGAAGATCACCGGCATGCCGTTGGACGGGTCGCGGGTGACCGCCGCCCAGCGCATGTGCAGCCAATCGTGCATGCCCAGCTCCAGCTGCGAGCCGAACTCACCGAGCTTCAGCTTCGCCAGGTACTCCGGGTCCTGATACTGCGCTTCCCACATCTGGAAGTTGGCGTGGAAGGCTTCGTTGCTCTTGATATCCAGCAGCCACTTGTTGAACTCCTCGTCTTCCGGCGCTTCCCAGGCCGGCGGCACGGCGTAGCCGTCGTGGTTCACCGTCTTTGCCGCGAAATCCTCCAGGCCATAGCCGATGTACTGGCGCGGCAGCGGCAGGCTGGTCCAGGACGGCAGCGGCTGCAGCCTGCGTGCAGCCATCAGCATGTGCCGGTGCATGAAGAGAAAATCCACCCCGGAGCCATTGCGGTGCTTGGCCTTGCCACGGGCATCGCGCTCCTGCCCCAGCGGGCCGGGCTGCCAGCCGAGGCCGCGCAGGGCGTTGCGCTTGTCGTCGTCGAGGTCGTCCCATTTGTCCCGCGAAGCGTGCCAGATCTGATGGAACAGCCGGTGGCCCGGCGATACCAGCCAGGCCAGCGTTTGCGGTTGCAACGGAATACGCTCGCGGGCTTCGGGGAAGGGTTGCTTCACCGCCAGGAATTTCAGCGGCGTGCGCATGGGCTCATCCAGCCAGGCCAGACGGCCGCTGAGCGATGCGCTGCTGCCGTCGCTCGCCCACGCACCCCAGACCTCATCCAGCAACGCCGTGCATTCATAGGCTGCCGGGCGGCCATCCTCGGCCAGGCGCCAGCGCACGCGAGTCTGCTGGCTGCTGGAAAGGTCGCCCAGAACCTGGAACGTCTTGCCATCGGGGGTGCGCAACACGCCACGAATGGAACGACCGGCCGCCGCGACATCCAGAAGCAGCTCACACTCACCGGTCAGGCCGGGCAGCACGGCATCCACCACGCGGAAACGCCAGCTGCCGCGCAAGCGGTTGCCCAGGTGGCTCTCGGTGGTTTCCGGCAGGGTCAGACTGGCTTCGTCCGGCGTCAGCTTCGCCGCCTCCTTGCGCTCCCGATCCTGGTGCCAGGCATGGATGGCAGTGGGTACTACCACGGCGGTCGTGGCCGCCACGCCTGCCATGAAACGTCGTCTGGTGAAGCGCATAACCTGTCGTCGATCCTCGTGAGCCGTGCCCTATCAAGGCAAGGACGAGTCGCCATCCGCGAAATTTAGCGGGGCCGAAGCGTAGGATGGGTAGAGGAACGAAACCCATCACAGCCTAGCGATGGGCTTCACAGGCTCTACCCATCCTACGGAGCTGAGCTAAATTTCCACGCCCCTCGCGCGTTCTGATGCATAACGCGTCCATCATCGAGGGAACCATGCTCCGCTCCAGAAAACTCCTGCTGACCGGCGTCGCCCTGTTCGTCCCGGCCCTGGCCGCGGGCCTGTTCTTCGGCCAGAAGTACCTGCTGGAAGAAGGCCCCGCCTACCCGCCCAAGGTGATGAAGCACGCCAATGAACTGCAGGAGCGCATCCTCTCCTTCGACAGCCACATCAACGTGCCCATCGACTACGGCACCCCCGGCTCGGAAGCCGACAAGGACAGCGGCACCCAGTTCGACCTGCCCAAGGCCGCCCGTGGCCGTCTTTCCGGCGCGGCGCTGACGGTATTCGCCTGGCCCGAACTGTGGAACGGCCCCAACGCGCCGCATCGCCCCACGCCGGCCTTCCTGCCCGAAGCGCAGCAGGAGCAGGAGACCCGCTACCGGATCATCACCGGCATCGCCCGCGACTTCCCCAACCAGGCCGCCATCGCCTACACCCCCGATGACTTCCGGCGCCTTGCCAGCGAGGGCAAGTTCGCCATCGTCATCAGCATGCTCAACGCCTACCCGCTGGGTAACGACATCAGCCGCCTCGACCACTGGGCCGCGCGCGGCATGCGCATCTTCGGCTTCAGCTACGTGGCCAACAACGACTGGGCCGACTCCTCGCGCCCCATGCCCTTCTACAACGACACCCCGGACGCCCTCGGCGGCCTCTCCGATATCGGCCGCCAGGCGGTGAGCCGGCTGAACGAGCTGGGCGTAGTGATCGACGTGTCGCAGATGTCGCGCAAGGCCGTGGAAGAAGTCACCCGCCTCACCCGCGCGCCGGTCATCGCGTCCCACTCCGCCGTGCGCGGCCTGGTGGATATCGACCGCAACCTCAGCGACCAGGAACTCAAAGCCATCAAGGACACCGGCGGCGTGGTGCAGGTCGTGGCCTTCCCCACCTACCTCAAGCCGCTGACCCAGAAAACCCGCGAACGCCTCAACGAACTGCGTGCGCAACACGGCCTGCAGCCCCTGGAAAACCTCAACCAGGCGCTGATGCCCGCCGACCCGGTGATCGCCATCTGGCCGGAACAGAAGTTCGGTGAATACGCCGGCGCCCTCTACGGCATCCTCGAAGAAGAGCCCAAAGCCACCCTCAAGGACTACGTCGACGCCATCGATTATGCGGTGAAGAAGGTCGGCATCGACCACGTCGGCATCAGCTCCGACTTCAACGACGGCGGTGGCGTAATCGGCTGGGAGAACGCCAGCGAAGCCCGCAACCTCACCGCCGAACTCATCACCCGCGGCTACTCCGACCAGGACATCGCCAAGCTCTGGGGCGGCAACTTCCTGCGCGTCTGGGGCGAGGTGCAGAGGCTCGCCACCGTCGCCGCCCATCCCTGATCCCCTCTCAATCGGACGCAGTCATGACCGATCGCCGTACCTTCCTCAAGCAGGCGGGCCTGCTCGCCGCCAGCCTGCCGCTGATGCCCGTCGCCGAACGCGCCGGAGCCGCCGCGCCTGCCGCAACCGGCAACAAGTGGACTGACCTGCGCGCGCTGTTCGAGCTGGACCCGAATTACCTGCACTTCTCCAACTTCCTCCTGGCCTCCCACCCGCGCCCGGTGCGCGAGGCCATCGCGCGCCTGCGCGAGCGCTTCGACGAAAACCCCGGCGAAGTGGTGGACTGGCACCGCGAAGAAGTCTGGAAACATGAAGACGCCGTGCGTGCCGAAGTCGGCCGCTACCTCGGCGTGCGCCCCGGCCAGGTCGCCCTGATCGGCAGCACCACCGAAGGCCTGGCGATGGTCTATGGCGGCGTGCAGGTGCGCCCGGACCAGGAAATCCTCACCACCGTCCACGAACACTACTCCGCCTACACCACCCTGGAATTCCGCCAGCAGCGCGCCGGCACCAAGGTGCGCAACATCACCCTGTTCAAGGACCCGCAGAAGATTTCCCTCGATGAAGTGCTGGGCAACATCGCCGGCGCCATCCGCCCCGAAACCCGCGTACTGGGCATGACCTGGGTGCAATCGGGCAGCGGCGTGAAGCTGCCCATCGGCGAGATCGGCAAGCTGGTGCATCAGGCCAACCGCAACCGCGACGAGCAGGACCGCATCATCTACGTGGTGGACGGCGTGCACGGCTTCGGCGTGGAAGACGCGACCTTCGCCGACCTGGACTGCGACTTCTTCATCGCCGGCGCCCACAAGTGGATGTTCGGCCCGCGCGGCACCGGCATCATCGTCGCCCGCTCCGAACAGCCGAAAGGCATCACCCCCAGCGTGCCGACCTTCACCGAAGGCAAGAATTTCGGCACCCTCTTCACCCCCGGCGGCTACCACGCCTTCGAGCACCGCCTGGCATTGGGCGAGGCCTTCAAACTGCACCTACAACTGGGCAAGGCCGACGTCCAGGCGCGCATCCACCAGCTCAACAGCCACCTCAAGCAGCGCCTGCTGGAATACCCCAAGGTCCAACTGGTGACCCCGGCCAGCCCGGACTTCTCCGCTGGCTTCACCTTCTTCCGCGTCCAGGGGCGCGACTGCGACAGCGTGGCCAACCACCTGATGAAGAACCGCGTGATCGCCGATGCCGTGGAGCGCGACGTCGGCCCCGTGGTGCGCCTTGCGCCTAGCCTGCTGAACAACGAGGCGGAGATCGGACAGGTGATGACGATCCTCGCTCCCCAGCTTTCCTGATCACTTTCCAGCTAGGACTTTCCATGCGCACTTCCACCCTGCTTCTCGCCAGTCTGCTGGCGACCGCCGCCAGCGGCGCCCAGGCCAATGCCAAGGCCGAGCCCGGCCAGGTGTTCAAGGACTGCAAGCACTGCCCCGAAATGGTGGTGCTGCCCGCCGGCAGCTTTTCCATGGGCACCCCGGACAGCGAAGTCGGCCGCCAGCCCGACGAAGGCCCGCTGCACACCGTGACTTTCGCCAAACCCTTCGCCATCAGCCGCTTCCAGGTGACGGCAGAGGAATGGGACGCCTACCTCAAGGCCTCCGGGGTGAAGATCGCCGATGGCGACACCCGCCCCGGCCGCGAATGCATCGCCGGCAAACCGCGCTATGAACAAGGTCCGCGCCAGCCCGCGGTGTGCATGAGCTACCCCGATGTGCAGGCCTACGTCGCCTGGCTGTCGAAGCAGACCGGCAAACACTACCGGATGATCAGCGAGGCCGAGCGCGAGTATGGCTCCCGCGCCGGTAGCCAAGGCCCGTTCCCCTTCCCCTTCGATGAAGGCCAGCCCTACAGCATCGCCAAGCACGCCAACGTCTACGGCGCGGCGGACGGCTACAACTACACCGCCCCGGTGGGCAGCTTCGAGCCCAACGCCTTCGGCGTGTACGACATGCACGGCAACGTCTACGAATGGGTCGCCGACTGCTGGCACGACAGCTACAACGGCGCCCCGAACGACGGCAGCGCCTGGATGGACGAGAAGTGCGAGCTGGTGCAGATCCGTGGCAACGACTGGGGCGAACCGCCGATCTTCTCCCGCTCCGGCAACCGCAACAACGCCTACCCCAGCGACCGTGGCGACTGGATCGGGTTCCGTGTGGCCCGGGAGCTGTAAGCCTTCACATATTCCTTGTAGGGGACGATTGAAATCGCCCCTACAGTGAACTGCCACGCCGACACCACCTAAATCCCCCCATTCCCCGCTCGTCTTCCCCTGTGTCAGCCATTGCCTTGGCCATCGAGGACTCCCCATGACCACCCGCTCCCCCAGCGCCGTCGGCGAACTGTTCAAACTCCTCAGGCCTTATTGGCCCGTCGTGCTGGTTTCCACCCTGCTGGGCATGGTCGGCGGCCTGTCCGTCACCGCGTTGCTGGCCACTATCAACAAGGGGCTGCATGCCGACGGCGGGATGAGCAACGCCCTGGTGCTGGCCTTCGCCGGTTTCTGCGTACTGGCACTGGCCAGCTCGATCATTTCCGACATCGGCACCAACTACGTCGGCCAGCACATCATCGCCAGGCTGCGCAAGGAACTGGGCGCCAAGGTGCTCTCCGCGCCTATCCAGCAGATCGAGCGCTACCGCACCCACCGCCTGATTCCAGTGCTGACCCATGACGTCGACACCATCAGCGACTTCGCCTTCTCCTTCGCGCCGCTGGCCATCTCGCTGACCGTCACCCTCGGCTGCCTGGGCTACCTGGCCATGCTCTCGCTGCCGATGTTCCTCATCACCCTGCTGGCCATCGCCATCGGCTCGCTGATCCAGTACGCCGCCCAGGCCCGTGCCTTCCAGGGCTTCAACGACGCCCGCGAAGCGGAGGACCTGCTGCAGAAGCACTATCGAGGCATCGCCGAAGGCGCCAAGGAACTGCGCATCCACCGCCCACGCCGCCTGCGCATGCATGAAGCGAACATCCAGGGCACCGCCGAGCGCATCTGCACACTGCAGATCGGCTCGATCAACACTTACGTGATCGCCAAGAGCCTGGGCTCGATGCTGTTCTTCGTGGTCATCGCCATCGCCCTGCTGGTGCAGTCTTTCTGGCCAGCGGCGGACAAGGCGGTGATCAGCGGATTCGTGCTGATCCTGCTGTACATGAAGGGCCCCCTGGAGCACCTGATCGGCGTGCTGCCCGTCGTGGGCCGGGCGCAGATCGCCTTCCGCCGCATTGCCGAGCTGAACAGCCAGTTCTCCTCCCCTGAGCCTCATCTGCTGGAAGCCGCGACCGACCCCGCGCCGCGCCGCGTGCACAGCCTGGAACTGCGCGACCTGCGCTATGCCTACCCGCCAGCCGAGGGCGCCGCGCCCTTCCAGCTCGGCCCGGTGAACCTGACCCTGAAGCAGGGCGACATCCTCTTCATCGTCGGCGAAAACGGTTGCGGCAAGACCACCCTGATCAAGCTGCTGCTGGGCCTCTATGCGCCCACCGGCGGCGAGATCCTGCTGGACGGCAAGCCGGTGGACGCCGCCAATCGCGACGACTACCGCCAACTGTTCACCACCGTCTTCGCCGACTACTACCTGTTCGATGACCTGATCCAGGGCACAGGCACCATCCCGGCAGACGCCAGCCGCTACCTGGAACGGCTGGAGATCGCCCACAAGGTCCAGGTGCAGGACGGCACCTTCAGCACCACCGATCTCTCCACCGGCCAACGCAAGCGCCTGGCCCTGGTCAATGCCTGGATCGAGGAACGCCCGGTGCTGGTGTTCGACGAATGGGCCGCCGACCAGGACCCGACCTTCCGCCGCATCTTCTACACCGAGCTACTTCCGGAGCTGAAGGCGCTGGGCAAGACCATCATCGTCATCTCCCACGACGACCGGTATTTCGATGTGGCGGACCATCTTTTGCGGTTGGAGAGCGGGAAGGTGGTGAGTGCCGAAGGCGTTGCAGAGCTGGTGTAGGGCCGAAGGTCCGCCATGAGGTTCCTGGGGCTGCTTCGCAGCCCTTGGCGAATGAATTCACCCCTACAAGGAACCGCCCCGCGCCCGCCCCCGAAACACCTCGTTACACCTCCCCTGGCGGATTCGCCGTTCTCATCCGTCCTTACCAGACAAGCCCTGAAAAATTCGGATTCCCCATGCGTTCCTTCGCCACCCTCCTTCATCGCTGGGCCGGCCTGGCCACAGCTGTTTTCCTGTTCATCACCGGTCTGACCGGCGCGATCATCTCCTGGGACCACGAGCTGGATGACGTGCTCAACCCTCACCTGACCCAGGTCAGCAGCCAGGGGCCGGCCATGGACCCATTGGAGCTGGCGCGCCAGGCGGAGGCCCGTGATCCGCGTGCGGTGGTTACCTTCGTACCGCTGGCACCGGAACCGGGTGAATCCCTGGAGCTGGGCGTCACGGGCCGGGTCGACCCGGCCACAGGCAAACCCTTCGAGCTCGGCTACAACCAGGTCTTCGTCGACCCCGTGACCGGTGCGGAACTGGGCAAGCGCGAATGGGGCGCGGTCTGGCCGGTGACCAGCGAGAACCTGGTGTCCTTCCTCTACGTACTGCACTACAGCCTGCACATTCCCGAATTCTGGGGCATCGACCACTGGGGCCTCTGGCTGCTGGGTATAGTCGCCATCGTCTGGACCCTCGACTGCTTCGTCGGCCTCTACCTGACCCTGCCCGCACGCCGCCGCCAGGCCGCCGTCAAGGCCAGCAAAGCCGCCAGCGGACCGTCCTGGTGGCAGCGCTGGAAGCCGGCGTGGAACGTGCGCTGGAGCGGCGGCTCCTACAAGCTCAATTTCGACCTGCACCGCGCCTTCAGCCTCTGGACCTGGGTGCTGTTGCTGATCCTGGCGTTCACCGCGTTCTCCCTGAACCTGTATCGGGAAGTCTTCTTCCCGATGATGCAACTGGTCACCGAAGTCACTCCCGGCCCCTTCGACAAACGCGAGGAAACCCCGGAAAACCAGCCCATCGAACCGCGCCTGGGCTTCGCCGAGGCCATCGCCACGGCCAAGGCGGAAGCCACCCGGCGTGGCTGGGAAGAACCGGTGGGAAGCATCTTCTATGCACGTCAGTTCGGTATCTACGGCGTCAGCTTCTACCACCCCGGCGGCGACCACGGTGACGGCGGCGTGGGGCCGGCAGCGCTTTACTTCGACGGCCAGGACGGCAGCCTGCTGGGCGACAGCCAACCCTGGAAAGGCACCGCCGGCGACATCTTCGTGCAGGCCCAGCTGCCCCTGCATTCCGGGCGTATCCTCGGCCTGCCGGGGCGCATCCTGATCTCCGCCATGGGCGTGGTGATCGCCATGCTATCGGTCACCGGCGTGATCATCTGGTGGCGTAAACGCGCAGCCCGCGTGCGTTCCCTGCAGAACAAGGCGCAACGCCAGACGAGCACTGAAGACGGCGACATCCTGCCTTCCAGCTGACCTTCCCGCCGCCGCAGGCCTGCTCTGTTCGATCAGGCCTGCGGACCCGTCCGAAGATTTTCTCGCGATTCCATTCCGGTTTTTCCTGCCTCGTTCGTTTAATTCCAAACAAGAACGAAACGCAATTGCCAACACAACAACGAATCGAGATCAGGAAGATGCCTTTCAAACCCGCGTTGTCCCCCTTCACCAAAGCCTTGCTGATGCACCGCGCCCTGCAGCGCAACCTGGCGGCCGCCTCCCTCGGCATGGCACTGACCCTGCCCTTCCCGGCCATGGTGCAAGCCCAGCAGGTGAGCCTGGACATTCCCGCGCAGTCCCTCGCCGGTGCCCTGCGCCAACTGGGCCAGCAGGCCAACCTGCAGATCCTCTACAGCCCCAACGACGTGGCCAACCGCCGCAGCCCGGGCGTGCGCGGCAACTATGAGCCCGCCCAGGCGCTGGCCGCCGTCCTTGCCGGCAGTGGCCTGCGCTACAGCGTCGACGGCAACACCGTGACCCTGGTTTCCCCCAGCGACAGCAGCGCCCTGGAAGTGGCGCCCACCAGCATCAACAGCACCGGCCTCGGCGAAACCACCGAAGGCACCGGCTCCTACACCACCGGCGCGACCAGTACCGCCACCAAGCTGCCGCTGTCGATTCGCGAAACCCCGCAGTCGGTCAGCGTGGTCACCCGCCAGGTGATGGACGACCAGAACGCCACCAGCATTAGCGACGTGCTCAAGCACACTCCGGGCGTATCGGTGCAAGCCTACGACAGCGACCGCATGGAGTTCTCCGCCCGCGGCTTCGCCATCACCAACTACCAGTACGACGGCGTCAACACCATCTATGACGGCGTCTACGACCAGGGCACGACCCACGTCGACATGGCCATCTACGACCGCGTCGAGGTCATCAAGGGCGCCACCGGCCTGATGACCGGCTCGGGCGACCCGTCGGCCACCGTCAACCTCGTGCGCAAACGCCCGACCCGTGACTTCCAGGCCTCCATCACCGGCATGGCCGGCTCCTGGGACAACTACCGCACCGAGGGCGACGTCTCCGGCTCGCTGAACACCGAAGGCACCGTGCGCGGCCGCTTCGTCGGTGCCTACCAGGACCGCCAGTCCTACCTGGACCACTACTCGCAGAAGAAGGACATCACCTACGGCATCCTCGAGTGGGACCTGACCCCGGACACCCTGCTGACCTTCGGCATCGACCACCAGAACGTCAGCCCGCGCGGCACCTCCTGGACCGGCAACCCGGTGTACTTCGCCGACGGTTCGAAAATCGACGTCAGCCGCTCCTGGAACCCCGGCACCGACTGGAGCCGCCGCGACTTCGAGTCCTACACCTACTTCACCTCGCTGGAACAGAACCTGGCCAACGACTGGAAGCTGAAGGTGAACGTGAACCAGATGCGCAACGAGCACGACACCCTGCTCGGCTCCGCCAGCGGCGGCAACCCCGACCCGGCCACCGGCCAAGGTGCCTTCTTCTACTGGGGCCACTGGGAAGGCAAGCGCGTCCAGAACACCTTCGACGTGAACGTTTCCGGCCCTTTCGAGCTGTTCGGCCGCGAGCATGAGCTGGTGGCCGGCTTCACCACCGCCGCCGCCAAGACCACCGGCGACGACTTCGATAATTCGGCATTCGTGGAAGTCCCCGGCAACATCTACGACTGGGATGGCAACTACCCGAAGCAGGGCTTCCCGAAGATCGGCGACTACGAGATCAACCAGCGCCAGAACGGTGGCTACCTGGCCGCACGCTTCAAGCCGGCCGACGACCTGTCGCTGATCCTCGGCACCCGCGTCAGCGACTTCAAGTACGACGAGAAGCACGACAACCTCGACGGCACCCCGCGCCTGAACCGCTCCAGCTACGAGCAGCACGGTGTGGTCACGCCTTACGCGGGCATCGTTTACGACCTGGACGACGTCTACTCGGCCTATGCCAGCTACACCAAGATCTACCAGCCGCAGTCCCTCAAGGACGCTGACCTGCAAACCCTCGAACCGGTCGAAGGCGACGCCTACGAGACCGGCCTGAAAGCGGCCTACTTCGACGGCAAGCTGAATGCCACCCTGGCCTTCTTCCGCATCGAGCAGGACAACTTCGCCCAGTACGTCGAGACCAACCCCGAGTTCATCGACATCTACCGCGCCATCGATGGCGCCACCACCAAGGGCCTGGAACTGGAAGTCGTGGGCGAAGTCATGGACGGCTGGAACATCACCGCCGGCTACACCTATGCCCGCACCCGCGACGCCGACGAGCAGCGCGTGTTCGGCTTCCCCCTGGCGGCCACCAAGCCCGAGCACCTGGTCAAATTGTTCACCACCTACCGCCTTCCCGGCGAGCTGAACAAATTCACCGTGGGCGGCGGCGTGGACTGGCAGAGCGGCTTCTACGCGCAGATCTGGAATCCCGCCCTCAACGACAACGCCATCCTGGAGCAAGGCAGCTACGCCCTGGTCAACCTCATGACCCGCTACCAGCACGACGAGCACCTGAGCGTGACCCTCAACGCCAACAACGTCCTGGACAAGGAGTACTACACCGGCATGGGTAACTTCTCCACCGTGTTCTACGGCGAACCGCGCAACCTGATGCTCACCACCAAGTGGGACTTCTGATGGCCTGAAGCGGAAACGACAAAGGCGCCGAAAGGCGCCTTTGTTTTTAGGAGCACGAAACCCATGGCGAGAACCTTGTAGGGGCGATTTCAATCGCCAAGCGAACCGCAGGTTCGCCCTTCAATCCTCAATGCGGATGTTGCAACTCCCGCAATGCAGCGGTGGCCAGAAAGCCGGAGCGCGAAGCGTAACGTCTATCGCTCTTCACCCGCTCATCGATGCGACGCAACAGATGCTCCGGCATGGTCGCATTGAAACGTACGGAAGCGCCGAGATATGGCGTGGTATCGAACTCCACGACCGCCCAGACACCGCCGGCATAGTCAGGATTGGCCAGATGAACATCCACTTCCTGCGGTTGGGGAATGGGTTCACCATCCGCCATCAACCCTTCGAAATGCAGGGCCAACGCCTCCGTGAGGTTGTCCAGCGCCTCACTGACGGTTTCACCGGCAGAAAAACATCCAGGCACATCCGGAACCGTCACGCCGTAGTCGGAACCAGGGTCCTTATGAAGTACAACTGGAAATTTCATGAACTCCACCATCTGATTGCTGTTGCTGGACCTGGGCTTCATCTGAGGCCTGCCTGCTTGAGAATGTTGCGGACAGTCCCCTCCGGTAAATCGCTCTTGGGGTGAGGCACCGTAACCCTGCCCTTCTTGGCTGGGTGCTTGAACTGGTGATGACTGCCTTTGACATCCACCTCGAACCAGCCATCCGCCTCGATCAATTTGATCAACTCCCGACTTCGCATCCTTGCACTCCATGGCTTGCGCCTTGGTGTGTACCGTACACATCAAATCTCGGACTGGTCAATTCCGATTCGCAGGTGTGGCTTGCTGGCTCGGATTCACCGCCCTTCGCGAATAAATTCGCTCCTACAAAATTACTCGAAGCAGAACACAAACCTTGTAGGGGCGATTTCAATCGCGAAACGAACCGCAGGTTCGCCCCTCGAACCTTCAGGGGCAGCTGCGCTGCCCTTGGCGAATGAATTGGCTCCTACAGTCAAACCAACTTTCCCGCCAGCCACTCCACCACTTCGGTGTGAATCCCTTCCACCTCGGCCAGCAACCCGGCCATGCGCAGGAAGTCGTGGGTCAGGCCGGGCTGGGTCAGCACCTTCACCTCATTGCCCGCCGCTTCCAGCTTCTGCGCATAGGCCAGGCCTTCGTCGTGCAGCGGGTCATGCCCGGCGAGGTAGACCAGGGCCGGCGCCAGGCCGGACAGGTCGGGCGCCAGCAAGGGCGAGCAGCGCCAGTCGGCCAGGTCTTGCGGGGTGCGTCCGTAGTGCTGGTAGAACCAGTCCAACGTCGCGGTTTCCAGCAGGTAGCCCTCGGCGAAGTCGCGGTGCGACGGCCGCTTGGAGGTGGCATCGGTCACCGGATAGACCAGCACTTGCGCCTTGGGCACCAGGGCCAGTTCCTCGGGGTTACGGGCGGCGATGATCGACAGCACGGTCGCCAGACTGGCGCCAACGCTGTCCCCGGCAAAGGCCACGCGCGTCGAGTCGAGGCTCAGCGCGGCACCTTCGCGCAGCAGCCAGTTGGCCGCATCGCAGGCGTCCTCAACCGGTGTCGGAAAACGCCATTCCGGGGCCAGGCGGTAGTCCACCGCCAGCAACGCGAAGAAGCCGTGGCCGGCAAGGCGACGGCACAGGGCGTCGTGGGAGTCCAGGCTACCGACCACATAGCCGCCGCCGTGGAAGTACAGCAACGTCGGCTGCGGTTCCGCGCCCAGATCGGGGGCTCGGTACAGCCGCGCCGACAGCGTCCAGCCATCGCGTGCCGGAATGCCCAGTGACGTGCAGGCGACGTGTGCCAGCGGCTGGTCCAGCGCCAGGGAGGCCAGTTCAAAATCAGCGCGGGCCTGCTCCGGGGTTTGTTCGTGCATGGCCCGGCTCTTGCCGGTAAGACGGCCGAATTCGACCAGTTCGAGGAAGGCTTCGAGTTCAGGCACGACGGCCATGGTGTGTCCTTGAATGGAGGGCGACAGAACCTAAGGAACGATTCCGGCGCTCGAACATTTAGCTGACTCCGATGGGTAGAGCCTGCGAAACCCATCGCTCCGTGGTGATGGGTTTCGCTCCGCTCAACCGCATCCTACGAAAGCGTCGCCGGCTGGGGTGCCAGCAGCGCCTGCAGCTCGGCCAGCAGCTCGGCCAGCAGCTCGTCCTGCTGCAGCAACGCGTAGTGCCCACCGGAGACGACGCGGTCCAGGGCGCGGTGAACCTGGCCGTCGAACACCCGGCGTTCTTCGTCGCGGCCGGCCACCCACCAGCAGTGGGCCGCCACGTCGGTCGACGGCAGGCTGTGCTGGCCAAGGGACAAGGCCTTGAGGCGCGAGCCCACGGCGAAGATCTGCCCCAGCTCGCTGGCACCCAGCAGGCCGTGGTCGCGCTCGCCGCTGTGCGGTGCATCCATCGCGGCCTCGATCACCCGTGTGGCGCCCTCGGCCTCGGCCTGATTCGCCGCATGCAGGGCGATCAGCCCGTCAGCCTCTTCCGCCGCCATGCCCAGCACGAAGACCAGGAAGTCGCGCAGGTCCTCGCGCCAATCCCCCGCTTCGGCCACGCCGGCCACGAAGGTGTCCACCAGGCCGGCGAACTCCACCAACTGGCCCCGGGCTTCCAGCTCGTGGGCCACCAGCAGCGCCAGGGCGCCGCCGAGGGACCAGCCGAGCAGGTGATACGGGCCGTGCGGCTGCTGCTGGCGGATGCGCGCGGCATAGGCTTCGGCCATGGACTGCAAGGAAACGTCCTGCCAGGTCGGGTCGAGCAACATCCGGCATTGCAGGCCGTAGACCGTGCGCCGGCCGTCGAGTCGGCGGGCCAGCGGCTCGTAGTCGAACACTGTGCCGAAACCGGCATGCAGGCAGAACAGCGCCGGCACCTCGGGGATGCGAGTGTTCAGCGCCAGCAGCGGGTCCGGCGCTTCGTTCTGCTCGGTTGGCCCATAGCCGGACAGTTCGGCAATACAGGGCTTCTGCATCAAGTCGCGGAGCTTGAGGGTGAAGCCCAGCTGCGGCTGGCTGCGCACCCGCGAGATGACCTTGAGCACTTGCAGCGAGTCGCCGCCCAGTTCGAAGAAGTTGTCGTCGATGCCGACCTTGGGCACGCCAAGCACCTCCTGCCAGATGGCTACCAGCGCCTGTTCCAGGGCGTTGCGCGGGGCGCGGTAGCTGTTGGCGCTCCACTCGGGTTCGGGCAGCGCGCGGCGATCCAGCTTGCCGTTGGCCGACAGCGGGAAGCACTCCAGCACCAGGATGCGCGCCGGCACCATGTAATCCGGCAGCTGCGCCTGGAGTTCGGCCTTGAGGGCGCGTTCCAGGCCAGCCCCGGCGCTGGACACCACGTAGCCGGCCAACTGCTTGCCGGTGGCGCTTTCGCGCACCACAACCGCCGCATACTGCACGCCGACGCAGGCCCGCAGGCGCGCCTCGATTTCGCCCAGTTCGATACGGAAGCCGCGAATCTTCACCTGCTGGTCGAGGCGGCCGAGGTAGTCCACCAGGCCATCCTCACGCTGTCGTACCAGGTCGCCGGTGCGGTACATGCGCCCGCCCCGTGCGGCGAAGGGGTCCGGCACGAAGCGCTCGGCGGTCAGCCCTGCACGCTGGTGGTAGCCGCGCGCCAGGCATTCGCCACCGAGATACAGCTCGCCGGCGACGCCCACCGGCAGCGGGTTGAGATCGGCATCCAGCACATACAGGCCACGCCCCGCCACGCCACGGCCGATGGGTGCGTAGGCGGCGTCGCAGCGCTCGCTGGCCTCGGCGCGCCAGAGCAGCGGCGTGACCACGGTTTCGGTGGGGCCGTAGCCATTCACCAGGCGGCGCGGACGCAGGGCACGCTTGACCTGCTCGAAGCTGGCCTCGGGCACCGCATCGCCGCCGAAGCAGTAAACCTGCACGGCCGGTGCCTGGCCCTGGCGCTCGGCCACGTCGGCCAGTTGTTGCAGGTAAGCCGGCGGGAAGCAGGCCACGGTGACACCGTGCTGCTGCAGGGCAGCCAGCGTCTGCTCCGGTGTCCACAGGCTGTCGTCGCGCACCACCAGGCTGCCGCCGGCCAGCAACACACTGAGCCAGCGTTCCTGGGCACCGTCGAAGGCGAAGGACATGAAGTGCAGCTCGCGGCTGGCGCTGTCCAGCTCATACAGGTCGATGATGCTGCGGCAATGGCGGTGTATCGGTCCGCGCGCCACAGCCACGCCCTTGGGCAGGCCAGTGGAGCCGGAGGTGTAGATCAGGTAGGCAAGATGACCCGGCAGGTACGTGACCTGCGGCGCGGCATCGGTGCCCTCTACCACCAGACGATCCAGTTCCAGGCGCGGGGTATCGCCGCCGAGGGCGACGCGCTGGTCCAGGTCGCTGTCGCAAAGCAGCAGGCTGGCGCGGGAGTCGGCCAGCATGAAGGCCAGCCGCTCGGCTGGATAGTCCAGATCCAGCGGCACGTAAGCGCCGCCTGCCTTGAGCACGGCGAGGAAGGCCAGCACCAGTCGCTCGGAACGTGGCAGCGCCACCGCTACCAGGCTTTCCGGGCCGATGCCGCGCTGCTGGAGCTGACCAGCCAACTGGTTGGCCTGGCGGTCCAGCCCGGCATAGGTCAGTTCGCGGCCCGCGCAGATCAGCGCCACCTGGTCCGGCTGCTGGCGCACCCGCTGGTCGAAGGCAGCCAGCAGGTCGCCCGCCTGCGCTTCCACCGTTGGCAGCTCGAAGCAGGCACCCGGCAGGCCGAACTCGCCCAGCGGGCGCGCCGCGTCAAAGGTGATCACCGCCAGCAAGCCTTCCAGCTGGGCGCGGATGCGCACCACTTCGGCCTCGCTGAAGCGCTCGCGCAGGTACAGGTACTCGATCTCCAACCCTTGTTCAGTGGCGCTCACCATCAGATCCATGGGGAAGTTGGTGACGCCACCGCTGCCGACTTCGGCAAAGCGCAATTCACCTTCCTGCGAGCCACGCAGGGCGCGGTCCACCGGGTGGTTCTCGAACACGATGATGCTGTCGAAAAGGCCCTGGCCGCCCTGTCCGGCCCAGCGCTGGATATCGGACAGCGGCGTGTGTTCGAAGTCGCGCACCGCCAGGTTGTAGTCCTGCAGCTCACGCAGCCAGTCGCCAAGCGCCCGCTGCGGTTCCAGGGTCTGGATCACCGGCAGGGTATTGATGAACAGGCCGAGCATGTCCTGCGCGCCGGCGAGGTTCGCCGGGCGGCCGGCCACCGTGGCGCCGAAGGCCACGCTGCGCTGGCCGCTGTGGCGTTGCAGCAGGAGCAGCCAGGCGGCCTGCACCAGGGTGTTGAGGGTGACGCGCTGCGCCTTGGCGAAGGCATGCAGGCCACGGGTGGCCTCGGCGTCGAGGTAGCTGTACATCACCCCGTGGCCCTTGCCTTCGGCGCCGGATGCCTTGGCCAGGATGGTTGGCTCCTCGAGGGTCGCCAGCCGATTGCGCCAGAAGCCTTCGGCTGCACCACCGTCCTGGCGTTGCAGCCAGGCGATGTAATCCGCATAGCGCCCGGCCAGGGCCGGCAGGTTCTCGCCGGCGTACAAGCGCAGCATCTCGCCCAGCAGGCGCGAGGCGCTCCAGCCGTCCAGCAGCAGGTGGTGGTAGGTCCAGATCATCTGGTAGCGGGCATTGCCCAGGCGAACCAGGGTGAAGCGCATCAGCGGCGGCTGGGCAAGGTCAAAGCCACGGGCCTGGTCCTCGGCGGCCAGCGCTTGCAGCGCGGCTTCGGTCTCGGTGCGGTCGCGCCAGTCCAGCTCGGTGATGGGTAGCTCCACCTGCTGGTGCACGGCCTGCAACGGGTCGGCCTGGCCATCACGCCAGAGGAAGGCTGCACGCAGCACTTCATGGCGCTCCAGCAATACGGCCCAGGCGGCGCGGAAACGCGCCGGGTCCAAGCCGTCGACGGAGACGCTGAGCTGGTTGACGTAGAGGTTCAGCTCCGGGGAATCCACGCAGTGGAAGAGCATGCCCTGCTGCATCGGCGACAGCGGATAGAGGTCGCTCAGCCCGGTGCGATTTGCCTGGCTCGGTGCCAGGGCGAAGGCCGGCGTATCCAGCGCCACGTCCAGGGCGGCATCGCGGCGCACGGCCACCGCCGCCAGGGCGCGGATGGTCTGCTGCTCGAACAACTGCTTGGGCGTGAACGCCAGGCCACGCTGGCCGGCACGACTCACCGCCTGCAGGGAGATGATGGAATCGCCGCCCAGTTCGAAGAAGTTTTCGGTGACGCCGATGCGCTCCAGCCCCAACAGCTCCTGCCAGATGTCCACCAGCAACGCTTCGGCCGACGTCGCCGGGGCCACCCGTTCACCCACCTCGCGGCTGCCTTCCGATGCCGGCAGCGCCTGGCGATCGAGCTTGCCGTTGGGGGTCAGCGGGAAGGCCGCCAGGCACATCAGGTGCGCCGGCAGCATGTGCGCCGGGAGGCCGGCACGCAGGTGCGCGGTCAGCGCCTCGCGCAGTGCGGCCTCGTCGGCCAGCGGGTCGCGCGGCACCACATAGCCCACCAGTTGGCGGCCAGCGGGGCCTTCGCGGTCCACCACCCAGGCTTCGCGCACGCCTTCATGTTCCAGCAGGCTGGCCTCGATCTCGCCCAGTTCGATGCGGAAACCGCGAATCTTCACCTGCTGGTCGATGCGGCCCAGGTACTCCACCACGCCGTCCGCACGGAAGCGCGCCAGGTCACCGGAGCGATACAGGCGCGCGCCGGGCACGAAGGGATCGGGCACAAAGCGCTCGGCGGTCAGCCCCGGACGCTGGTGGTAGCCACGGGCGACGCCTTCGCCGCCCAGGTACAGCTCGCCGGGCACGCCCACCGGCAGCGGCTGCAGGTTGCCGTCCAACACATAGGCCGTGCGCCGGCCCACCGGCCGGCCGATGGGCATGAAGGCGGAGTCGAAGGTGGTATCGGGATAGGCGCGCCAGATCAGCGGCGTGACCACGGTTTCCGTCGGGCCATAGCCGTTGATGATGCGCGGCGGCCGCAGCACGCGCTGGACCTCGTCGAAGGCGTGCTTGGGCATGCCCTCGCCGCCCACGGTGTAGGAGCGGATCGGCAGGTCGCGTCCGGCTTCGCCGATGTAGTCGGCCATCTGCAACAGGTAGCTGGGGGTGAAGCAGGCGATGGTGATGCCGTGGCGGGCGATCTCGGCGCAGGTGCGCTCCACGCTCCACAGCTCGTTGTCGCGGGGCATCAGCGCCGAGCCATACACCAGCGGGGTCAGCCAGCGCTCGTGGGCGCCGTCGAAGCTGATGGAGGCGAATTGCAGCTCGCGGTCTTCCGGGGTCATGCCGTACAACGCGCCAATGGCCAGGCAGTGCATGGCCAGCGGGCCCTGGGCGACGCTGACGCCTTTCGGGCGGCCGGTGGAGCCGGAGGTGTAGATGAGGTACGCGAGGTTTTCCGGGTGGCTGAGGTTGACCGGGTTGCTCTCGGGCAGGTGCGCCAGCGGCTCGCTGTCCAGGGCCAGCATCGGCAGGCCTTCCGGCACCGGCAGGCCGGCGTGCAGCCAGGACTGGCTGAGCAGCAGCGCGATGCCGCTGTCCTCCATCAGGTAGCGCAGGCGCTCGGACGGGTAGGCCGGGTCCAGCGGCACATAGGCGCCACCGGCCTTGAGGGTGGCCAGCAGCCCCAGGATCATGTCCGGCGAACGTTCCACCGCCACGCCCACACGGACTTCCGGGCCGACACCCAGCTCGCGCAGACGATGGGCCAGGCGATTGGCGCGGACATTCAGTTCGGCGTAGCTCCACTCCAGGTCACCGAAGATCAGCGCCGTGGCCTCTGGTCGCAGCGCAGCCTGGGCCTCGATCAGTTGGTGTACGCAGGGTCGGGTTTCCGGCTCTGGCTGCGGCAGGTTCCACTCCACCAATTGCTGGCGGCGCTCGGCGACGGTGAGCAGGTCCAGGTCGCCCAGGGCGCTCTGTGGCGCGGCAACCATGGCCTCCAACAGGGCCGCCAGATGCTCGCTCATGCGGGCAATGGCAACACGGCTGAAGTGGCCGCGCAGGTAGCTCCAGGTCAGGCTGAGCTGGCCTTCATGCACCGCCGCCAGGGTCAGTGGGTAGTTGGTGCGCTCGTGGTTTTCCGGGATGGAGAACGCCAGCCCCGCCGGAGCACCCTGCTGCAGGGCCGCGGCGATGGGGAAGTTCTCGAACACCAGCAGGCTGTCGAACAGCGGTTCGCCGGCGCTTCCCGCCCAGCGCTGAACATCCGCCAGGGCGGTGAACTCATGCTCGCGCAGCTGCAGGTTCTGTCCCTGCAGGTGCTCCAGCCACTGGGCGACGCTCAGCGACGCTTCGGGCGCGGCGATTACCGGCAGGGTGTTGATGAACAGGCCGAGCTGGCCTTCCGCACCGGGCAAGTCCGCCGGACGGCCGGACACAGTGGCACCGAAGGCCACGCAGCGCTGGCCGCTGTAGCGTTGCAACAGCACTACCCAGGCACCCTGCACCAGGGTGTTGAGGGTCACTTTGCGTTGCCGGGCGAACTCGGCGAGGCGCTGGCTGGTGGCCTCGTCGAACTGTTGGCGGTGGTCGGCATAACCGCCCTGCTCCGCTTCATCCGGCGCGCCATGGGCCAGGCTCTGGGCCAGCAGCGTCGGCTGGTCGAGTTCAGCCAATTGCGCGCGCCAGAAGGCCTGGTCGGCCTCGGCGTCCTGATCGTGCAGCCAACCGATGTAGTCGGCGAAGCGGCCGGCCGGGGCCGCCACGTCGTCGCCGGCATAGCGTTGCAGCACTTCGCCCAGCAGCAGCGAGTTGCTCCAGCCGTCCAGCAGCAGGTGGTGATGGGTGTAGATCAGTTGCTGACGGTCATCGTCCAGGCGCACCAGGGCCAGACGCAGCAGCGGCGGCCGCGCCGGGTCGAAGCCCAGGCGCTCGGCATCGCTCAGCGCCGCCAGGGCGTCGGCCTGATCGGCACGACCGCGCCAGTCCAGCACCTGCAGCGGCAGGCGCAGGTCGCGCTCCACCAGTTGCAGCGGTTCGCTGGCGCCAGACGGCCAGTGGAAGCCGCTGCGCAGGATCGGATGGGCATCCAGCGCCGCTTGCCAGGCGCGGCCCAGGCGCTCGGCGTCCAGGCCGCGCACCTCCACGCTGAGCTGGTTGACGTAGGCGCCGGCCTGCGGCTCGTAGAGGCTGTGGAACAGCAGGCCCGCCTGCATCGGCGAAAGTGGATAGAGGTCGTCGATGCGCGCCGGTGCAACGGGCAGCGCGTCCAGCTGCGCCTGGGTGACGCGCGCCAGTGGAAAGTCCGCCGGGGTCACGCCGCCAGCGCCCTCTTCCTGGCAATGGGCAATCAGCGCCAGCAGTTCGTGGCGGAAGCCTTCGGCAAGGGCGCGGATGGCACTGGTTTCGAAGCACTGGCGGCTGAAGCTCCAGTCCAGCTTCAGCTCGCCACCGTAGACCTGGCCATCCACTGCCAGCCAGTTGATCAGCGGCGCATCGGCATGCTGCGTCGCGCCACTGCTCTCGCGAGCGGGAGCGAACAGCGCGTCCTCGCTGAAGCTCTGGTCGAACTGGCCCAGGTAGTTGAAGGTGACTCGCGCCTGGGGCAGCGCCGCCAGGGCGGCACGCGTGGCGTCATCGCCCAGGTGGCGCAGCAGGCCGTAGCCCAGGCCCTTGCCGGGAATCTCGCGCAGCTGCTGCTTGATCGCCTTGATGGAGCCGGCCATGTCCGCAGTCGGAACCAGCTTCACCGGAAACAGGCTGGTGAACCAGCCGACGGTACGGGTCAGGTCGAGGTCGTCGAACAGCTCTTCACGGCCATGGCCTTCCAGTTGCACCAGGGCCGACGATTGCCGGGACCAGCTGCACAGGGCGCGGGCCAGGGCGGTCAGCAGCAGGTCGTTGACCTGGGTGCGGTAGGCGGCCGGCGCCTGTTGCAGCAGGCTGCGGGTCTGCTCGCGGTCCAGGCCGATGCTGACGCACTGGCGATGGCGCAGCGCCTGGCTGGCAGTCGGGTTGGCCACTGGCAGTTCACCGCTGGCATCCGCCAGATGCGATTGCCACCAGGTCAGTTCGGCATCCAGTTGGCCGGAGCGCGCGTACTGCTCCAGGCGCGCGGCCCAGGCCTGCATCGCGCTGGTCTTTTCCGGCAGAGGTTGATCGGCGTAGGCGGCTTGCAGGTCTTCCAGCAGCACGCGCCAGGACACGCCGTCCACCACCAGGTGGTGGATCACCAGCAACAGGCGCTGGCTGCCATCGCCGCAGTTGACCAGCGCCGCGCGCAGCAGCGGGCCGTCATGCAGCGATAGGCTGCGCTGGGCTTCATCGCAGAGCGCCTGCAGAGACTCCTCGCCCATGGCGCGACCGGTCCAGAGCAGGTCGGTGGCGGCGGTGCTGTCCAGCGGCATGTAGCGCGCGGTCCATTGGCCGTCGACTTCGCGGAATTGCAGGCGCAGCGCGTCGTGCTGGGCCAGGAGTTTCTGCAGGGCCGCTTGCAGGCGGCCCAGTTCCAGCGGCTCGCGGGGCTGCAACAGCACTGCCTGGTTCCAGTGCTGGCGCTGTGGGATGGATTGCTCGAAGAACCAGCGCTGCACCGGAGTCAACCGCTGGGCACCTTCCACCGGCCCTTGCTGAGCCTGGCTGGCTTCCTGCTCACGGGCCACGGCGGCCAGGGCTGCCAGGCTCTGCTGCTGGAACAGGTCACGGGGGGAAAGTTTCAGGCCGGCGCGTCGGGCACGGCTAACCACCTGGATGGAGATGATGGAATCGCCGCCCAGTTCGAAGAAGTTGTCCTGTCTCCCTACCCGCTCGACGCCCAGCACCTCCTGCCAGATCGCCGCCATCTGCTCCTCACGCTCACCGCGCGGCGCTTCGAACTCGCGCTGGCTGACGCTGGCTTCAGGCTTGGGCAGGGCCTTGCGGTCCAGCTTGCCGTTGGGGCTCAGCGGCATGCTTTCCAGGAGGATCATCTGCGCCGGCACCATGTAGTCCGGCAGGCTGGCCAGCAGGTGCGTCTTCAGCGCCTCGCGCCACGGCCCCTGGGCAGCGGCGTCCAGCAGTTCGCGGCGCTTGGGTACCAGATAGGCCACCAGTTGCTTGCCGCTCGGGCCGTCCAGGGCCAGCAGCACGGCCTCCTGCACGTCGGGGTGTTCCTGCATGCGCGCTTCGATCTCGCCCAGCTCGATGCGCAGGCCGCGAACCTTCACCTGGTGGTCGAGTCGGCCGCAGTACTCGATGGCGCCGTCGGCGCGATAACGCGCCAGGTCGCCGGTGCGGTAGAGGCGTTCGCCGCTGCCGAAGGGGTCTGCCACGAAGCGTTCGGCGGTCAGGCCCGGACGGCGGTGGTAGCCACGGGCCAGGCCGACGCCGCCCAGGTACAACTCGCCCACGGCACCCGTGGGCAGGGGTTGCAGCTCGGCGTCGAGGATGTGGGTACGCAGGTTGGCGATGGGCCGGCCGATGGGCACGCTGTCGCGGCCCTCCTCCAGGCAGGTCCAGTGGGTGACGTCGATGGCCGCCTCCGTGGGGCCGTAGAGGTTGTACAGGCCCGCATTGGGCAGCAGGCGCAGGGTCTGGCGCTGCAGCTCCACCGGCAGGGCTTCGCCGCTGCAGATGATGCGGGTCAGCGACGTACAGCCGGCCGCTTCATCGGCGCCGACGAAGGCCTGGAGCATGGAGGGCACGAAATGCAGGGTGGTGATGCCCTCGTTGCGGATCAGCGCCGCCAGCCCCTGCGGGTCGCGGTGCAGGCCGGGTTCGGCGACCACCAGGGTGGCGCCTTCCATCAGCGGCCAGAAGAACTCCCACACCGACACGTCGAAGCTGAACGGCGTCTTCTGCAGCACCTTGTCACCGGCGCGCAGGTGGTAGGCCTGTTGCATCCAGGCCAGGCGGTTGTACAGGGCAACGTGGCGATTGCCCGCGCCCTTGGGCTTGCCAGTGGAGCCGGAGGTGTAGATGACGTACGCAAGGTTCTCGGCCGTGGCGAGGTTGTCCAGGTTCTCGCCGGACTCCTCGGCCAGCCAGTCGGCATCACCTTGCAGGCAGATGCTCTGTACGCCTTCCGGCAACGGCAGCGTGGCCAGCAGGTGCTGCTGGGTCAGCAGCAGTTGGATGCCGCTGTCTTCGATCATGTAGGCCAGGCGGTCGGCCGGGTATTCCGGGTCCAGCGGCACGTAGGCGCCACCGGCCTTGAGGATGGCCACCAGGGCCACGACCATTTCCAGCGAGCGCTCGCAGGCCACGCCCACCAGGGATTCCGGGCCGACGCCCTGCTTGCGCAGGTGACGGGCCAGGCGGTTGGCGCGCAGGTTCAGCTCGGCATAGGACAGGCGCTGCCCCTTGAACACCAGGGCCGTGGCCGCGCCGTTCTCGGCTACGCAGGCTTCGATCTGCTGTTGCACGCAGACCGGGCCGGGATACCGGGTAGCGGTCGCGTTCAGCGCTTCCAGGGTGGCGCTGCGTTCGGCGGCGTCCAGCAGCGGCAGCTCGGCGATGGGCGCCTCCGGGTTGGCCAGCAGGCCGCCCAGCAGGTTGCGCCAGTGTTGCGCCAGGCGCTCGATGCGCGGTGCGTCGAACAGGTCGGTGGCGTAGGTCAGGCTGGCCAGCAGGCGCTCGCCTTCTTCATGGGTGTCCAGTTGCAGGTCGAACTGGGTGGTGCGACCGCTCCAGTCCAGGCTTTCTACCTTCAACCCCGGCAGCGCACCGTCGAGGGCACCCGGCCTGGACTGCTGGTGGTTGACCATCACCTGGAACAGCGGGCTGTGGCTCAGGCTGCGCTCACCTTGCAAGGCCTGCACCAGACGCTCGAAGGGCAGCTCCTGGTGGTCCTGGGCACCGAGCACGGCATCGCGGGTGCGCTCCAGCAGTTGGTTGAACGGCAGGCGACCATCCATCTCAGCGCGCAGCACCTGGGTGTTGACGAAGAAACCGATCAGGCCGCGGGTTTCCGCGCGGTTGCGGTTGCCCACCGGCACGCCGACACAGAAATCACGCTGGCCGCTGTAGCGGTGCAGCAGGGTCTGGAAACTGGCCAGCAGGAGCATGAACAGGGTCACGCCGCGTTGCCGCGCCAGGGTCTTGAGGCCAGCAGCGGTGGCCGCGTCGAGGGCGAAGTCCAGGCGCGCGCCACGTTGGCTCGGCTGGGCCGGGCGTGGGCGGTCGGTGGGCAGTTCCAGCAGGCTCTGCTCGCTGCCGAGCTGGGCTTTCCACCAGTCCAGCTGTCGTTCCAGCTCGCCGGCTTCCATCCAGCGGCGCTGCCACAAGGCGTAGTCGGCGTACTGGATCGGCAAATCCGGCAATACCGCATCAACGCCCTGGCTGAAGCCGGCGTAGAGCTGGGAGAACTCTTCCACCAGCACGCCCATGGACCAGCCGTCGGCGACTATGTGATGCAGGCACAGCACCAGCACCTGATCCTCGTCGTCCAGTTGCAGGAGCGTCACGCGCAGCAGCGGGCCGGTGGCGAGATCAAAGGGGCGCTGGATCTCCGCTTCCACCCGGAGCAGGGCGGCGTCCAGACGCTGGCCTTGCGGCACGTGGCGCAGGTCCACCTGTTCCAACGGCAGGCTGAATGCCGCTTCCACCTGTTGCAGCACCTGGCCTTCCTGCTCGATGAAGCGCGTGCGCAGGGTCTGGTGACGGGCCACCAGCGCATCGAAGCTGCGTTGCAGCGCCGCCACGTCCAGCTTGCCGATCAGGCGCAGGGCCGCCGGGATGTTGTAGGCGGCGCCTTGCGGGTCCAGTTGCCAGAGGAACCACTGGCGTTGCTGGGCGTAGGACAACGCCTGCGGCTCGCCGGCTTCGGCACTCGGCGGGATCGGCAACTGGCCGAAACTCACGCCCTGCTCGGCCATGCGCTTGAGGAACTCGCGACGCTGCTCGGGGGCCAGGCCGGCGAAACGGGTGGCGATACGCCAGGCGGTGGTGTTTTCCATCAAAGAGTCTCCATCTCGTCCAGCAGCGATTCGAGCGCGTCCAGACGTGCAGCGTTGTCAGCCGGAGCCTGTGCCCCGGCCAGGGCCGCGTAGGCCCGAAGATCGGCGGACTCGAACAGCGCGCGCAGCGGCAGTTCGATGCCCAGTTCCAGTTCCACCCGGGCGCTGGCTTGTGCCGCCAGCAGGGAATGCCCGCCCAGGTCGAAGAAGTTGTCGCGGCAACCGACCCGCTCCACTTCCAGCACCTCGGCCCAGATGGCGGCGATGCGCCCTTCCAACTCGCCCTGGGGCGCCTCGAAGGGTCGCTGCCAGGCGTCGGCATCCGGCGTCGGCAGGGCCTTGCGGTCGAGCTTGCCGTTGCCGGTCAGCGGCAGTTGGTCCAGCAGCAGCAGGTGCGCCGGCACCATGTAGTCCGGCAGCCCGGCCTTGAGCGCGGTGCGCAGGGCATCGCGCCAGGCCAGCGGGTCGACCGGCTGCACCTCGGGCACCACGTAGGCACAGAGCTGCGCCCCGGCGGCGCTCTGCTGCACCGCCAATACCGCCTGGCGCACGCCGTCCTGCTCCAACAGGCGCGCTTCGATCTCGCCCAGCTCGATGCGGAAGCCACGGATCTTCACCTGCTGGTCCTTGCGGCCCAGGTAATCGATGCCGCCATCGGCGCGCTGGCGCGCCAGGTCGCCGGAGCGGTACAGGCGCTCGCCAGCGGCGAAGGGGCTGGGCACGAAGCGTTCGGCGGTCAGCCCGGCGCGGCCGTGGTAACCACGGGCGAGGCCGGCGCCGGCGATGTACAGCTCGCCACTGGCGCCCACCGGCACCGGCTGCAGGTTGGCGTCCAGCAGGTACCAGGCGAGGTCGCGGATCGGCCGGCCGATGGGGCTCTGCGCCGGGCCGTCGAGGTCCGCCAGGCTGATCGGCCGGTAGGTGACATGCACCGTGGTTTCGGTGATGCCGTACATGTTCACCAGGGTCGGCTTGCGGTCGCCAAAGCGCTCGAACCAGGGCTTGAGGCTGGCCAGCTCCAGCGCCTCGCCACCGAAGATCACCACCCGCAGGGCCAGCTCGCGGGGGCTGCTGCAGGCCAGCGGCAGCAGTTGGCGGAAGGCGGTCGGCGTCTGGTTGAGCACGGTAACGCGCTCATCGCCCAGCAACTGGAGGAAGGCTTCCGGCGAGCGGCTGACGAAGTACGGCACCACCACCAGGCGGCCGCCGGTGCAGAGGGCGCCGAACAGCTCCCACACCGAGAAATCGAAGGCGTAGGAGTGGAACAGGGTCCAGACATCCTCGGCGCCGAAGCGGAATTCCTCCGCCGTGGCGCTGAGCAGGCGGGTGACGTTGCCATGGCTGAGCAGCGCGCCCTTCGGGCGGCCGGTGGAGCCAGAGGTGTAGATGACGTAGGCGAGGTTGTCCGGCGCGGTACGGTTGCCAGGGTTCTCGGCGCTGTAGCCGGCCAGGTCCTGCTCATCCAGGCAGAGCGCCTGGAGGCCTTCGCGCATCGGCAGCCCGTCTTTCAGGTGAGCCTGGGTCAGCACCAGGGCGATGCCGCTGTCTTCGACCATGTAGGCCAGGCGGTCGGCCGGGTATTCCGGGTCCAGCGGCACATAGGCGCCACCGGCCTTGAGGATCGCCAGCAGCCCCACCACCAGCGGCATGGCGCGTTCCGTGGCGATGCCCACCCGCACGTCCGGGCCGACACCCAGCTCGCGCAGCTTGTGGGCCAGGCGGTTGGCCTGGGCATTCAGCTCGCCGTAGGACAGGTGCTCGCCCTCGCAGCTGAGCGCCAGAGCCTCGGGACGCTGGGCAGCCTGTGCCTCGAAGAGCTGGTGCAGCACCGGCGAAACCGGCTGCGCCTGGAACGACGGGTTCCAGCTTTGCAGCAGGCCATCACGCTCGGCGGTGGTGATCAGCGGCAACTCGCCGACTCGGCATTGCGGGTCTTCCACCACCGCACGCAGCAGGTGCTGCCAGTGGCCGGCGAGGCGTTGGACGCTGCTGGCGTCGAACAAATCAGCCGCATAGGTGAGGCTGGCGTGGAGAGTGTCGCCCTGCTCTTCGGTGTCCAGTGCCAGGTCGAACTGGGCGCTGTGCTGGCGCCAGTCCAGGCGCTCGACCTTGAGCCCCGCAAGCTCGCGCTCAACGCTCTGGCCCAGTTGCTTCTGGTGGTTGTAGAGCACCTGGAACAGCGGGCTGTGATTGAGGCTGCGCTGCGGTTGCAGGGCTTCCACCAGTTGCTCGAAGGGCAGTTCCTGATGGGCCTGGGCGCCCAGCGCGGCCTGTCGGACCTGTTGCAGCAGCGCGCTGAAGGGTTGCTGGCCGTCCACCTCGGCGCGCAGCACCTGGGTGTTGATGAAGAAGCCGATCAGGCCTTCGGTTTCCAGACGCGAACGCCCCGCGTTGGGCACGCCAACGCGGATGTCGTCCTGCCCGCTCATGCGGTGCAGCAGGGCCTGGAAGCTGCCCAGCAGGAGCATGAACAGGGTCACCTGCTGCTCCTGGGCGCGGCGGCGCAGACCGGCGACCAGTGCCGGTTCCAGGCTGATTTCCAGGCGCGCCCCCCGTTCGCTGCGGCGGGCCGGACGGGTCAGCTCGCTGGGCAGTTCCAGCAGCGGCTGGCGCTCGCCCAGTTGCGCCTTCCACCAGTCGAGCTGGCGGGCGCCCTCCCCGGCATCCAGCCAGTCGCGCTGCCAGCGGGCGTAGTCGGCGTAGCGCACCGGCAGTGTCGGCAGGCGGGCCTCGCGGCCTTCGACCCGGGCCTGATAGAGCTGGGCGAACTCATCCACCATCACTTGCATCGACCAGCCGTCAGCGGCGATGTGGTGCACGGTGAGCACCAGCACATGCTCGTCCTCCGCGACGTTCAGCAACAGCACCCGCAGCAGCGGGCCGTTGCGCAGGTCGAACGGCTGGCGCATTTCCTCTTCCACCAGGGCGTCGATCTGCGCCTGGCTCGGCGCCTCCAGGCTCAGCTCGCTGAACTGCAGCGGCAGGCTGGCGTGCAGCACCGGGCGGGCTTCGTGGCCGTCCTGGGTGAAGGTGGTGCGCAGGGTGTCGTGGCGCGCTTGCAGGGCGGCGAAGCTTGCCAGCAGCGCGTCGCGGTCCAGGCGGCCCTTCAGGCGCAGGGCGGCGGGAATGTTGTAGGCGGCGCTCTGCGGGTCCAGTTGCCAGAGAATCCACTGGCGCTGCTGGGCGTAGGACAGCACGGCCGGCGCGTCGGCGGGCAGTCGCTTGAGCTGCGGCTGGCCGCTGCCACCGGCCTGGGCGGCGCGCTTGGCGAAGGCGGCCAGTTCGCTGGCCTCGAACAGGCTGGCCAGCGGCAGTTCGATGCCGAGCTGCTGGCGCACCCGCGAAATCACCTGGGTGACCAGCAGGGAGTGGCCGCCGAGTTCGAAGAAGTTGTCGCTGCGACCGACCCGTTCGACCTTCAGTACCTCGGCCCAAATGGCTGCCAGCTGGCTTTCCAGGCCTTCGGCGGGGGCTTCGAAATCGCGCTGCCAGTCGCTGGCCTCGAAGCGCGGCAGGGCCTTGCGGTCCACCTTGCCGTTGGCGTTCAGCGGCAGGCGTTCCAGCAGCAGCCATTGCAGCGGCACCATGTATTCCGGCAGTTGCGCCTTGAGGGCGTTCTTCAGGCGCTCGCGCAGGGCGGCCGGCTCCTCGCGGGCGTCATCCGCCACCACGTAGGCCACCAGCGCTTTGCCGGTGGGGCCTTCCTGCACCAGCACGACCGCTTCTCGCACACCGTCCAGGTCACGCAGGCGGGATTCGATTTCGCCCAACTCGATGCGGAAGCCGCGAATCTTCACCTGCGAGTCGATCCGGCCGACGTATTCCAGCAGGCCGTCCGGGCGGCGGCGTGCCAGGTCGCCGGTGCGGTACAGGCGCGCGCCCGGCTCGCCGAACGGGTCAGGAATGAACACTGCCGCGGTGCGCTGCGGGTCGCTCAGGTAGCCGCGCCCCACGCCGGTGCCGGCCACATAGAGTTCGCCCACAGCGCCGGTGGGCACCGGCAGCAGGCGGCCATCCAGCACGTAGAGGCGGTTGTTGTCGGTGGCCGAACCAATGGGCAGGAAGGCGCTTTCCGCCGATGCGGCATCCACGCGGAACAGCGCCACGTCGTCCGAGCATTCGGCCGGGCCGTAGGCGTTCACCAGACCGATGGCCGGGTAGCGCTGCAGCCAGCGGCGCGCCAGCTCCGGTGGCATGGCCTCGCCCGTAGGGAGCATCCAGCGCAGGGTGTCGAGGCTGCCGGCGGGTTCTTCCAGCAGGCCCTGGATCAACGAGGGCACGCTTTCCAGCACGGTGATGCCACGGCTGCGCACATGGGCCAGCAGCGCGGCGGGGTCGTGTGCGATGGCGTTGGGGACGATGTCCACCTGGGCGCCGAACAGCGGTGCGGTGAGGAACTGCCACACGGAAATGTCGAAGCTCTGCGAGGCGGTCTGGGCGATCACATCGGCCCCGCTCAGGTCCAGGTACGGCACCTTGCTGAGCTGGTTGTTGAGCATGCCGGCCTGTTCGACCATCACGCCCTTCGGTGTGCCGGTGGAGCCGGAGGTGTAGATGACGTAAGCCAGGTTGTGCGGGCCGGTGTGGATGCCCGGCTGGGTGCTGGGCAACCCGGCGCCCTGCACCTCGTCCCAGAGCAACAGCGCCGGGCGGCGACCTTGGGGAAGCGTGGCGATCAGCGCTTCGGCCTGGGCATGGCAGGCGCCGCTTGCCAGCAGTGCCGGCACGCGACCCAGTTCCAGCAGGTTGAGCAGACGCTGCTCCGGCAGTTGCGGGTCCAGCGGCAGGTAGCCGGCACCCGCCTTGAAGGTGCCAACCATCATGCCCAGCAACTCCAGGCCGCGTTCGGCCAGCAGTGCCACGGGCTGGTCAATGCCGACTCCAGCGCCGATCAGCGCGTGGGCAACGCGGTTGGCTTGCTCGTCGAGCTGGCGGTAGGTCCAGCGCTGTTCCAGGCAAGTGGCAACCACCTGCTCCGGTCGATCCGCCACCTGGGCTTCGAACAGGCGCACGTAGCCCTGCTCCAGCGGGTAGTCGCGTCCAGTGCGGTTGCCGGCTTCCAGCAGTTCGCGGCGCTCCGCGTCCGCCACCAGCGGCAGGTCGGCGAAATCGCCCAGGAAGCCTTCGCCAATGGCCAGCAGCAGGCGTTTGAAGTCGCCCAGCAGGCGGTCGATGGTGGGCTCGTCGAAGTAGCGCTGGTCGTAGGACAGGTGCAGGCCCAGGGCGTCGCCCGGATAGACCACCACCGTCAGCGGGTAGTTGGTGTGGGTGCGCGCGGTGTCGGATTTGGCGCTGATTTCCCTGGCGCCGCTCTCCACGGCGCTTTCCACCGGGGCGTTCTCGTAGACGAACAGGCTATCGAAGATCTGCTGGCCCTTCTCAAGGGCGCTGCAGGCCTGGATTTTCACCAGCGGCAGGTGCTCGTGCTCGCGCAGGGCCAGGTTGTGTTCGAAGAGGTCCTGCAGCCACTGACGCACGCTGAGCTTCTGGCCGGGTTGCGGCAGGCGCATGCGCAGCGGAATGCTGTTGATGAACAGGCCGACGGTGTCCTGCATTTCCGGGCGGCTGACCGGGCGGCCGGCCACAGTGACGCCGAACAGCACTTCGTCCAGCCCGCTATAACGGTGCAGCACCAGCGCCCAGGCGGCCTGGGTCAGCGTGTTGACGGTGAGCTGGTAGCGCTGGGCCAGTTCGCGCAGGGCGCGGCCCTGGCTGGCTTCGAGGTCGGCGTAACGGTCGCCGATCACCGAGAAGCCGCCCTGGCGGCGCACCGGGCGGTCGTAGGGCAGCGGCGTGGGCTGTTCGAAGCCGGCCAGCTCCATGCTCCAGGCTTCCAGCGCGGCGCGCTCGCCCTGCTGTTGCAGCCAGGCGATGAAGTCGCGGTAGCGGGCGGCCGGCGCCAGGCTGCGGCTGCCGCTGTAGAGGGCGAAGAAGTCCTGCAGCAGCAGAGAACGGCACCAGGCATCGATCAGGATGTGGTGGTTGCTGAGGATGAACCAGTACTGCCCGGCGCCACGGCGGATCAGGCGCAGGGCGAAGGGCGGCTTGTTGAGCAGGTCGAAGCCCTGGGCGCGATCGGCGGCCAGCAGCTCCTGCAGGGCGGCCTCATGCTCGGCTTCGGGAAGCGCCGACCAGTCGCGGAAGTCCACGTCCGGCGCGGCGTCGCGATGGATGATCTGCAGCATCTGGCCGTCGTCATCCAGGCTGAAGGACGCGCGCAGGGCGTCGTGGCGGCGGGCCACGTCGCGCCAGGCGGCGGTGAAGCGCCGCAGGTCGATCTCGCTGTCGATGATGTAGCGGTCCTGCATGAAGTAGATGCCCGAGTGGGGCTCCAGCAGGGTGTGCACCAGCAAGCCTTCCTGCATGGGCGACAGCGGGTAGATGTCTTCCACCTCGGCAGCCGGCACCGGCAGCGCATCCAGTTGCGCCTGGGTCAGTTTTGCCAGGGGGAAGTCGGACGGGGTGAAGCCGTCATTGCCCTCGGCCACACAGTGCGCGATCAGCGCTTCCAGCTCGGCGCGATAGGCATCGGCCAGGGCCTGGATGGTTTCGCGGCGGTACATCTCGCGGCTGAAGCCGAACTGCAGGGACAGTTCGCCGCCGTATACCTGCCCTTCCACGCTCAGCCAGTTGGCCAGCGGCGCATCGTCGGCCTGGGCCTTGCCACCGCCCTCGCCTGCCGGGACGAACAGCGCGGCTTCGTCGAACTGCGCATCGAACTGGCCCAGGTAGTTGAAGGTAACGCGCGGCTGCGGCAACGCAGACAGGGCCGCGCCATTGCCGAGGTAGCGCAGCAGCCCGTAGCCAAGCCCCTTGCCGGGCACTGAGCGCAGTTGTTCCTTCACCGCCTTGAGGGCGCTCGCCAGTTCGCCGGTCGGAATCAATTTCACCGGGAACAGACTGGTGAACCAGCCGACGGTGCGGGTCAGGTCGATGTCGTCGAACAGGTCTTCGCGGCCGTGGCCTTCCAGTTGCACCAGCACCGCTTCATCGCCGCTCCAGCGGCACAGCACGCGCGCCAGGGCAGTCAGCAGCAGGTCGTTGACCTGGGTGCGGTAGGCGGCCGGCGCTTCCTTCAGCAGTTGGCGGGTGCGCTCGGCGTCGAGGCGGAGTTCCAGCGTGTCGCCATGACGGTTCTCCAGGCGGCCTTCCGGGTTGTCGCGGGGCAGCTCGGCCGGTGCGCTGTGCAGCTCGGATTGCCACCAGGCGAGTTCGGCTTGCAGTGCCTCGCTCTGGGCGTAGCCTTGCAGGCGTTGGGCCCAGGATTGGTAGGCGCTGGTCTTGGCCGGCAGGCGCACGGCCTCGCCCGCGTCCAGTTGGCGGTAGGCGGTTTGCAGGTCTTCCAGCAACACGCGCCAGGACACGCCATCCACCACCAGATGGTGGATCACCAGCAGCAGACGCTGGCTGCCGTCGGCCTGTTCGATCAGCGCGGCGCGCAGCAATGGACCGTTGGCGAGATCGAGGCTGCGCTGCACTTCATCGCAGAAGACGGTCATTTCCGCACCGCTGGCCTGCCCTTGCCAGAGCAGGGTCTGGTTAGCGTCGACGTGGGTCTGGCGCCACTGGCCGCCCTCCTCAGTGAAGCGCAGGCGCAGGGCGTCGTGCTGGCGCACCAGCTGTTGCAGGGCGTCGTCCAGCAGAGCCGGGTCAAGCGGCTGGCGCGGCTCCAGCAGCAGGGATTGGTTCCAGTGGCCGCGCTCGGCGATGGGCAGATCGAAAAACCAGCGCTGCACCGGGGTCAGCGGTGCTTCGCCTTGTACCGGGCCCTGGTCGATGCTGCTGGCTTCGCTGCACTCGGCCACAGCGGCCAGGCTCTGTACCGTCTGGTGCTGGAAGATATCGCGCGGGCTGAAGCGGATGCCGGCCTGGCGGGCACGGCTGACCACCTGGATGGAGACGATGGAGTCGCCGCCCAACTCGAAGAAGTTGTCGGTCAGGCCAACGCGCTCCACCTTGAGCACGTCCTGCCAGATGCTCGCCAGTTGCTGCTCCACGGCACTGCGCGGGGCCTGGTATTCCTGGCGGACCTGCTGCAGGTCAGGCTTGGGCAGGGCCTTGCGGTCGAGCTTGCCGTTGGGGCTGAGCGGCATGGCCGGCAGCAGGATGAACTGCGCCGGCACCATGTAATCCGGCAGGGTGGCGCCCAGGTGGGCCTTGAGAGCCTCGCGCAGCGCGATCTCATCCCTGCCCTGCTCCATCGCCACCAGGTAGGCCACCAGTTGCTTGCCGCTGGCGCCGTCATGGGCGACGACCACCGCCTCACGCACACCGGCGTGGCTTTGCAGGCGGGCTTCGATCTCGCCCAGTTCGATACGGAAGCCACGAATCTTCACCTGGTGATCGAGGCGGCCGAGGTATTCGATCACCCCGTCTTCGCGATAGCGCGCCAGGTCGCCGGTGCGGTACATGCGCTCGCCAGCGGCGAAGGGGTTGGCCACGAAGCGCTCGGCAGTCAGGCTGGCGCGGCGGTGGTAGCCACGAGCGAGGCCGGCACCTGCCAGGTACAGCTCACCAACCACGCCCACCGGCACGGGGTTGAGGCGGGCGTCGAGGATGTGGGTGGCGAGGTTGGCGATGGGCTGGCCAATGGGCACGCTGTCGCGGCCTTCATCGCGGCAGGTCCAGTGGGTGACGTCGATGGCCGCCTCGGTGGGACCATAGAGGTTGAACAGGCCGACGCCCGGCAATTGGGCGAAGACCTGGCCTTGCAGCTCCGCCGGCAGGGCCTCGCCGCTGCAGACGATGCGCTTGAGGCTGGCGCATTGCCGAGTGCCCTGCTCTGCCACCGACAACTGGGAGGCGAAGGCCTGCAGCATGGACGGCACGAAGTGCAGCGTGGTGACCCGGTGCGCCTCGATCAGCGCCAGCAGGCGGGCCGGATCGCGGTGATCGCCAGGGTTGGTCACGGCCAGGCGCGCGCCCACCATCAACGGCCAGAAGAACTCCCACACCGACACGTCGAAGCTGAAGGGGGTTTTCTGCAGCACGGTGTCATTCGCATCCAGCGCGTAGGCCGACTGCATCCAGGCCAGGCGGTTGTGCAGCGCCGCGTGGGTGTTGCCAGCGCCCTTGGGCTTGCCGGTGGAGCCGGAGGTGTAGATGACGTAGGCGAGGTTGTTCGGCGCGATGGCGGCGTCCGGGTTGGCGGCGCTGAAGGCTTCCAGCGCGTCGCTGTCCTGGTCCAGGCAGAGGCTGGTCACCCCATCCGGCAGCGGCAACTCCGCCAGCAGGTGACTCTGGGTCAGCAGCAGCTTGATGCCGCTGTCGTCGAACAGGTAGGCCAGACGGTCGCGCGGGTATTCCGGGTCGAAGGGCACGTAGGCGCCCCCGGCTTTGAGGATCGCCAGCAAGCCGACCACCAGCTCCACGGAGCGCTCGCAGGCCACGCCCACCAGTGATTCCGGGCCGACACCCAGGCTGCGCAGCTTGTGCGCCAGGCGGTTGGCGCGGGCGTTGAGTTGGGCGTAGGTCAGGTGCTCATTGCCGAAGGCCAGGGCCGGCGCGTCCGGCTGGGTGGCGGCCTGGGCTTCGAACAGGCGCTGCACCGGGGCATAGGCGTAATCCTCGGCGGTGGCGTTCCAGCCTTGCACCTGGTGGATCAGTTCTTCGGCATCCAGCAGCGGCAGTTCACCCACCGCCTGATCCGGGTTGGCGACGATGCCGCGCAGCAGGTTCAGCCAGTGGCGCACCATACGCTCGGCGGTGGCGCGCTCGAACAGGTCGGTGGCGTAGGTCAGTGCCGCTTCCAGGCGGCCGGATTTCTCCAGGGTGTCCAGGGCCAGGTCGAACTGGGTGGTGCGGCCTTCCCACTCCTGGCGGCTGATCTTCAGCCCGCCCAGACTGTCCAGCGCGGTGACGTCGGCCACGAACGGCTGGTGGTTGTAGAGGGCCTGGAACAGCGGGTTGTGGCTGAGGTTGCGCTCGACGTTCAGCGCTTCCACCAGTTGCTCGAAGGGCAGCTCCTGATGAGCCTGGGCGCCGAGGGCGGCCTGCTTCACCTGTTGCAGCAAAGTGGCGAACGGCAGCTGGCCGTCAAACTCGCTGCGCAGCACCTGGGTGTTGACGAAGAAGCCGATCAGCCCCTCGGTTTCCGCACGGTTGCGGTTGGCGATGGGCACGCCGACGCGGATTTCGCGCTGGCCGCTGTAGCGCGCCAGCAGCACCTGGTAGCTGGCCAGCAGCAGCATGAACAGGGTGACGCCCTGCTGCCGCGCCAGGCCGCGCAGTTGCTCGGCCAGCGCGGGCTCGATGGCGAACTCCAGGCGCACGCCCTTGTAGCTGGGGCTGGCCGGGCGCGGGTGGTCGGCGGGCAGCTCCAGCAGGCTGTGCTCGCTACCCAGATGGGTCTTCCAGTAGTCGAGCTGACGCTCCTGCTCGCCGGCTTCCAGCCACTGGCGCTGCCAGAGGGCGTAGTCGCGGTATTGGATGGGCAGCTCGGTCAGTTGCGGGGCTTCGCCGGCGCAGAAGGCGCGGTACAGGCGGGAGAACTCGTCGATCAGCACGTTCATCGACCAGCCGTCGGAGACGATGTGGTGCAGGGTCACCAGTAGCAGGTGCTCGTCTTCGGCCAGCTTCACCAGCTTCAGGCGCAGCAAGGGGCCCTGCTCCAGGTCGAAGGGCTTTTGCGCCTGCTCCTCGGCGCTCTGGCGGGCGCGGGATTCGCGAGCGGCAGTGGGCAGCAGGGTCAGGTCTTCGTGCTCGACCTCGACGGGCGCCGACGCGTGAATGCGCTGCACCGGCACGCCGCCGTCCAGATGGAAGGTGGTGCGCAGGGTTTCGTGGCGCTCGACCAGCGCGGCGAAGGCCTGTTCCAGCGCGGCCACGTCCAGCGCGCCGTGCAGGCGCACAGCGCCCGGCAGGTTGTAGGCGGCGCCGTGCGGGTCCAACTGCCAGAGGAACCACATGCGCCGCTGGGCGTAGGACAGCCGCTCGCGCTCGGCGATGACGACGTTGGCGGGAATGGGGAACAGGTTGAAATCGACGCTCTCCTTGCGCAGCCCTTCGAGGAAGAGCCGGCGTTTTTCCACGGGCAGCTCGATAAATCGATGGGCGAGTCTCAGGGCGTCTTGGGCATTCATCTGTTCTTTCCATCCAACAAAGTCATTGGGAAGCGTTCGCTTTCCGCCATAACCAGTCAGACGAAACAGGCTGTTACGTCTTTAGCGTGGGGAGGGAAATTCGACAGGCGCGCAAGGAAAGCGCCTACGCAGGAACTGCGTTGCTGGCTTACAAGGCGTTTGGATAGGGTTTGCGGCGCTGTGACCTTCTGGTCACAGCCGGGTGTGGAAGCCCGTATTCAGGAGCATAAGCGCCATAGCGACGCCTTGAGCGTCGGCTGTCTATGGCGGATCGTGCGAGGGGCTTCGGCCCGACCGGTCTCCTTATGCTCCTCCGGTACTTCCACACTCGCACGGTCCGCCACCCTTCAAGGATTTGGTGGCGGCTCCACAACTCAATGGATGGAGCTTTGCCATGACCCTTCCCGAAATCACCCCGCAGGTCTTCCGCCGCCACCGCCGCCCGCTGCGCGCCTTCCTCATCGGCCACGAAGCCTGGTTCTCCGCCCGCGACCTGCGCCGCCTGCTCAACACCGACATCAACGACCGCCTCATCGGCAGACTCTGCCCCGACCAGCACCGGCGCGTATTGCTGAAAAACGGCAGCAGTCTCTTCAATGAAGAAACGGTGATCAGCGAGTCCGGCCTGCACGCCCTGCTCTGGATGTACTGCTACCACCCGGAAAACCGCCTGCTGCGCAGGTGGGTGAGTCAAGAGGTGGTGCGGGGGTTGTGGGGCCAAACTGCACTCGCCGGCTAGCGCCTCGCTCCATCGTAGGCTGGGTAGGGCGGCGTTCCGCGAGGCTGCGAAACCCATCACTTCGGCAGCATGGGTTTCGCTCCGCTCTACCCATCCTGCGGGTCCCGGCAAATACCTCTTCGCGGTCATCGAATCTGCGGCTGAAACCCACTTTTCGCTCACATTGCCTACTGTTTAAGTACCAGCAGCAGAGATATCGCGATGTACGAGCCCATCAACGCAGTAGTCATCATGGGTGTTGCCGGTAGCGGGAAGTCCGCCGTGGCCCGGGCGCTGGAGGTGCGCAGCGGGGCGCGGCTGATCGAGGGGGATGCCTTCCACCCCGACCGCAACATCCAGAAGATGAGCATTGGCCAACCCTTGACCGACAAGGATCGCGCCAGTTGGCTGCACGCGCTCGAGAAACAGCTGCGCCAGACCTACCGCGCAGGCGAACATCCCATCCTCACGTGCTCGGCGCTCAAGCGCAGCTACCGCGATAGCCTGCGCCATGCCATACCAGCGCTGGGTTTTGCCTACCTGCAACTCTCCCCCACCGCCGCGGCCGAGCGCATGGCGCAGCGCCGCGGACATTTCATGCCGGTGAGCCTGCTGGACAGCCAGTTCGCCGACCTGGAAGAGCCGCTGGACGAACCCCTTACCCTGGTCCTCGACGGCACCCTGTCAGTCGGTGAACTGGCCAGCGCCATCCACCAGTGGTGGCAGCAGCACGCGCCGGCCTGAAGTCATCCCCGTTTGTGGGAGAGATTTCAATCGCGAATGAATTCGCCCCCACAGAAAAGCGCCCGGTGCGTGGCGTGGTCGGCGCCATTTCTTATAGGGCGGCGGAAAACCGCTTCAACCTGAGTCGGGGTGGATCAATGAGCGGTACTGCCCCGGCGTGGAACCGGTCCATTTCTTGAAGGCCTTGTAGAAGGCGCTGGTGTCGGCAAACCCCAGTTCGAAGGCCAGCTCGGTGAAGTTGCCCTCACCGTTGTCCAGCCGGGCGATGGCCAGGTCGCGCCGCACCTGGTCCTTCAGCCCCTGGTAGGACTGCCCCTCCAGGGCCAGCTTGCGGCGCAGAGTGGACGGCGCCATGTAGAAGTGGCTGGACAGCGCCTCCACATCGGGCCAGCGCTCGGGCTTGATGCTGCGCAGGTAGGCGCGAATTCGCGCCGCCAGGCTCTGCGGGTCGCGGTAGCGCACCAGGATGTTCGCCGGCAGGCCACCAAGGAAGCGCTTGAGGTCGCGATTGCTGCGACGCACCGGCAGCTCCAGGCAATCGGCATTGAACAGCAGGCGGCTCTGGGGACGGGAGAAGCGCAGGTTGGTGCTGAACATCACCCGGTAGTCTTCGATGTAGTCCGGCACTGCGCAGCGCAGGTCGACACCGAGGATGGGAATGCGCCGCCCCGCCAGCCAGCACAGCAACCCGTGGATCATCAGCCACAGGGTGAAGTAGCTGAAGGCCCGGCCTCGCTGGCCTTCGGGCTCGTCCAGGGTGATTTCCGCCAGGCCGCCACGACGCTCCAGGCGCGGAGAAAGGCCGTCGAAGATGAGTTCGAGAAAGCGCAGCGACAGTTCCAGGGCCGCGCCCACGGTGGGCTCCTTCACGGCGGCGCGGGTCATGTAGGCAAAGCTGCCGGACTTCATGCGGCGCGGGTTCATACCGAAGAACTCGTCGTCCATGGTCCGCGCGATCAGCAGCCAGAGTTGCCCGTAGAGCTGCGACGACACGCGACCATAGGGCTTGGCCAGCAGCTCGGCGGGAATGCCGACCTGGCTCAGCAGCCCCGAATCGTCGAAGCCCCGCTGGCGCAATTCCAGCAGGGCTTCGTGAACCAGGCGGACGGAGATGGTGCCTTTCTCGGCGGACGTGCCTGTCATGGTCTCCCTTGGTGCTGATTTGCGGCGATGCGGCATTGTAGGGGCTTTACCTGAGGGGGCGAATTCATTCGCCCCCTCAAAAGAGCGAAGAGCTGTGCCCTACCGTATCGCCGTCACTTTGTCGTCCTTCGGCGGGGTCAGTTCCTCGATGCTGATCTCGCGCATGCGGAACTTCTGGATCTTGCCGGTCACGGTCATCGGGAAGGCATCCACGAAGCGGAAGAAGCGCGGCACCTTGAAGTGGGCGATGCGTTCCTTGGCCCAGGCGCGCAACTCGTCCTCGGTGGCCGTGTGGCCGGGGTGGAACTTGATCCAGGCGACGATTTCCTCGCCGTACTTGCTGCAGGGAATGCCGATCACCTGCACATCCGCCACCGCCGGGTGGGTGAAGAAGAACTCTTCCAGCTCACGCGGGTAAACGTTCTCGCCGCCGCGAATGATCATGTCCTTGCTGCGCCCGACGATGCAGACGTAGCCGTTCTCATCCATGGAGGCGAGGTCACCGGTGTGCATCCAGCGGCCCGGGTCGATGGAGTCGGCGGTGGCCTGGGGGTTGTTCCAGTAGCCCAGCATCACACTGTAGCCACGGGTGCACAGCTCGCCGATGGTGCCGCGCGGGACGATCTTGCCCTCGGCATCGACGATCTTGCTTTCGAGGTGCGGCTGGGTGCGGCCGACGGTGGTCACGCGCAGTTCCAGTTCGTCGTCCGGGCCGGTCTGCAGGGACACCGGGCTGGTCTCGGTCATGCCGTAGGCGATCTGCACTTCGCTCATGTGCATCTCGTTGATGACCCGGCGCATCACCTCGATCGGGCAGGTAGCGCCGGCCATGATGCCAGTGCGCAGGCTCGATAGATCGAACTCCCCGCGCTGCGGGTGATCCAGCTCGGCGATGAACATCGTGGGCACGCCGTAGAGGGCGGTGGCCTTTTCCTCGGCCACGGCGCGCAGGGTGGTCAGCGGGTCGAAGGCGTCACCCGGGTAGATCATGGTGGAGCCGTGGGTCACGCAGCCCAGGTTGCCCATCACCATGCCGAAGCAGTGGTACAGCGGCACCGGGATCACCAGGCGATCCTGCTCGGTGAGGCCGAGGCTCTCGCCGACCATGTAGCCGTTGTTGAGGATGTTGTAGTGGCTGAGGGTGGCGCCCTTGGGGAAGCCGGTGGTGCCGGAGGTGTACTGGATGTTGATCGGGTCGTCGAACTGCAGGCTGGCCTGGCGCTCGGCCAGGGCCTGGTCACTCACCTCGCCCGCCTTCTGCTGAAGGGCGGCCCAGGGCAGGAATGCAGACGGTGGGTTGGCGGCCAGGCTGACCACGCCGCGCAGTTCCGGCAGGCGCTCGCAGTTCAGGCTGCCCGGCTCGGCGGCGGCCAGCTCGGGCACCAGGCCGAGGAACATGGCGTGGTAGTCGGAGGTCTTGAAGGCATCGGCGCAGATTACCCAGCGGCAGCCGGATTGCTTGAGCGCATACTCCAGTTCGCTGCTGCGGTAGGCCGGGTTGATGTTGACCAGGATGGCGCCGATCTTGGCGCTGGCGAACTGGGTGATGCACCACTCGGCGCAATTGGGCGCCCAGATCCCCAGGCGGTCGCCGCTGTTCAGGCCCAGGGCGAGCAAGGCGCGGGCATGGCGGTCCACCGCCTCGGCCAGTTCCTGCCAGCTGTAGCGCAGGCCCTGATGCCTGACCACCAGCGCCTCGCGCTCGGGGAACTTGGCAACCGTGGCATCGAATGCCGCGCCTATGGTCATGGCGAGCAGGTCCTTGTCCTGCCGCCCCCGGGTATAGCTCTGGTGATTCATGGCTTTCCCTTCTTGTCTTTGTACTGGGATACAGCTGTGAATGACGTAGTCGGCTTTATTTACCTTTACGTAAACGGAAAGGTAAATAAAGCCTGTTTTCCTGTCTAGTGACCCATTGGTCGGATGTGGGTTCGGTTGTCAGGTGGCCGGTGGTCGGCCTCCCTGTCCTGGTTGAACGGCCTGTGGGGACGAATTCATTCGCTATGCAGGACGCAGTCCTGCCATCAAGGTCGATGGGGCAGCTGCGCTGCCCTTAGCGACTGAAGTCGCCCCCACAAGGAGAGCCTGCAAGCCGCCCTGCCCTTACCTCACGAACACCTGGGTCGTGGTGATCGACATGTCCCCACCCGGCAACTTGATGTTCTTGATCTTCTCCAGGCTGTCCGGATCGAACACCGCGATGTCGTTGAAGGTGCCGGCCAGGTAAAGCTTGCTGCCCTTGGTGTTGAAGGCGACGCAGTAGTAGGAGTGATCCAGGTTGGCCGCCTTGATCAGCTTCTGCTCCTTGATGTCGTACTTGGCCAGGCGGTTGAGCACGCCGAACATCTGGTTCGGGTCTTTCGGCGAGCGCAGGCCGGTGAAGTACAGCTCGGTCAGCGGTGCGAAGTCCTGCACGGTGGCCTTGCCGGTCTTCAGGTCGATGCTGACGTAGCCGTAGATGAAGTCGGCGGTGGCCAGGTCCTGCTTTTCGTCCTTGAACTTGGCCGTGGTGTAGAGCATCGAGAACTCGTGGTACGCGCTCTGGTGTGGCCAGAAGTACAGCACGTCCGGTGCACTGTAGTTCGGGCGCTGCCAGTTGCGGCCGGGCACCGCCACTTCGTACTTGCCGGTGTTCACATCCATCTTGTAGATGTCCGGCCCGGCAACGAACAGCGAGCCGTCATCGGCGGCGCGCATCAGGTAGACCTGGCGCGGCATCGGGAAGCTGCGCACGGGCTTGGCGTCCAGGCCGTCGCTGGTGCGGAAGACCTCCAGGCGCGGCGGCTTGACCACGTAATGGTCGTTCATCATCTGGGTCGGGTTGACCGTGGTGTAGAGCTCCTTGCCATCGGGGCTGAGCGCGAAGGAGAACATCGAGCGCACCTTCTCGCCCGGATTGCGCGACAGCTTGGCGTGGAACACGGTCTTGCAGCCGTCCAGGTCGATGCCGTACAGGTCACCGAAGTGGTTGTTGAGGATGAACGCGGTCTTGTTGTCCGGCGCCATCATCGCGGTGCCAGGCCCGAAAGCGTCTGGCAGGCGGCAGGTCTTGTAGAGGCTATCGGTGGCGAGATCCACCACATGCAGGTTGTTCGGGTAGTTGGTGGCGATCATGTATTCATGACCGGCCTTCAGCGCAGGACCCGCCTCATCTGCGGCCCAGGCACTGGTGCCCAGTGCGAGTCCGGCGACAGCGGTCGCCAGGCTGGCGATGGCTTTGAGTTTCATACGGTTTCCCCTCTTGTTCTTGTCGCCGGTCATTTGTCTTTCGGGAATACGGTGCCGAGGTTGCGCCAGTCGTCTTGCGAGTTGGTCGCCTGGGCGTTCCAGTCCTGGTAGGTGCTCATCATGTCGGGCACCTGGGCCGGCCACCAGCAAGGGTCGGAGCAGCCGTAAAGGTCCGCTTCCATCGGCTGGCAGAGCGAGGCGACGCCACCGAAGGCGTCCACTTCCCAGCCCGGGTCGGTGGTGGCGGTACAACCGGCCACCGCACTCATGGCCATGACTTCTTCGATGCGATCTTCGGCTGCGGCTTTTTCGAGCATTTGCGCTTTGTTGTTGAGCGGCTTCAGATGTTTCATGTCAGTGCGCCTTCCGCGGGGAGATGTAGCTGCTGATGAAGGCCGGATTGACGGCCATGATGCGGCTGTAGACTTCGATGCCGAAGTCCACCCAGTCGCGCATCAGCTCGCAGTAGTGATAGGTCGGGTGAGTGGGGTCGCCGTAGCGGGCGTAGCTCTCGTGGTAGCAGCCGCCGGAGCACAGGTTGCGGATGCGGCAGGTGTCGCAGCCGGTGCCGGTGCGGTCCAGGCGCTGGGAGAGGAAGTCGTTGAGCTCGGCCTGCTTCACTCCGCTGTGCACGTTGCCGAAGGTCGGCAGGCTGGAGCCGGTGAAGCGGTGGCAGAGGTTCAGCTCACCCTTGTGGTCCACCGCCAGCATCTTCAGGCCGGCACCGCAGGGCAGCGCCTTCTTGTGGCCTTCGTGGATGTCGGTGATCAACTGGTGCAGGTTGGAGAAGCCGATGTTGCGGTGCTCCAGCGCCGCCTCCAGATAGCGACGGCCGAGGGCCTTCATGTTGGCGAAGACTTCCACCAGCTCTTCGCTGGTCAGGTTGAAGTTCGCCATGTCGCCGGAGGTGACCGGCGCAAAGCCGACTTCGGCGAAACCCAGCTCGTTGAACAGGTGGTTCCAAATGGTTTCGACGTCGGTGATGCCACGGGTCAGGGTGACCCGCGCGCCCACCGGACGGCTGCGGTAGCGCGACAGCAACAGGTCCACCTTGCGCCGGACCACGTCGTAGGTGCCCTGCCCGCCCACGGTGATGCGGTTGCGGTCGTGCACGGTCTTCGGCCCGTCGATGCTCACCGACAGCCCGAAGCGGTGGGCGTTGAGGTAGTCGATGATCTCTTCGGTGAGCAGCGTGGCGTTGGTGGTCATGATGAACTCCACCTGCTTGCCGGCCTCCGCGAAACGCCGCTCGCAGTAGTCCACCATGTGCTCGATCAGCGGGCGGTTGGACAGCGGCTCGCCGCCGAAGAAGACCACGCTGTAGCGCTCCTCGTCGGGTGACTCCTTGAGCAGCATTTCCACCGAAGCCTCGGCGGTTTCCGCGCCCATCTTCTTGCCGGCCGACGGCTTGTCCAGGTCTTCCTTGTAGCAATAGGTGCAGCTCAGGTTGCAGCCGGTGTTGACGTTCAGCACCACGGTGTTGAGCGCGGTGCGCTCCACCTTGCTGATGCCGATTTCCGGCGTCAGCGGCGAGCCGTCGCTGACCACTTCCAGCGCGATCAGCTCGCGCAGGGTTTCATCGATGTCCTGCCCGGCGAAACGCCCGGCCAGACGTTGCACCAGATCCTCGGACGTGCAGCTCTGCTGGCGCAGCGCGTCGATGATGCCGCCGGTGATTTCGTCGGTGGCGAACAGCGAACTGCTCGGGATGTGGAACAGCATGCGGTCGGCATCCACCCGCACTTCGTGCAGGTTGCGTTCGACCAGATTCAAGATTGCGCCCATGGCGACCTCCCGGAAATTTGCCCAATCGTCGTTGCGAATCCGGGCGGGACGAACCCGCCCGAGCCACTACCGGCTACGGCAGCGGCGGGTTGTTCCAGCGCTGTACGGTGACGATCAGGTGGCCCTCACCCTTCTGGCCGCCCTCTTCCAGCTCGGCGATCACCTTCAGGTTGCCGGCGTTGTTGGTCATCATCTTGCGTTCCGGGTTCGGGCCGGCGCCGCCAGGGATGAATACGCCGTCCTTCTGCATCACGCCGGCGAACTTCACGTCCTCATCTTCCTTGGCGCGCTCGTCGAAGGGCTCCACCGACCATTTCGCCGGCAGGTAGCCGATGCGGTAGGGCTTGCCGTCGGCGCCCTTGCCCCAGGCCTCGGCCTCGAAGCGGCCCTGCACCTTGGGCGTGGAGCCACCGTTCTCACCCACGCGGGCGATGGAGAACTCGGGCACCACTTTCACTTCGGCGATGTCCTTGTAGACGGCGAGCTCGACGCCGTTGAGCTTGCCCAGCGCCACGCTGCGCACGCCCGGTGCCGCATCGGCTGCGGCCCTGACCTTGACCCGGAGCTGTTTCGGGGTGACTTCCAACACCTTCACCACCTCGACGCCGGCACCCAGGTCCGGCGTACCGGAAAGGCCACTGCCCACCAGGGTCAGTTCCGCTTCGCTGCCAGCCTTGATGAAGGCGGGCTGCACGGCCAGCAGCTTGGCACTGCCTTCCTTGGCGGCGCTGAAGTCCAGGCCACGCTCGTCATGCTCGGCCTCGAACATGCGGCCTTTCATCTCGCCGTTCAGGGCAGCGAATACCTGGCGCAGGTTGGTCTCGCCAACCTTCACGTTGCCGCGCCACTCGTAGCCGTTGTAGAGGATGGCCGAGCCACTGCCGTTGAACGGCGTGCCGTCGGCGTACTGGCCTTTCACCTCGACCTTGAAGGTGTCGCCTTCATCGGCGCTCACGGTCATCACGCCGCGCACATCACCCTTGGTCAGCATGTGGCCGCTGAAGCTCCACTGCCCTGGCAGGCTGTCCGCCTTGGGCTTGGCCTTCTGCCAATCGGCCCAGGCCTGGTTCTCCAGCGGGAAGCGCTTGGCCAGGTCCGGCACGGTTTCCTTGAGGGCGATTTCCAGCCAGTCGCGGTCGCGGGACTGGGCCTGGTATTCGAGGGACGGCCACTGGCCGAGGTGGAAGTTGACCAGGTGCTCCCACTCTTTGGCGGGGCGACGCTGCAGGGCGACCCGGGCGCCGGAGTGGCAGCGGCCACACATCTGGCTGAGGTGGTCGTCGAAGGTCTCGACCGTATTCAGCCTGCGCTCCATGGCGTAGCGCACCCCTTCGGTTTCGCTCGGCGCCAGGCCCTGCTTGTCGGCCAGGTACTTGACCAGGGTGCGACGGTCATCGTCGCTGATCTTGAGGCCGTGCATCACCTGCATGCGCGCGATGCTCATCAGCCAGCCCTCGGGGGTCTTGCGCTGGTGACTGATACGGCTGAAAGAGTCGTTGCCTTCGGGGATATGGCAACCCACGCACTTGGACTTGAGGATGGCTTCGCCGCCCTCCGCTGCATGGGCCTGGGCGAACATCAGGGACGCCATGGCCAGTGCCAGGGAGCCCGCGTGTTGCCGGAGTCGAGTCGTCTTCAAGGTCAGACCTCCACGGTGTTGTTCTTATGGTTTGCACCCCTTGGGCCGCAGGTGCATCTGTCACGGCAAATACATAATGTGTGCCATGCCGATGAAAGTCCTTTTATAACAACGATTTAGCCGTAAAACACAGGCTTGACGGGGATGCTGGCCATGGGCCCCGGCGTCTAATTTCGCGACAGACTGTTCCAGCCTGAGACGGGGCCGCGCAGCGCCTACTAAAGGTAGACGCTGCGACTGTTCCAGGCCTGTCTCAGGCCGTCTCAAACTGCAACAGGGCGCAATCCGGGGGGAAACCGAATTTCTTGAATAAATCCTTATGAATCATTGTCTTATGCACTTCCTGCGGCCTTGGCATGGGGGTTGCGAAAGCCGGGTACAACTTCAATGAACAGAGGCTTACCTCCATGCTTGTCGACCTGCCCGTCCTTCCCCAGACCCAAGCCTTCCTCAACCGCAAGCTGAAGATGCTGATCGGCGCAGAGTGGCAGGACGCCGCCAGCGGCAACACCATGAGCTTCCGCAATCCGGCCACCGGGGAAGTCCTGGGTGACGTGCCCTCCGCCACCGCCGAGGACGTCGACCGTGCCGTACAGGCCGCCCGCCAGGCCTTCGATGATTCCGCCTGGAGCCGCATGCGCCCCCGCGAGCGCCAGAATCTGCTGTGGCGCCTAGCGGACCTGATGGAGCGTGACGCCCAGGAACTGGCCGAGCTGGAGTGCCTGAACAACGGCAAGAGTGCCGTCGTGGCCAAGGTCATGGACGTGCAACTGGCCATCGACTTCCTCCGCTACATGGCCGGCTGGGCCACCAAGATCGAAGGCGCCACCGTCGATGTGTCCATGCCGCTGATGCCGGACGACCAGTTCCACGGCTTCATCCGCCGCGAGGCCGTGGGCGTGGTCGGCGCCATCGTTGCCTGGAACTTCCCGCTGCTGCTGGCCTGCTGGAAACTTGGCCCGGCGCTGGCCACCGGCTGCACCGTGATCCTGAAACCCGCCGACGAGACCCCGCTCACCGCCCTCAAACTGGCCGAACTCGTGTTGGAAGCCGGCTACCCGGCCGGGGTGTTCAACGTCATCACCGGCACCGGCCTGAATGCCGGCGTCGCCCTCACCCGCCACCCGGGCGTGGACAAGCTGACCTTCACCGGCTCCACCGAAGTGGGCAAGCAGATCGGCAAGGCGGCCATGGAAAACATGACCCGCGTGACCCTGGAGCTGGGCGGCAAGTCCCCGACCATCGTCATGCCCGACGCCAACCTGCAGGAAGCCGCCGCCGGCGCCGCCACCGCGATCTTCTTCAACCAGGGCCAGGTGTGCTGCGCCGGCTCGCGTCTCTATGTGCATCGCAAGCACTTCGACAACGTGGTGGCCGACATCGCCGGCATCGCCAATGGCATGAAGCTGGGCAATGGCCTGGACCCGAGCGTGCAGATGGGCCCGCTGATCTCCGCCAAGCAGCAGGACCGCGTCACCGGCTACATCAACCTCGGCCGTGAACTGGGCGCCACCATCGCCTGCGGCGGCGAAGGCTTCGGCCCCGGCTACTTCGTCAAGCCGACCGTGATCGTCGACGTCGACCAGCAGCACCGCCTGGTGCAGGAAGAGATCTTCGGCCCGGTGCTGGTCGCCATGCCCTTCGACGACATCGACGACGCCGTGCGCATGGCCAACGACAACCCCTACGGCCTGGGCGCGAGCATCTGGTCCAACGACCTGTCGGCAGTACACAAGATGATTCCGCGCATCAAATCCGGCTCGGTCTGGGTCAACTGCCACAGCGCCCTGGACCCGGCCCTGCCCTTCGGCGGCTACAAGCTCTCCGGCGTCGGCCGCGAGATGGGTGCAGCAGCCATCGAACACTACACCGAACTGAAGTCGGTGCTGATCAAGCTGTAAACGTGAAAGCCGGTGCGCCATGCGCACGCCGCTCTGTAGCCCGGATGAAATCCGGGGAATGGCCCAACGCCGCTCCCGGATTGCATCCGGGCTACTTTCTGATCAAGCTCTAAAACCGAGCCACGCACGCGCTTTATGTAGGAACCCATTGCGGGGTTGATGGGGTTCGGTGAACACATGTCATTCAGACAACCATTGCTGTCATTAGAACCACAGTCATAATGACTGCATACCGATTAAGCCATTGATTCTCAATGGCTTAAATCCTGGCACAGAAAATGACTTACCCCCTTCGCTCTCCACCCAACGAAGGGAACCTCAAATGAAAATCCCCAGCGTCACCCTGTGCCTTGCCCTGCTCTGCTCCCCCGCCGCGTTCGCCGCGGAGGTCGTTTCGCAAGTCCCTGACACCACCGTCGGCAAAGCCACCGGCGGCATGACTGGCTTAATGCTTGGCGCCATTGGCGGCCCGCTGGGCGCGGTGGCCGGTGCGGCCGTGGGTTATTTCGGTGGCGGCACCGCCCAGGAATCCAGTGGCCTCGCCGAGCCGGCCTATCTGGTGAAGATGGATGACGGCTCGGTGCGGCGCTTCCGCACGCCTGGCCAGCGCTTCCAGCCTGGCGACAAGGTTGAAGTGGATGGCATTCGTCTGCGGCGCCAGGAGAGCTGATAGGGCCCGCCGGCCCTTCGGGGCCGGCCGGGATCAGTAGCGCTCGAATCCGCGCTGCAATTCCCAGTCAGTGATGCGCCGGTCGTATTCCTTCTGCTCCCACTCGGCGGTGTGCACGTAGTGGTCGACCACCTCGTCGCCGAAGGCCTTGCGCAGCATGGCCGAACCCTCCAGTGCGGCCGTGGCTTCACGCAGGGTCTTGTCGACCTCCGGCAGCCGGTCGTTCATGTAGGCGTCGCCCTCGAAAGGCGCACCCAGCTCGAGCTGTTCATCGATGCCCGCCAGGCCTGCGGCGATCAGCGCAGCAAAGGCGAGGTAGGGATTGAGATCGGCGCCGCCGATGCGGCATTCGATGCGCACTGACTTGCTGCCCTCGGCACAGAGGCGGAAGCCGGCGGTACGGTTGTCGCGGCTCCACGCCGCGCGGGTCGGCGCGAAGGTGCCGGCCTGGAAGCGCTTGTAGGAGTTGATGTACGGCGCGAGAAAATAGGTGAGCTCGCTGGCGTACTTGAGCTGTCCCGCCACCCAGCCGCGCATCAGCTTCGACATGCCGAACTCGTCCTTGGCATCGAAGAACAGTGCCTTCTTGCCCTTCTTGTCCCAGAGCGAGCTGTGGATGTGGCAACTGGAGCCAGCCAGGTCATAGCGCCATTTGGACATGAAGGTGATCGACTTGCCCTGCTGGTAGGCGATCTCCTTGCAGGCGTGCTTGATGATGACGTGGCGGTCGGCCATGGTCAGGGCGTCGGCATAGCGGACGTTGATCTCTTCCTGGCCCGGCCCCCACTCCCCTTTCGAGTTCTCCACCGGCACGCCGCACGCCTGCAGGTGCTTGCGGATGGCGCGCAACACCGGCTCCTCACGCGTGGTCTGGAGGATGTTGTAGTCCTCAATGTAGTGCGCGGCCGTCTTCGGATGGCTGTAGTTGCGTTTGTGGATCGCGTCGTAGCTCTCGTCGAAGAGATAGAACTCCAGCTCCGAGGCGAACATACCGACGTAGCCGCGCTCAGCCAGTCGCGCCACCTGCTTCTTCAGGATGGCCCGCGGACTGTGCGGCAGGTCTTCGCGATGGTGGTGGTCGAGCACGTCGCAGAGCACCAGGGCTGTGCCTTCCAGCCAGGGCACCCGGCGCAGGGTGCTCATGTCGGGTTTGAGCACGAAGTCGCCATAACCCTTGCTCCAGCTCGCCGCGGCATAGCCCGGCACCGGCTCCATGTCGATGTCGTCGGCCAGCAGGTAATTGCAGCAGTGGGTTTCTTCATAGGCACTGTCGACGAAGAATTCAGCCTGGAAGCGCTTGCCTACCAATCGTCCCTGCATGTCCACCATGCAGGCCAGCACCGTGTCGATCTCGCCGCTGGCAACGGCTTGCTTGAGTTCGTCGAAGCTGAGGAGTGGCTCGCTCATCTGGCTGTCCTTCGATTGGGGGACTGCCGAAAGCTTAGCCCAGCGATGAAAACCGCAAGCCATTGGCGCACCGACGCGGTGCGACTTCTTTACCAGCGCCCCCGCCTCGATGGGTTTCGTACCTCTACCCATCCTACGAGAAGGACGCGCTCGGGGCCGACGAAAACAATGCAAAAAAAAACCGGCAGACGTGAAGGCGCCTGCCGGAAATCGAGGGTTTGGATCAGTGCGAGATGCAGACCGATTTCAGTTCGGTGTACGCCTCGATCACGGCGCGGCCGAATTCGCGGCCCATGCCGGACTGCTTGACGCCGCCGAAGGGCATGTTCGGGTCCAGCAGCACGTGGGCGTTGACCCAGACGGTGCCGGCTTCGATGCGCGGTACCAGGTTCATCGCCTTGGACAGGTCGTTGGTCCAGAGGCTGGCTGCCAGGCCGTAGGGGCTGTCGTTGGCCAGCTCGATCATGGCGTCCTCATCGGTGAAGCGGATCACCGACAGCACCGGGCCGAAGACTTCCTCGCGGGCCACGGTCATCTCGTGGTTCACGTCGGCCAATACGGTGGGCTGGACGAAGAAGCCCTCGCCTTCCAGGCGCTCGCCACCGGCCACCACACGGGCGCCTTCCTGGCGGGCCAGGTCGATGTGTTTGAGCACATTCTGCTGCTGCTTGAACGACACCAGTGGGTTGATCGCCGCGTTCTGGTCCATGCCCGGGCCGATGGACAGGCCCTTCACCGCAGCGGAGAGACCCTGGACGAACTCCTCGTAGATGGACTGGTGCACGTAGAAGCGCGAGGCTGCGGCGCACACCTGGCCGTTGTTCAGCAGGCCCCCGAGCAGCGCGCCCTGCACCGCCTTCTCCACGTCGGCATCTGCCAGCAGGATCATCGGGTTCTTGCCGCCCAGCTCCAGGGCGAAGCGGGTCATGTTCTCCATGCAGGCCACACCGACGCTCTTGCCCACGGCGGTGGAACCGGTGAAGGACACCTTGCTGATCAGCGGGTGCGAAGCCAGGGCGTTGCCCACGGTGCTGCCGCCGCCAGTGACGACGTTGAACACGCCAGCCGGGATGCCCGCCTCGAAGGCCAGTTCGGCCAGGCGCAGGGCGGTCAGCGGGGTTTCGCTGGCGGGCTTGATGACCACGGTGCAGCCGGTGGCGAGCGCCGGCATCGCCTTCCAGGTGGTGATCATCAGCGGGAAGTTCCACGGCACGATGCCGGCGACCACGCCCACCGGCTCACGACGAGCGAAGGCAGTGAAACGCGAGCCCGGCGGGATCGGGATGGACACGTCCATGGTCTGGCCTTCGATCTTGGTCGCCCAGCCGGACATGTAGCGCATGAACTCGACGGTGGCGCCGACATCCAGCATGCGCGAGATGTTGATGGACTTGCCCTGGCTCAGGGTTTCCAGCTGGGCCAGTTCCTCGGCGTGCTCTTCCACCAGGGCAGTAAAGCGCAGGAGGATGCGCTCGCGGTCGGCCGGACGCAGGCCGGACCAGACGCGGGATTTGAACGCCTTGTGGGCGGACTGCACGGCACGATCCAGGTACTCCAGCGGCACGTCCGGCACGGCGGCAATGGTCTCGCCGGTAGCCGGGTTCAAGACCGGCGTGGTCGGGCCTTCCGGCAGCACCCACTGGCCGTCGATGAAGCAGCCGTGGCGGCGCTCCAGGAATGCCGCCACCTGCGGCAGGATTTCAACCTTGCTCATGCTCGATCCTCTTCATCCGTGGGCCGGGCGCCTGCCCGGCGCCATCATTTCTGTGCGCCCAGGAAGCAGCCGACCGCGCGACGATCGTCGGCGCTGGCCATTCCGGCATAGGGCATGTAGGTACTGGCGACGAAGCCCTTCTGCACGTGGGCAGGCGCGCAGTCCATTGCCAGCGCCGATTGCGTCGCCAGCAGCAGAACAACGGAAAGCAGCCCCGTCTTGCGTTTGTGCATCAACATCACCACCTCGATCGTTCACAGGCCTGCCCCGCAGGGTCGCAAGGACGCGCACGGAAACAGGGCCGATGTCTGGATTCTCGGCGCTGACGGGATTCGAGGTTTTTTTGTCTGTGCCAGTCGTGTTGGCTGGGCTGCCAGGTGTTGGCGGCAGGGGGCGCACCTGTGGGGGCGAATTCATTGGCTATGTCTGCGTTAAGTGTTGCTAGAACGTCCTTCGCCAAGTTGATTGCCGAGTTCTGCGGATGTTTCTGGTTTCGCCTTCCCAGGCGAGTCCCTTTCTCAAACGCCAGAAAGGAACCAAAGGGCTTGCCCCTGCATCCGGCCCCGGCTTCGCCGGGGTTCCCTCGCTCCATCGTTGTTACTCGCTTCGCTCGCCCTTCGGGCCGCACTGAAGTGCGTTCGCTGCAAGCAGCGTCCGGGGGCCCGGTGTCAGGCCCGCGTGGGCTTCAGGATGGTTCGTGCCTCGCCGGCGCGAGTCACCCCTCGCCCTCTGGGAGAGGGGCGGGGGTGAGGGTTGTGTCAGGCTGGCGCGGAAGCCTCGAAGGTCTGCACTAGAGCGCTTCCTTCATCGTTGCAACAGCTAACGCAGACATAGCGAATTCATTCGCCAAGCAGGACAACGTCCTGCCCTGGGGCCTCTCAGGGGGCAGCTGCGCCGCCCTTGGCGATTGAAATCGCCCCTACGAGGTATCCCCCTACAAGAACGCTCAGCCCTGGCTGTACTGCTTGCGGTACTCGCTGGGCGATACGCCGAAACGCGCCTTGAAGGCGGTGGAGAAGTAGCTGGAATCGGTGAAGCCCCAGGCGTAGCCAAGCGCCGAGAGCTTCTGCTCGCCGCTGGAGTGGCGCAGGCTTTCGGCGCAGAAATCCAGGCGGCGGTTCTTGATGTACTGCGCCACCACCAGGCCTTTCTTGGCGAACATTCGGTAGAGGCCACGCACCGACACGCCCACTTCACGGGCGATGGTTTCCGGGCAGAGTTCTTCGGCGCAGATGTTCTCGTCGATGAAGCGCAGGGTCTTGCGGAACAGGCGCTCGTGGGAGTCCGGTTCGACCTCGGCGCAGGTCAGGGCCGGACGCAGCAGGCTGACCATCGCCTCCAGGGTGGCTTCACTCTCGGGCAGGCTGAGGCTGCCTTGGTGGGTGGATTCGATAATCAGCCGGTTCGCCAGCACCGCCACCGGCGAACTGGCGGGGATGCGCTGGGCGCAACGCACGCCGGAGAAGCGCAGCCCCTGCTCGACCACGTGGCGCGGCACGATCAGCGACAGCTGGCGGGAATTCTCGTGGTAGACGAAGTCGCTGGGCTGGGTGGAGTCGATCAGGGTGATGTCGCCGGGTGCGAGTTCGATGCTGTTACCGCCCTGCTCCATGCCGGCGCGGCCCGCCAGCTGGAACGCCAGGTAGAAGTGCTTGCCGTCGCTCTGGGCCACTTCCTTAGGGGTGCGGAACAGGCGCGCCTGGGCCACGTCCACGAAGCTCAGCTTGATGGCGCCGGCCTTGTGCTCGCGGATGGCACCGGAAAACTCCGAACCCAGCAGCTTGGCGCCGAAGCGCCCGCAGACCTGGTTGATACCTTGCAGCCACTCGTCGAAGTGGTCTGCCCTCAATGCTTGTGCACTCATCATGGCTTTCTCAGCCTCACGCTAGGCGTTGTTCTTGTCATTATCCGGCCAGGCCGGGTTCACCTCGTCCGTGACTGCCGCCCCCTGGGCGGCTGCTTTACCTCAATCCACCGAATCGCTGATAGAAGCTCTCTCCGGCGTCAGGCAACGGACCATCCGCGGTTTCCAGCGCCGCGTTCAGCCATTCCTCTGCCTTGGCAAAGATGAGTCGGTAGATATTGCGGCACAGCTGACGCGCCGCGCGGCCTTCCCAATCGCCCGGAAGGAGTTCATCGGGCAGTTGTGGGTCACGCAGCAGCAATTTGCGGTATTCGTGGATCAGCAAGGTTCGGGCCACAAAGCAGTCGGCCGGTTGCAGGTTCTCCTGCTCGCGCAGGGCCTGCCAGAGCGGGCGGAACAGCTGGATGAATTCGCTGTAGTGCGTGCCCAGCTCGTCGATGTTCCAGCTCTCGCGAACCTGCATGCGCAGGGCCTTGGAGGCCAGCACGTCCTGGGAGCGGGTTTCGAAAATGATGCTGTCTTCCAGGGCGTCCAGCTCCTGCAGGGTGGCGGTCAGGTCCACGCGGTCGCAGCGCGGGTTGGCCAGCACGGTGGGCGAAATCGCACCAAAACCTTGCCATTCCAGCTCTTCGCGCACCTGCTTGCGCTTGTCCTGGGGTAGTTGCGAAAGCACCACCAGCGACCAGGCGCCATCCCAGGCCGGCACATTGGAGCTGTAGACCCGCTTGAAGGCTTTCTCGAACCGCCGCCGGCCTGTGCCGGTCAGGCTGTAGTAGCTGCGCCGGCCAACCTTTTCGGCACTCAGCCAGCCTTCCTTGGTCAGGCGGAAGATGGACGTGCGGATCAGCCGTTCATTGATGCCCATGGGCTCCAGCAACTGGATCAGGCTGCCCAGCCAGACAGTCCCGCCGTGGGGCTCGATGGCATCGCCGTAGAGGGTGATGATCAGCGAGCTGGCACGAATGGGCGTCTGCTGCTGGAAGCGGGTGACGAGTTGATCCAAGGGCACGAGCGAAGTCATGGGCATTCTGGAAACGGAAAAGATGCCGAATATACCCGCAGGCTCATCGGCATGACCATCGGGGAACACCCCCGGTGTGCGAAGACCGCACTCATTGCGACGAAGTACCCTTTGGGCGCAGGCCACGGTCGGCGATACGCGGTCGGTCGGCCTCCACCTCCGCCAGAGGCGCGCAGACTTCCAGGCTCGTCAGGCAGCGCTGGGCCAACAGCTGGTATTCGCGGGTACCCGCCTGTTTCCAGGCCACTTCCTCATCGCTGAGGCGGCGCTTGGCCTGCGCCGGTGCGCCCATCACCAGGGACTGTGCCTCGCAGCTGAAGCCGGCCTTGACGAAGGCGGTAGCCGAAACGAAGGAGCGCGCGCCGATCTGCGCGCCGTCCATCACCACTGCATTCATGCCCACCAGGGCGTCTTCGCCGATGCGACACCCGTGCAGCACAGCACCGTGGCCGATGTGGCCATTGCGCTCGACCACCGTGTCGCTGTCGGGAAAGCCGTGCATTACGCAGGTGTCCTGGATGTTGGCGCCCTCCTCCAGGACGATCCGGCCGAAGTCGCCACGCAGGCTGGCCAGGGGGCCGACGTAGCAGCCCGGGCCGATGATCACGTCACCGATCAGCACGGCGCTGGGATGCACGTAGGCGGTGGGATGCACCACCGGGGTCAATCCATCAAGGCTGTAGCAAGTCATCGGACGCTCCTTCTTCTTATACGCCGTGGCGACGGCTCTGCACGGTGACGAAACGACGGGAAACGAAGGCGCCATCGGTGATAGAGGCGTTGGCCGCCGGATTGCCGCCGCTGGCGTGGAAGTCACTAAAGGCCGCGGACTGGTTGACGAAAACGCCGCCATCGAAGTTGACCGACAGGGCCACCGCGACCTCCTGGGACAGCTGCTCGGCCTGGTCAAGAACGGCCTCGTCAGTGGAATACACGCCCAGGGTCAGGGCGCCCTTCTCGGCGATCACCTCCCCCGCCAGGCGCAGGCTGTGCGCAGTGTCGTCGGTGGCAATGACGAAGGCGATAGGGCCGAAGCGTTCTTCGGAATAGGCATCGCGGTCGGCGGCGTCCACCTTCAGCAGCAGCGGTGTGTGGATGCGCGCGCCGGGGAACTGCGGATGCTCGCGCATTTCGCTGTCCAGCAGCACCTCGCCAAGCACGCGGCAGGCCTGGATACGCTGGGCGGTGGCCTCGGACTGAATGGCGCCGATCACCGCACAGGCACGCTCGTTGTCAGCGAGGAAACTGCGAACGGCGCCGGCCAGGGTCTGAGCGACCTCATCGAAGCTCAATTGCTCTTCACCGTTGCGGATGCCGCCGCGCGGTACGTAGATGGCCTGGGTGGTGGTGCACATCTGGCCGGAATAGAGGCTCAGGGAAAAGGCCAGGTTGCGCGCCACGGCCTTGATGTCGCGCACGCTGTCGATGATCACGCTGTTGATGCCGGCCTTCTCGGTGAACACCTGGGCCTGGCGGGCATTGTCTTCCAGCCAGTTGCCGAAGGCATTGGAGCCGGTGAAGTCCACCAGTTTCACGCGCGGGTCCAGGGCCAGGCGCTGGCTTACCGGGGCTTGCGGGGTATCCACCACCAGACTGACCAGCGCGGGGTCGTAGCCCAGTTCAGCCAGCACGTCCTGGGCGACCTTGACGCTCATGGCCACCGGCAGGATCGCGCCGGGGTGTGCCTTGACCAGCACCGGGTTGCCGGTGGCCAGGCTGGCGAACAGGCCGGGATAGGTGTTCCAGGTGGGGAAAGTCGAGCAGGCGATCACCAGCGACAGGCCACGCGGAACGATGTGCCAGCGCTTGTCCAGCACCAGCGGGTCCTGCTTGCCCTGGGGCTTGGTCCAGCGCGCCGCTTCCGGCACCTCGGCCATGGCGCGCCAGGCGTAGGCCAGCACCTCCAGGGCACGGTCCTGCGCGTGGGGGCCGCCGGCCTGGAAAGCCATCATGTAGGCCTGGCCGCTGGTGTGCATCACCGCATGGGCCAGGGTCGGGCTCAGCGCGTTGAGGCGCTGGAGGATCTCCAAGCAGGCGCCCACCCGCGCGTTCGGGCCTGCATCGCGCCAGGCCGGTAGCGCCGCCTGCATACGCGCCAGCAGCGCGTTCGCGTCGTACTGGTCGTAAGTCACACCCAGGTCGAAACCATAGGGCGAACGCTCGGCGCCGGCTCGACCCACCGGCTGCGGGCCGGCCAGGGTGAAGTGCTGGCCGAGCAGTGCCTCGAAGGCCGCCTGGGCGCCCTTCACCGCCTCTTCCGGGTATTGCTTGAGGCTTTCCGGGAAGGGCGACCAGTAGCCGCGCTCGCTGATTGCCTGGATGGCACGCTCGAGGGTGCCACGGTGGTGCTCGAACAACTCGAGAGCGGCGGCACGGGCGGTGGTCGACATGAGAGAACTCCTCAACAAACGGGTAAAGCCACAAGGTGGCGCAAAGCGATTCGCTCGATGTCGAATTTTGTATCACATCAATCACAAACATAAAAGCGCAGCCATCTGTATCAGATGACGACCGGTCATCGGCATGCTCGACAAGCCCACAAACATCCACGCAAGCCCGAAAATCCGGCGATACAGAGATAATTCCTGCCCCTGGCTATCTGGCCCTTGGTAGTAAAGACATTCGATATGAGACACATAAATCATATCTACACTTATTGTTTTGTATCGCTTTGTGGTTATACTCCGGCCAAAGTCGCCCTGCCCTCAGCGGGGTCGATACAGGAAGGGGTCCACCCCGAACCCACTAATAAGAGCGGCTGACAACGGCCGTGCGTGCACCTGAGGAAGAGTCGACATGTCTCGTACCCTTGCTGTCCTGCCGCCCGAGCAGGGTGTCCTCCTGATCACCCTGCAGCGCCCGGAAGCGCTCAACGCGCTCAATACAGAGTTGCTGGGTGAGCTGGCCGCTGAACTGGATGCCGCCGAACAGGATGCCGAGACCCGTGTCGTGGTCATCACTGGCAGCCGCAAGGCCTTTGCCGCAGGGGCCGACATCAAGGAAATGGCCGAGCGCGACCTGGTGGGCATCCTCAATGATCCACGCCTGGCCCACTGGCAGCGCATCACCCGTTTCAGCAAGCCGCTGATCGCCGCCATCAATGGCTTCTGCCTGGGCGGCGGCTGCGAGCTGGCCATGCATGCGGACATCCTTATTGCCGGCGAAGACGCGCGCTTCGGCCAGCCGGAAATCAACCTCGGGATCATGCCCGGCGCTGGTGGCACCCAGCGCCTGCTGCGTGCGGTCGGCAAATCCCTGGCCATGCAGATGGTGCTCACCGGCGAATCCATCGACGCCCGGCATGCCCAGCGCGCCGGCCTGGTCAGCGAAGTGACCCAGCCGGAATTCACCGTCGAACGCGCCATCGCCATCGCCCGCGTCATCGCCCAGAAGGCGCCGCTGGCGGTGCGCCTGGCCAAGGAAGCGCTGCTGAAGGCCGAAGACACCGACCTCGCCAGCGGCCTGCGCTTCGAGCGCCACGCCTTCACCCTGCTGGCCGGCACCCGCGACCGCGACGAAGGCATCCGTGCCTTCCAGGAAAAGCGTCGCCCCGAATTCACCGGCCAGTAACCCAGGCCCCTGCCCCTTCGAACTCCGTAGAGCGCCCAAAGCCATGAACTTCGAACACATCCTGTTTTCCATCGAGGCGGGTGTCGCCACCCTCAGCCTCAACCGCCCTGAGCAACTGAACAGCTTCAACGCCACCATGCATGGCGAAGTCCGCGAAGCGCTCAAGCAGGTTCGCCAGAACCCCGAGGTGCGCGTCCTCCTGCTGACGGGTGAAGGTCGCGGCTTCTGCGCCGGCCAGGACCTGGGCGACCGCAACGTGGCACCCGGCACCGCCGCGCCGGACCTGGGCGAATCCATCGAGAAGTTCTACAACCCGCTGATCCGCACCCTGCGCGACCTGCCCATGCCGGTGATCTGCGCAGTGAACGGCGTGGCCGCCGGTGCCGGCGCCAATATCCCGCTGGCCTGCGATCTGGTGCTGGCCGCCCGTTCGGCCAGCTTCATCCAGGCCTTCTGCAAGATCGGCCTGATCCCGGACTCCGGCGGCACCTGGACCCTCCCGCGCCTGGTCGGCATGGCACGCGCCAAGGCCCTCACGTTGCTGGGCGACCGTCTGACTGCCGAGCAGGCCGAGCAATGGGGCCTGATCTACCGCGTGGTGGACGACGCCGCCCTGCGCGAGGAAGCCCAGAAGCTCGCCCGCCACCTGGCCACCCAGCCGACCTACGGCCTGGCCCTGATCAAGCGCAGCCTCAATGCCAGCCTGAACAACAGCTTCGACGAGCAGCTGGACCTCGAGCGCGACCTGCAGCGCCTTGCTGGCCGCAGCGAGGACTACCGCGAAGGCGTCAGCGCCTTCATGAAAAAGCGCACCCCAGCCTTCAAAGGACGCTGAGCCCATGCCCGCCCTTCACACATCCGCAACCGTTGCCGTGATCGGCGCCGGCGCCATGGGTGCCGGCATCGCCCAGGTCGCCGCCCAGGCGGGTCATCCGGTCAAGCTCTATGACAACCGCCCTGGTGCTTCCGCCCAGGCCATCGACGGCATCGACCGCCAACTCGGCCGTCTGGTGGAGAAGAACAAACTCTCCGCCGAGGCCCGCGCTGCCACGATTGCCCGCCTGCAACCGGTGGAGGCCATCGAGGCACTCGCCAATGCCAGCCTGGTGATCGAGGCGATCGTCGAGAACCTGGAGGTCAAGCGTGGCCTGCTGCGCCAGCTCGAAGCGCTGTGCAGCGCCGACTGCATCCTGGCCAGCAACACCTCTTCCCTGTCCATCACCAGCCTGGCTGCCGGCCTCCAGCATCCGGGCCGGGTCATCGGCATGCACTTCTTCAACCCGGCGCCGCTGATGGCCCTGGTGGAGATCGTCTCTGGCCTGGCCAGCGACCGCGACCTCGCCGAAGGCCTGTACGAAACCGCCAGGGCCTGGGGCAAGCAGCCGGTGCATACCCGCTCCACCCCCGGTTTCATCGTCAACCGCGTGGCGCGTCCCTTCTATGCCGAAAGCCTGCGCCTGCTGCAGGAAGGCGCCGCCGACTGCGCCACCCTCGACGCATTGATGCGTGACGCGGGCGACTTCCGCATGGGCGCCTTCGAACTGACCGACCTGATCGGCCATGACGTCAACTACGCCGTCACCTGCTCGGTATTCGACGCCTACTACGGCGACTTCCGCTTCCAGCCTTCGCTGATCCAGAAGGAACTGGTGGACGCCGGCCGTCTGGGCCGCAAGAGCGGTCACGGTTTCTACAGCTACGCCGAAGGCGCTGAGCGCCCGCAACCGGCCGAGCTGACCAGCGATGCAAGCGTGAAATCCTGTGTGGTGGAAGGCAGCCTGGGCGTTGCCGAACCCCTGGTACAGCGCCTGGTGGACGCCGGCGTGAACGTGGTCCGCCGCGACGGCAAGGGCCTGCTGCGGGTAGGTGACGCAGTGATCGCCCTGTCCGACGGACGTCTCGCCAGCCAGCGCTCCCGTGAAGACGGCCTCATCAACCTGGTGCTGATCGACCTCGCCCTCGACTACGCCAAGGCCAGCCGCCTTGGCATCGCTTGCGCCACCGACACGTCCGGGCAAGCCCGAGACCAGGCAGTGGCGCTGTTGCAACGCGCCGGCCTGAAGGTCAGCCAACTCAGCGACATCCCCGGCCTCGCCGTGCTGCGCACCGTCGCGATGCTCGCCAACGAAGGTGCCGATGCCGTGCTGCAGGGCGTGGGCTCGGCTGGCGATATCGATCTGGCCATGCGTGCCGGCGTGAACTATCCGCAAGGGCCGCTGGCCTGGGCCGACGCCATCGGCCTGAAGGAAGTCCTGCGCACCCTGGAAAACCTCCAGGCCGCCTATGGCGAAGAGCGCTACCGCCCTTCCCTGCTGCTGCGCCGCCAGGTTGCCGAAGGGAGGAGCTTCCGTGACTAACCACGAAGCCCTCTCCCTCGCAGAAGCCTGCGCCAGCGAACTGTTCGAGCGCGATAACGCCAGCCAGGCCATGGGCATGCGCCTGCTCTCGGTCGCACCGGGCCAGGCCCGCGTCGGCATGAGCGTGCGCGACGACATGGTCCAGGGCCACGGCACCTGCCACGGCGGCTACCTGTTCGCCCTGGCCGACTCGGCCTTCGCCTTCGCCTGCAACACCTACAACGAGGCCACCGTGGCCATCGGCTGCAGCATCGACTACGTGGCCCCGGCGCGCCTCGGCGACACCCTCACCGCACAGGCCATCGAGCAAAGCCGCAGCGGCCGCACCGGCAACTACGACGTGCGCATCGAAAACCAGAACGGGCAACTGATCGCCCTCTTCCACGGCAAGTCCTACAAAGTGCGCGGCTCGGTACTCGCGCAGGAGACCCCTGATGAATGACGCCCTGATTATCGACGCCGTGCGCACACCCATCGGCCGCTACGCCGGCGCCCTGTCCGCAGTGCGTGCCGATGACCTCGGCGCCGTACCCATGCGCGCGCTGATGCAGCGCCATCCCGAACTGGACTGGAGCGCCATCGACGACGTGATCTACGGCTGCGCCAACCAGGCCGGCGAAGACAACCGTAACGTCGCGCGCATGTCCGCCCTGCTCGCCGGCCTGCCGGTGACCGTACCCGGCACCACCCTGAACCGCCTCTGCGGCTCCGGCCTGGACGCCATTGGCAACGCCGCCCGCGCCCTGCGCTGTGGCGAAGCCGGCTTGATGATCGCAGGCGGCGTGGAATCCATGTCCCGTGCGCCGTTCGTGATGGGCAAGGCGGAAAGCGCCTTCTCCCGCCAGGCGGACATCTTCGACACCACCATCGGCTGGCGCTTCGTCAACCCGCTGATGAAGCGCCAGTTCGGCATCGACTCCATGCCGGAAACCGCCGAGAACGTCGCCGAGCAATTCAACGTCTCCCGCGAGGACCAGGACGCTTTCGCGCTGCGCAGCCAGCAACGCGCCGCCGCCGCCCAGGCCAAAGGGCGACTGGCGAAGGAAATCGTCCCGGTAGAAATTCCCCAGCGCAAAGGCCCGCCGAAGATCGTCGAGCAGGATGAGCATCCGCGCGGCGACACCACCCTGGAACAGCTGGCCAAGCTGGGCACACCGTTCCGTCAGGGCGGCAGCATCACCGCCGGCAATGCCTCGGGTGTGAACGACGGCGCCTGCGCCCTGCTGCTGGCCAGCAGTGCCGCAGCCAAGCGCCACGGCCTCAAGGCGCGTGCCCGCGTGGTGGGCATGGCTACCGCCGGCGTCGAGCCGCGCATCATGGGCATCGGCCCGGTACCGGCGACCCGCAAGGTGCTGGAACTGACTGGCCTGTCGCTGGCCGACATGGACGTCATCGAGCTGAACGAAGCCTTCGCCGCCCAGGGCCTCGCCGTGCTGCGCGAACTGGGCCTGGCCGACAACGATCCGCGCGTGAACCCTAACGGCGGCGCCATCGCCCTCGGCCACCCGCTGGGCATGAGCGGCGCACGCCTGGTCACCACCGCCCTCCACGAACTGGAAGAACGCCAGGGCCGCTACGCCCTCTGCACCATGTGCATCGGCGTGGGACAGGGCATCGCCCTGATCATTGAAAGGCTCTGAAACGCAACAACCGAGATCTGAAAAACGGGTGAGGAGTATCCTCTTCCTCAGCACTCAGGAGCCTACATGGCTTCGGCATAAAAATAATTTGAGTGAAACCATGAACATGATTGCCAATACCGCCTTGCTTGACCCGATGGAAACCGCCAGCGTCGACCAGCTACGCCAGCACCAACTGGAACGCCTGCGCTGGAGCCTGAAGCACGCCTACGAAAACGTCCCGCTGTACCGCCAGCGCTTCGATGAACAGGGCGTGCACCCGGATGACCTGAAATCCCTCGAAGACCTGGCGAAGTTCCCCTTCACCGGCAAGAGCGACCTGCGCGACAACTACCCCTACGGCATGTTCGCCGTGCCGCAAAGCGAGATCGTGCGCATCCACGCCTCCAGCGGCACCACCGGCAAACCCACCGTGGTCGGCTACACCCAGAACGACATCGACACCTGGGCCAACGTGGTGGCGCGCTCGATCCGCGCCGCCGGCGGCCGCAAGGGCGACAAGGTGCACATCTCCTACGGCTACGGCCTGTTCACCGGCGGCCTCGGCGCCCACTACGGCGCCGAGCGCCTGGGTTGCACCGTGATCCCGATGTCCGGCGGCCAGACCGAGAAGCAGGTCCAACTGATCCGCGACTTCCAGCCGGACATCATCATGGTCACCCCGTCCTACATGCTGAACCTGGCCGACGAGATCGAGCGCCAGGGCATCGACCCGCACAAACTGGCGCTGCGTCTCGGCATCTTCGGCGCCGAGCCCTGGACCGCCGAGCTGCGCCGCGCCATCGAAGAGCGCTTGGGGATCACCGCCCTCGACATCTACGGCCTCTCGGAAATCATGGGCCCGGGCGTGGCCATGGAGTGCGCCGAAACCAAGGACGGCCCGACCATCTGGGAAGACCACTTCTACCCCGAGATCATCGACCCGGTGACCGGCGACGTACTGCCGGACGGCCAGATGGGTGAGCTGGTGTTCACCTCGCTATCCAAGGAAGCGCTGCCGATGATCCGCTACCGCACCCGCGACCTGACCCGCCTGCTGCCGGGCACCGCGCGCCCCATGCGGCGCATGGACAAGATCACCGGCCGCAGCGACGACATGCTGATCATCCGCGGCGTGAACGTATTCCCGACCCAGATCGAAGAACAGGTGCTGAAGGTCAAGCAACTCTCCGAGAACTACGAGATCCACCTGTTCCGCAACGGCAACCTGGACAGCATCGAGGTCCACGTCGAGCTCAAGCACGAGCACGAGAACCTCGGTGAGTCCCAGCAGCAAGCTGTCTGCAACGAGCTGGGCAAGTACATCAAGACCTACATCGGCATCAGCTCGCGCATCATCCTGCGCCCCAGCTACTCGCTGAAGCGCTCCGAGGGCAAGGCCTGCCACGTGTACGACAATCGAAATAAGTAAGGCTGGCGCCAAAAAGAAGCCCCGTTCATGCGGGGCTTCTTCTTGGGCGGATCAAAGGGCTAGGCGGCAATCTGCGGGTTCGGCGAACGCAGAACCTCGCCATTGATGAGTATGAGTGCCCCGCGATACCCATTGCAGGTTCTACTCTCCCATGGGTGAACAGAGCTCAACCAGCAGTCCGTCAGGGCAACGCAGATAGGAGACCACCTGCCCCCAGGGTCGTTCCTGCGGAGCTGCCAGCTCCTGCGCTCCGGCCGCCAGTGCACGTTGGTGGGCGGCAGGGACATCGCACGTCACCAAGGCGATTTCAATGCCCAATGGCTGCGACGATTCATTGGCGCGGACATGGCCGCCCGGAAGATTCATATCCCCAAGCTCATGGGAAGCGAAAGCCAGACTCGTGGCCCCAGTCTCCAGTTCGCCGTAGTCGCCGGACTCATGCAGAAAGCGGACAGGTAAGCCGAATGCCAATCCGAAGAACTCCAGGGTGCTTCGCACATCCGACACATAGGCGATCGTGTATCCGAACTTCATGATCAGTACTTCCTTGTCAGCCACAGTTGTGAGAGCCAGGCATCATCGGTGGCCCTGCCCGGCCAAAGCAAGGGCGGCGGCCATCAGAAAATCCTCACCGCCGGTCGGATCCATCCGATTACGGCGACAATCCTGTCGAACGCCAACGAGCTCTTTCGACTCTTGGTTAGATCGGCCAGTCAAGGCCGGTTCCAATCGACAGAACGGAATCCAGACAGGAGATCGATCATGACCTATGTAGATGGCTTCGTAGTGCCCGTCCCCACCGCCAGCCGTGAGGCCTACCGCAAGGTGGCCGAGATGGCCGCCGGGGTCTTCAAGGAGTACGGCGCGCTCAGCGTCGTCGAGTGCTGGGGTAACGACGTGCCCGAGGGCAAGGTGACCTCCTTCCCCATGTCGGTGAAATTGCAGGAAGGCGAAACCGTGGTCTTCTCGTGGATCACCTGGCCCTCGAAGCAGGTTCGCGATGAAGGCATGGCGAAAGTGATGGAAGACCCGCGCATGAAACCCGACCCGAGCACCATGCCCTTCGATGGCCAGCGGATGATCTTTGGCGGGTTCGAAGTGTTGGTGAGTGCGTGATCGACCGCAAGAAGGGGGGGCAGCTGCGCTGCCCTTGGCGAATGAATTGGCTATGTCTGCGTTAAGTGTTGCTAGAACGTCCGGAGCCAGGCTGCTTGCCGAGTTCTGCTGATGTTTCTGGTTTCGCCTTCCCAGGCGAGTCCCTTTCTCAAACGCCAGAAAGGAACCAAAGGGCTTGCCCCTGCATCCGGCCCCGGCTTCGCCGGGGTTCCCTCGCTCCATCGTTGCTCCGG